>JAITOE010000152.1 GCA_031290135.1 Eubacteriales Family XIII. Incertae Sedis bacterium
ACGAGCGGAACGAGCAACGCGAGTGTAGCGCCCGCATAGGCGTCAGCCGCCCCGACCCGCAGGGTTATGCCCGCCCCGTAGCGGCGATCCTATATACCTGAGATTCATAACAGTAACAAACAAGGAGGACATCCACATGACCCACTACGACCAGGAGCGCGTTTCTCTTCCGGGGGAACCGGAAGACGTTTATCTGACGCGGTTTGCGGCGGCGGACGCCGCGTCCGACAGCGGGGCAAAAAAGACGCCGGTCATCATCTGTCCGGGTGGCGGATACCGGCTCATCGGCACAAGCGAAGGCGAACCGGTCGCGGCCCGGCTGTTGGACGCCGGTTATGCGCCCTTTGTTTTACATTATTCCGTCGGCGAAAGCGTCCGCTACGAAAAAGAGGCGCGCCCGCCCGTCAAGTCCGCCGCCGACCTCGGCAAGGCTGCCCTTTTAATCGCCGCGCGGGCGGACGCGTGGCACGTCAATCCCCAAACCCTTGTGCTCGCCGGTTTCTCCGCGGGCGGACATGTGACGGCGACTTACTTAGGCGAAGCAGTCCGCGCCGGCTCCGGCCTGCCTGTCCCCCAAGCGGCGCTGCTGGTTTACCCGCTGATGGTCAGGGACGGCCCTCCGGACGGCGGGCCGGCATCCTATGACGCCAAGCTCGGCATCGCGGCCGGCTGGCCGCCGACGTTTCTCTATCATTGCACGGCCGACCGGATGGTGCCTTTTGAGAGTTCCGTCCTGCTCGACGCGGCGTTGACAAAAGCCGGCGTCCCCCATATGTTTTTCCGGACGGACACCGGCACGCACGCGCGTCCCTTCGAACCAGGCGACTGGTGGCAGCCCTTTGTGAACTGGCTGGACACCTAACCCCGCTTGCGCAGCAAAGATTCATAACAGTCAATCACGACGGGTTCCGTCACCAAACGGAACGAATCTACCCAGCTGCGGGGCGGGTGTCATATCCTCCGTCATTGCGAGCGAAGCGAAGCAATCCAGAGCGGCATATGGATTGCTTCGTCGCTTCGCTCCTCGCAACGACAAAGGACGTAGCGGTGCCGTGCATACCCAAGATCCATAACAGTAACCCCCGCAGCGGCGATCCTAAATCTCCTCCCTCAATTCGTCAAAAAATAAAAAATTGAAAAATCTCATGGTATTTTTGGAAAAAAGTGTTTTCAATTACTAATAACTGTGATATTCTTATATGTGTGGTTGCGCACTTGCTTCCACTATTCATCCGTTCTGCCTTTTGCTTCACTTCATTACGCGCCGTTCGCGAACGTTCATTTGTTCCGTAACAGGTTTTTGCCAGAAAGGGGTGGTTTCATGTCCATACGCGCAAGGATTACGCTGGTCATGGCGTTGACTGCGATCCTGGTGATCGTCTTCGGCATAGGGACGGGTTTTATTTTCACGCAGGGAAATATGGAAAAAACCATTGAAAAGGACATGACCGCCGTGGCGGAAATCGCGGACGCGCTGATCACGACGAAAATCAACCTGCTCAAATCGGACGCGGAGACGGTGGCGGTGAGCCTGGGCGGAGCCGCGGACAGCAAATACCATGGCATCCTGGAAGGGCAGCTTGGGAAATACGCCGATTTTATGGCGTTTACGGTTTTTAGCCCAGGCGGCGTCGTGGCGACTGCGGGCGACCCTGTGACGCCGCCCGGTTTGATAGACAGTGAGTATATTAAACGAGCCTTTGCCGGTGAAATGGTCATTTCCACGACAAGGTTTGACCCCAGCGGGACGCTGGTGTTTCATGTCTGCGTGCCTGCGGAGAAGGGCTATGTTTTGTCCGCCACGGTTTCAGGCATGTTCTTCAGTGAATTCGTGTCGGACTTCACGATCTGGAATACGGGCAATATATTCGTCATCGATGAGACAGGAACCATCATCGCAAACGTCCGCGATTACATGACGCTTGAACGCTATAACTTCATAGAACTCGCCAAAACGGATCCCGTCCATGAGAGCATCGGCAGCTTTATGGAGAATATGATACAGGAAGACCGAGGGATAGGCAGGTACACCTTTGGCGGCGTTGAAAGGATATGCGCTTACGTCACCATAACCGGTTCTAACGCCGGCTGGTCCTTGGGCGTGGCGGCGCCTTTGCCTGAAAGCCCCATCCGTGACGTTCAGAGCGGTTTTATCCTGGTGGGTTTCATCTGTTTCGCCATCAGCGTCATGTTGGCGTTTTTCACGTCCGGGCCGATCTCGAAGCCTTACAATGAACTCCATGAGGTCATGACCGCGCTGAAAGACATGGACGGGCTTCTGCGCACCACAAACGACGCCGCCACGCTTTTGCTCGGCTCCGGCGTGGGCGAATTCGAAAAAATCATGGATCAGGGGATGGATATGATCGCCCAGTCCGCAGGCGCGTCCCGCGTGCGAATCTGGAAAAACAGCGGGGGCGGCGGGAACCCCTCCTATGAATCCCTGTACACTTGGATGGACGAAAAAACATCGCAACAGGGTCTTGCGCACGTGCCTTTTGCGGAGAAATTCCCGGACTGGCTTGCGCGTCTTCAGGACAAAGAGAGCATCAACGTCTCCGTGACCGCGCTCCCTGAAGAAGAACAGGCGGCGTTTACGCCGCACGGCATCCTTTCCCTGATGCTGATGCCCGTGTTCAGGCAGGATCAGTTTTGGGGCTTCTTCAGCTTTGAGGACTGCTATGATGAACGCCCGTTTTCGGACGACGAAGAGAGCGTTTTGCGTTCCGGGTGCATGTTGCTGGCGAACGCGATGAACCGGCACGAAACGACCCTTGCGTTGATTGAAGCGCGGGAAGAAGCCTTGTCCAGCGCGGAAACGAAAGGCAATTTCCTCGCGAACATGAGCCATGAGATGCGCACGCCGCTGAACGCCATCATCGGGCTTTCCGAACTCTCCCTGAATTTGAACGAGGTCCAGGGCGAAACGCGCATAAACCTTGAAAAAGTCTACAACTCCGGCATGAC
>JAITOE010000023.1 GCA_031290135.1 Eubacteriales Family XIII. Incertae Sedis bacterium
CGGAACCTGCATATCCGCAACACGCTGTTCACGCTGGTGGACGAAGGGGTCGTGCCCATCATCAACGAGAACGACAGCGTGAGCGTGGACGAGATCAAGATAGGGGACAACGACATGCTGGCTGCCTACACCGCCGCTCTCTGGGACGCGGATCTGCTGGTTTTGCTCAGCGACATAGACGGCCTGTACGACAAATCGCCGAAAGAATACAAAGACGCGCGCCTGATCCGGGAGGTCTATGACCTTGGCGCCTTGGTCAACAGCATCGATGTCGGCGAAAAGAGCGACTTCGGGACCGGCGGCATCATGACCAAGATATCCGCCGCCAAAGAGGTGAACAAATACAGCATACCCACGATCCTTGTCAACGGCAAGACACGGGACATTTTAATCCGCGCCGGAACGGAAAAGGTGGAGGCCACCGTGTTCCTCGGCATGAACATCGAATCGGAGAGGTGAAGAGGATGAAACTTGGATTTATAGGGACGGGCAACATGGGCGGCGCCATCGTCCGCGGCTGCGTCGCGGCGGGCATGGCGGCGGGGGAGATCAGCGCATTTGACAAGGACGCGGGAAAATCGGCCGCGCTGGCGGCGGGGCAGGGGATCCGGACGGCGGGCAGCATCGCGGATCTTGCCGCGGCCTCGGACGTGGTCATCCTGGCGGTGAAGCCGGGCAATTTTGAAGAGGTGCTGCCGGAGCTGGCGGGCGCCCTCCGGGCGGACCACAAGGTCGTGTCCATGGCGGCCGGCGTCAGCATCGCCTACATCGAACGCTTCCTCGGCGCTTCCCGCAAGATCATACGCATCATGCCCAACACGCCGGCCATGGTCGGGGAGAGCATGACGGCCGTGAGCCGGAACGCGAACGTGGGCGAGGAGGAATTTTCGAGCGTCATGCAGATCTTCCGCGCCATCGGCAGGGCGGAGGCCGTGGAAGAAAGCCTGATGGACACGGTGACGGGCTTGTCGGGCAGCAGCCCCGCCTACGTCTATATGTTCATCGACGCCCTGACGCAAGGGGCAGTGCGGAATGGGATGGATGAAGCGAAAGCCAGAACTTTCGCGGCGCAGTCCGTGCTGGGCGCGGCGAAAATGGTGCTGGAAACAGGCACGGACCCGCGGACGCTCAGGGAAAACGTCTGCTCCCCCGGCGGAACCACGATAGAAGCGGTGGAGGTCCTTCGGCGCGTCGGTTTCGAGGACAAGGTGACGGAGGCCATGCAGGCGGCGGTTGACAAATCGAAGAAGCTTACGAAATAAGCGGGCGGACTGGGACGTCTGCGAGGCGGGCGGCATGAAATACGCCTACATCGATTTGACGTCGCTTCACTCGCAAGGGCGCATCAGCCGCTGCTTGCATCATTCCGCCGGGCGAGGAGAAACATGATAATAGAAGAAAAAACAATATCGACAGAACGCGTTTACGAGGGCGCCATCCTGAACCTGCGCAGGGATCAGGTCACGGTCCGGGACGAAAAGACTTCTTGGCGCGAAATCGTGGAGCATAACGGCGGCGTGGCCGTCGCGGCCGTGACGGACGAGGGGAAGATGGTCATGGTGAAGCAGTTCCGCAAAGCGGCGGAAAAGGCTGTCCTGGAGGTGCCTGCGGGCAAAACGGAGGCGGGCGAGACGGATCATCTGCTCACTGCGGCGCGGGAGTTAAAAGAAGAAACCGGCTATACGGCGGAAAATATGCGCCGCCTGAGTTCGTTTTATTCTTCCATCGGCTATTCCACGGAGATTCTGCACCTCTATCTGGCGACGGGGCTGACGCCGGGGGAAACGGATTTTGATGAGCACGAAGCCATTGAAATCTTCGAATATGCGCCGGATGCGCTGCTTGGCATGGTTGGAACGGGCGAAATTGAGGACGCGAAGACGATTGTCGCGATACAGGCGGTGAAGCTGCTACAGCTGTCCGGGGAATTGTGATCATTGCGAATCTTGTTACTGTTATGAATCTTAGGTATATAGGATCGCCGCCGGGGGGCGGGCGCAACCCTGCGGGTCGGGGCGGCTGACGCCTATGCGGGCGGCGCAGAGCGCCTTGTATGCCCGCAATCCCGCCCTCCGGGTTACGCCCGCCCCCCAACTGGGTAGATTTGTTCCGTTTGGTGACGGAACCCGTCGTGATTGACTGTTATGAATCTTAGGTATGAACGCCAATCGAGAACTCTCCGGCTTTAGCCGGATAAGAGTTCACCGCCGAAGCAATCCAGCGCCTGTGGATTGCTTCGCCGCTTACGCTCCTCGCAATGACAGGAACGAATGACAGAATGACAGAAAACCGTGGCGCCGCCGGCAGAAAACCCTTGTAAATCCGTCTGCCGTATAATATACTGTTATCGTAAACCTGTCGCCCCGATGGCAAAACCAAGGGACACTTCACTTTTCGGTTCGCCGTTTGCGGCGCGCGGGCTGGATCTTTGATTTGCGGTATAAAATAGATGAGCCTGTATGAAGACACATTCAAGAAATACTTGCGCATAAGCAGGAAACTTGCTGAAAACTCAGTGGATGCCTATTCAAGGGACATCGCTGCGTTTGCTGTTTTTTTGTCGAAAAAAGGGGTTTTGGACCTGAACGGCGCGGGGCAGGCGGATGTGGCGGCCTATCTTTTGAACTTAAAACAGGACGACAAATCCAGCTCCACGGTAAACCGGAAGATGGCTTCCCTCCGCGCCTTTTACAAGTTCATGCTCACGGAGGGCAACTGCGCGGAAAATCCGGTGCTGGACGTCAAATCCCCCCGGATTGCGCGAAAAGACATCGAATACCTGACGCAGGGCGAGGTGGAAACCCTGCTGGCGCAGCCGGACGGCAGCGTGAAAGGGATCCGGGACAGGGCTATGCTGGAATTGCTGTACGCCACGGGGCTGCGCGTCAGCGAGGCTATCGAAACCGACGTGGAGCATGTCAATCTCCGCATGGGCTTCGTGACCTGCACGGGCGAATACGGCAAGGCGCGGATCATCCCGCTGGGGCGTCCGGCACGGGCGGCGCTGGAAGAATACATCTTTGACGGCAGGGCGAAGTTCTTACGGGAAAAAGACGACGGCAAGGCGCTGTTCCTGAATTATCACGGGGTGCGCATGACGCGCCAGGGCATGTGGAAGATACTGAAAGAATACGCGTCCGCCGCCGGGCTTGAAAAGAAAATCACGCCGCAAATCCTGAGAAATTCATTCGCCGTACACATGGTGCAAAACGGCGCGGACCTGAAATCCCTCCAGGAGCTTTTGGGACACGAGGACATGACTGCGACGCAGGTGTACCTCAGCGTTTCCAAGAACCGCATCAAGGATGTTTATGACCACGCCCACCCCAGGGCATGAGGCGGGCAGCATAAATGGAACGACGGCGCGGACCGGCAATAGGACGCGCAAAATTGGACGGAGCCAAAATGGAACGGCGCCAAAACAAAGACAGGATCCAAATGACATAAATGGACAGGAATGGGGAAAATGGGGAAAAAGAGGACAGGCAGGGGGACGAACGCGCCGGCGGCCGAAAGGGCGGACGCGCCAGTGAGCGAAAGCATGAACGCGGCGGCGGGCGCGCCGGCGAACGAAGAAATGAATGTACCGGCTGTTGCGGCTGCCGTGCCGGAAACGGACGGGCGGAAGCCGCTCATTGCGGTGCGCCACATCCGAAAGGTGTACCGGATGGGCGATGAGCGGGTCGTGGCGCTGGATGATGTGACGCTGGACATTTACCGGGGCGAGATCATATGTTTCCTCGGTACGTCCGGATCGGGCAAATCGACGTTCCTGAACATGGTGGCGGGGCTTGAGAAGCCCTCGCGGGGGGAGATCTTCATCGGCGGCATCCCGGTCCACAAACTGAACGAAGAGGGCGTGACGCTGTTCCGGCAGAAAAACATCGGTTTCATCTTCCAGTCTTACAACCTGCTCCCCATGCTGACGGCGCTTGAGAACGTCAGCATGCCGCTGGTGTTCCGCAACGTGGACAGGCGGCGGCGGAGCGCCATGGCACGGGGGGCGCTGGAAGCCGTCGGGCTGAAAGGCTACGAACGGCGGCGGCCCACGCAGATGAGCGGCGGGCAGCAGCAGCGCGTGGGCATCGCCAGGGCCATCGTGGGGAACCCGAAAATCATCTTCGCGGACGAGCCGACGGGGAATCTGGACACAAACACGACCAAAGACGTCATGCAGATCATCGTGAAATCGGCGCGAAAAAACGGACAGACGCTGATCATCGTGACGCATGACAGAACGATTGCGGAATACGCAGACCGGATTGTTACGATCCGCGACGGAAACATCGTGGATATTTCGTAGCGTCCGGGTGATTTTTATGGGGATTAGGTGCGCAGCGGTAGGTTCCAGACCGGCTAAAGCCGGGGAACCCTCGCATGGCACCTACCAGCCGTTTGCTGCGCAAACGGGGTTAGGTGCGCAAGGAGGACTAGAATGAAAGGGACATTGGAGATTTTACGGCACATGGGGATTTGCGCGCTTATGGCGCTGTTGCTGCTGCCGGCGGCGGGCATCGGGGCTTGGCGGGCGCCGGTTTATGCCTTGGAGGGCATTGACATCCGGCAGGAGGCAAGCACGGTCAATGCCCAGCAGGGGGAGAGCGGCGTCCAGTTCGCGATGATTTTGAAAAATAACACAAGCGCGACCTTTGAGAACGTGAGCGCGGAAGTGGACAACCCAAGCGGCTTCTCGAACGGCGCGCTTTACACGCCCACGAACTCGACGCTGGAACCGGGCGCGACGGAGATCTACATCTTCAAGATCGACATCGGCGAAGCGGCGGGCAGCGGGAAC
>JAITOE010000075.1 GCA_031290135.1 Eubacteriales Family XIII. Incertae Sedis bacterium
GCCACAGGCAGCACCAGCCGCAGGGAAATGAAGGACACGTCAACGGCGACCAGATCCACTTGATCATCCACGCGGGCGCGATCCAGATACCGCACGTTCACCCGCTCCAGATTGACGACCCGGGAGTCGTTCCGCAGCTTCCAGTCCAGTTGCCCGTAGCCTACGTCGATGGCATAGACCTTATTCGCGCCCCGCTGCAGCAGGCAGTCGGTGAAGCCGCCCGTAGAAGCGCCGATGTCCGCCGCGACCAAGCCCGCCGGATCTAAGCCCAGAACCTCCAGCGCGCCTTCGAGTTTCAGCCCGCCCCGGCTGACATAGGGGCATGCCGGCTTAGATACGCGAAGCTCCGCGCCGGGATCCACGGAAATGCCCGCTTTGAGCGCGCGTTCCCCGTTCACATAGACGACGCCCGCCATGACGGCCGCCCGCGCCTTTTCCCGTGACGGAAAAAAATCCCGCTCGTGCAAGAGGGCGTCAAGCCGTTCCTTTTTCGCTTTCACAAGATTTTTTTCGTTCACAGGGTTCTTCCCCGACAAAGGACACCGCCTCCTCCGCGATGGACGAAGCGTCCATCCCATATTGTTCCATCAGCACCGCGACGCCGCCGTGTTCCACAAAACATCCGGGCCAGGCGATGATTTTCACCGCCGCGTCCGACCCGCCGTGCCCCGACAAAAATGCCGCCGCCGCTTCGCCGAAGCCGCCCCTGCGCACGTTGTCTTCCAGCGTCAGGATCTTTTTGTACCGGGCGGCGGCGGACAAAAGCCCCGCCTCGTCAAGGGGGTTCACGAAGCGGGCGCTGACCAATCCGGGCCGGATGCCCTGTTTTTCCAGAATGTCACAGACCGCAAGCCCCACCGCCGTCATTTTCCCCACCGCCCAGATGTCCAGGCCGCCGCCTTCGCGGAGCCGCCGGGATTTCCCGTGGACGATGCCGCCTGCCTCCTCCGCTTCCGGCTTTCCCAAGCTCCGCAGCTGCGGAGGCAAAAGCTGTAAAAACGCGCCCCGAGGATAGCGGATTGCCATAGGGCCCGGCGTCTTGGCCGCAAATTCCAGCATGTCAGTGAGTTCCCGGTCGTCCGCCGGCGCAAGCACGGACATGCCCGGCATATGGCTCAGATAGGAAAGGTCGAACAGGCCGTGGTGCGTTTCGCCGTCCGCGCCCACGTTGCCTGCCCGGTCCACGCAAAAGACCACGGGCAAATTCTGCATGCACACGTCCTCCAGCACCTGGTCGTAAGCTCTTTGTAAAAATGTGGAATAAATGCAAACAAATGGTTTCATGCCCCCGCAGGCCAGCCCCGCGGCGAAGGTGACGGCGTGGGCTTCCGCGATGCCGACGTCGTAAAAGCGTTCCGGAAACCGCTTCGCGAAAGCCGTCAGACCGGATCCGTCCGTCATGGCGGCGGTGATTGCCACGATGCGCGGGTCTTTTTCGGCCAATTCCACGATTTTTCCCCCGAAGACCTGCGTGGCGTTCCGGGCGCCGCCGCTTTGCAGGAGCCGCCCCGTGGCAGGGTCAAAGGGAACGACGCCGTGAAATTTTCCGGGGTTGGATTCGGCGTTCCGGTAGCCCTTGCCCTTGGTCGTGATCACATGGACCAAGACGGGCTGGTCGATGAGGCGGGCAATGGAAAGAACGTCCAAAACCTCCCGGAGGTTGTGTCCGTCCACCGGCCCGAAATATTTAAACCCCAGTTCTTCGAAAATGGCGCCGGAATGAAACGTGATGAATTTCAGCGTGTCGCGGATATGCTCCATGCTGCTGTAAATCCCGTCGCCCACCGCCGGAATGTTCCGAAGGATCCGCTTCAGGTAATTTTTCAGGTTCAGATATTTCTGCGATGCGCGGAGCTTCGAAAGATGGTGCGCGATGGCGCCGATGTTGCCTGAGATGGACATTTCGTTGTCGTTCAGGACGACGATCAGGCGGGTTTTCCGGCTGCCCGCGTTGTTTAAGGCTTCGTAAGACAGGCCGCCCGTCAGCGCGCCGTCTCCTATCACGGCGACGACGTCATAATCCTGGCCGGACAGTTCCCTGGCCTCGGCATAGCCCGTGGCAGCGGAGATGGAATTGCTGCTATGGCCCGTGTTGAAGCTGTCGTGCGGGCTTTCTTCCCGCTTCGGGAATCCGCTGAGGCCGCCTGATTTCCGCAAGCTTTCAAAGCGGTCCGCCCGCCCGGTCAGGATTTTGTGAACATAGGACTGGTGCCCCACGTCCCAGACGATCTTATCCCTGGGGCTGTCAAAGATCCGGTGAAGCGCGATTCCAAGCTCCACCACCCCGAGGTTCGACGCGAGATGCCCGCCTGTTTTTGAGATGCTGTCAATTAAAAACTCCCGGATTTGCGTGGAAAGCAGTTCCATTTCCCGCAGATCCATGCTTTTCAGTTCCGACGGAAAATCATACGCCGTCAACAGTTTCCTTATAAACAAATTTATTTTGTCCTTTTCACAAGCGATTTCGCCATCCGGACGAAAAATTCAGCGTTATCGTAATAGGGTTCAATGATTTTCAGTGCGTTGTCTGTCAGCTCGTTCAGGCGTTTTTGGGAGTCTTCCATGCCAAAGAGCGCCGGATAGGTGGGTTTTTCGTGGTTTTTGTCGGAGCCGGTCTTTTTCCCGGTTTCTTTTTCGTCGCCCGTGACGTCTAAGATGTCGTCCGTGATCTGGAACGCCAGCCCCAGATTTTCCGCATAGTTTTCCAGCCGGTTCACGATTTCCGGCGGCGCCCCGCCGATGTGGGCGCCCGCCTTTACCGCAGCCACGATCAGCGCGGCGGTTTTATTCAAATGAATATAGTCCAACAGGCCGCCGGAGATGGATTTATGCTCGGCCTCGAGGTCCGCGGTCTGTCCGGCCACCATGCCTCGGCAGCCGGCGTACTTGGAGATTTCAAAGGATGCCCGGACCCGGCATTTCAGCCTGGCGGGATCGTCGAAATAGATCAGCATGTCCTTGTTCATGATCTCAAACGCGGATGTCAGCAGGCCGTCCCCTGCCAGTATCGCTATTCCTTCCCCGAAAACCTGATGGCTTGTGGGGACGCCATGCCGCAGATCGTCGTCGTCCATCGCCGGCAGGTCGTCGTGGATCATCGAATAGGTGTGGATGTATTCGATGGCGCAGGCGTAGGGGATCGCCTGGTTCAGCTCCCCGCCCGCGAAATCGCAGGCCGCCAGCAGCAGCACGGGGCGGATCCGCTTGCCGCCGCTTACAAGGCTGTACCGCATGGCGTCGCACAGGATGCCGCTCTTATGGTCCACCTCCGGGAGAAAGTTCAGGATATGCTCTTCTACCAATGCTTTATACCGAATATATTCCTTGAATTCTTCCATGGTGCCTCACCTCATCCCTTTGTTCCGTCTTTGTCCAATATTTCTATTTTCTGCCTGGCGTCGCGCAGGATCGTCTCGCACAGGCGATAGTCGCGGATGCCGTCTTCGTAGTTTTTCATGGCCTCTTGCAGCGTCGTTCCGTCGTTTTTCAGGGCTTCGACGGATTTTTCCAGCCCCGCCAGAGCTTCCTCAAAGGACGGCGCGCCGTCGGCGGCTTTGTTTTTTGCGCTCATTTTGTTCCTCCTTTGCAAATGGATTGCTTCGGAGCTTCGCTCCTCGCAACGACGGGGCAGCGGTCGGGTTCCGTCACCAAACGGAATGAAACTACCCAGCTGCGGGGCGGGCATCACATCCTCCGTCTTTGCGAGCGAAGCGAAGCAATCCAGAGCAGCATGTGGATTGCTTCGGCGCTTCGCTCCTCGCAACGACGGGGCAGCGGTCGGGTTCCGTCACCAAACGGAATGAAACTACCCAGCTGCGGGGCGGGCATCACATCCTCCGT
>JAITOE010000209.1 GCA_031290135.1 Eubacteriales Family XIII. Incertae Sedis bacterium
TCCGTGAAACCGGGGGCATCGCCGGGGCTTTCAAACATGACGTCCCACGCGGACAGGAAGAGACCGCTTAAAAACCGTCCGGAGCGCTTCATCTGCTGCCCCGTCCCGAAGAGAAAAGCCGACGCGCGCTCCACAAGATCCTCCATGCGGAAAACCCCGCTTGCGTACAGAAGCCCCGCTGCCGCGCCTTGCATGCAGGGCGGGGGCGGCGTTCCGCTCCGGTCACAAAGCTCGCGCAGGCCCTCCGTCAGAAGCTGGGCGTCAAAACCCGCGCGGAGCGAAACCCGGTGCAGATCCTTCAGGGCCGCGGCGATCCGGTAGTCCTCTTTGTCGTCGGCGGTCTCCAGCGCAGGCAGCAGGGTGGCTGCTTTGACATATACGGCAGACAGCAGCTCGCTGGCGAAACCGTCTTTCGGCAGGGCCAGCAGCCAGGCGGCGTTTTCCATGAAAAGCAGGTTCTGCGCGGCGAGAAGCAGGGAGGAAAAATCCCCGTCCTCCGCGACGGCGGCCTTCATGTCGGAAAGCAGCGGCGCCACATGCTCCGTCAGACCCATGACCGCCGCGTCGATGAGCAGGCGCGCGTATGCGCCGGCGCCGTTCTTTCCTTCTTTCGAACGAATGAGAGCCGACGAGGCGGCTTCCCGCACCGTTCCGCCGAGGTAGGACACGTCGATGACGGCGGATTCCACGCGCTCCCCCGCCGCGTAGGCCCATTTTTCCCGCACGCGCCCCGTGTCGCGATCCCGGTAACTCGGACCGAATTTCAATTCGCAAAACTGCGTATGCAGGAAATCCATTCTATGGAAAAAGACGCTGGCGGCCCGGTGCGCCGGGTTTGTCAGGATGTCCAGCGTGCTTTCCTGCTTCACGCTCACATGGATTTTCAGCCGCAGCTTGCGGGCGGTTTCGCGAAAATCCAGCAGGAGCGGGACTTCCGAAACCCCCGACGTGACGCTGCCGATGCGATCGCCCCGCAGCAGTTTTACGGCGGTGTTCATTACGCGGGAGGCGGACAGATCCATGGCGCCTTTTACATAGGCGCTGCGCGTCGCGTCCAACAGCTCGTATACCCCCTGCTGGGGCTTTTCCCGCAGGTCGGCGAGTCCCCGCGCCTGGGCAAGGGCGGCCACCTCGTCGGCGATGGACGTGCTTTCCTTTTCTTTTCGAAGCGCGCCGCCGATGCGGGCGAGGAACAGCAGCACGCTTTGGTCATACGCCTCTGCCGACCCTTGCCGCATCTGCTCGAAGACGGACTGGTAAAAGGCGGGGTAGGGCATGCCGCTGGCGTAGCCGGCGAGCTGGTCGCTTTCTTCGAACGAATAGGGGATCAGCCAGGCTTGCGCCTTGCCGGTTGGGAGGGCGGGGGCGATGGGCAGGGGCGGGGTGTGGGCGGAGGGGGCGATGCCCGGTGTTGGTATACCTGCCGCAGGGCGGTTGTCCGGCGTTGGTACGTCCGCGCCCGGAATCCCCCAAATCCGTTCCGCCAGCGCCGCCGTATGAAAGCCGCCCGTCACCACAAGGATCCGGGCAAACTTCTTCCGGGCCTTCCCGATTTCAGCCGCCATCCACGCTTCCCGCTCCAAACAGCCCTCGTCGCGGAGCATCTCGTCCGGATAATCCCTGCGGGAATAGTGGCAGAGCGCCAGCATGGCGCGCACAAATTCCGGCGTGGGCATCGCCGGGCCCCGCAGTTCAAACAGCTTTTCCCACAGTTCCCCGTAATGCCGGCAGCCCTGTTTTTCGCAAAGGCGGCGGATAAAATCGCTGCGAAACAGGTAATAATCGTCATAATAAGAAGATTTTTCCTCGCAGTCGCCGCTGCCGCCGGCGCCACCGAGGTCGTCCTCGCCGGGTTTGGGCGCCCGGCCCGCCGCCGCGCGTTCGATCAGGGAGAGCCGGCTATAGGGCAGATCGATGAAACGGGTTTCGATTTGCCGGGCGGTTCCGTAGCGGATGGCGCAAAGCTCCGGGGAAAAATCAAGCAAGGGGTAGTAGCAGGCGCTGCGGTATTCCGTGCGCGGGGGATCCGCGTCCGGGGCAGCCGCTTCTTTCTCCAAGCCGGCGTCCGGTTCCGCGTCCGGCCTCGCGCCCTGCGCTTCCGCCGGGGCAAGCTCCGGACCCGCGTCCGGCCTCGCGCCTGGCGCTTCCGCCGGGGCAAGCTCCGGTTCCGCGTCCGGCCTTGCGTTCCGTGCTTTGCCGGGCGGCGCTTCCCGATAATTGTAGTAAATGCAGAGGGGCGCCACGTTCTCCGCCGCACCGATATGCGGGATCAGTTCATTCGTGTCGCTCGGCCCTTCAATCAGAATGGCGTCCGGGCCGTATTCTTCCAAAGCGCGCAGCAGGTGCAGCGCGCAGGCTGGCGAATGGTGCCGCAAGGGGAAAAACACGACCGGCGCAGTGAAATCAAAACAGGCGTCCCATAAGGCTTCCGGCCCGGCCTCCGCCCCCGGTTCCGGCGTTCGCCCGGCCTCCGCCCCCGGCGCCAGTCCTGCATCCGCCCCTGCCATTGCCTCCGTTCCTCCCGTCCCTACCGTATCCACTTGCGCGCCTCGTAATACCGCTTCCACAGCTTGTTGCCCTCGCTGCGGCCTTTGATCACTGTGTTCCAATAGGATTTCAGCCGGGGAAGATCGTCCTTGCTTTCTTTCAGCACCGCGGAGCGTATGTTTTGCACCAGCGTGTCCATGGAAATGTCGGTGCCGTAATAGTAGGCGGACAAGGCGGACTGGTAGTAGAGCGATACCGCTTCAGCCGTGCTCATGACCGCCGAAGGCGATTCGATCTTGTTTCCCTCCGCGCTGCTTCCCTCCCGCAGTTCGTGAAAGGTGGTGGCAAGCAAATCGATGATGTCCGGATCCACGGCCGCTTCAGGCGCCGCGAACCGCAGCATGTCCCTGCATTGCCGCTCGATGATTTCACACTCCAATTTCACGGAAGAGATCGGCTCCACCGTCTCGAAATTGAAACGGCGTTTCAGCGCGCTGCTCATCTCGTTCACGCCTTTGTCCCGCGTGTTGGCGGTGGCAATGATGTTGAAACCCGGCCGGGCGAAAAGGAATCCCTCCGCGCCGAACTCCGGGATGGAAAGCACTTTGTCGCTCATGACGCTGATCAAGGTGTCCTGCACCTCGCTCGGACATCGCGTGATCTCCTCAAAGCGCGTGATGACGCCGTCCCGCAGCCCGGTGTAGAGCGGCGCGGGAACCAAGGCTTCCGGAACGGGCCCGTTTGCCAGAAGCAGGGCGTAATTCCAGGAGTATTTGATGTTGTCGTCGGTGGTGCCGGCCGTTCCCTGCACGGTATTCGTCGTAGTGCCGGATATGGCGGCCGAGAAAAGCTCGCTGAGCATGGTCTTTGCCGTGCCCGGTTCGCCCACCAGCATGAGGCCCCTGTTTCCCGAAAGCGTGATGATGCAACGCTCGACAAGGCTGTCGTCGCCGAAGTATTTTTGGTCGATCTCCACTTGTTCGCCCTGGTAGGGCAAAGGCGTCGGCCGGCCCAGCACAAAGCTGCGGATTGCTTTCGGCGAAAGCCGCCAGCCCTCCGGCTTCCGGTTGCCGGCATCCGCGTCCGCCAAGGCCGCCAGCTGTTTCGCGTAGACCGCTTCCACGGGCGGTTTGATGTATTCGTTCGCGCTCACGTTGTTTCCTCCTACAATATAACGGCTATGAAACTTAGGTACATAGGATCACTGCCCGCCATAAATCAAAGTGCTGTCCGACTGCCAGCCGGTGACGTCTTCCGTGCTGGTGGCCGTGGCGGCGGTGAGGGCAAGCACCGTTTCGCTGAACATGCGCGGCGAAACGTCCGCCGGCGGGATCAGATTGTCCGCGCTTACGTCATCGTAGACATAGCTGCCCCGCGCCACGCTGCCCGCCCGGTAGAAGATCACCTGCCCCACGGTGACGGTTTCGTCCGGTTCCGCGTAACCCACATAGAGGCCGCTCATATAAAGCTGAACGCCGATCTCGCCGGTTTCGCGGTAAAACGTGTAATATCCGCCGGCGTCCTGCACCGATCCCCGGTACCAGCCGGCTTTCAGCAGCTTGTTCGCCAGCGTGATGCCCAAAAGCTTCTTGCCGCCGAAGCGATCCAAGGCCTGTGCCTGCTTTTCTTCCTCCGTGATCAGATAGACGCCCCGCCCCAGCTGGTCCACGGGCTGAAGGATTTCGTAATCCGCCAGCTGCTGCTTCCAGCGCGCCAGCAGGCTTTCGTCCATGTCTAACGGGTGCACAAGCCCGATTTCGCCGCTGTCGTCCCCCGCAAAATCGTATGCGTCTTCCTCCACATCGGTAAAGCCGCCGTCCTCCATGTAGCGGAAGGTGTTTTTCAGCTGCCCGTCCGCAAAAACGCCCCAGATGAGGCCGATGGCGAAAGAATGCATGATGGGGTTTTGCACGAAGAGTTTTTCCCATGCCGCCCGGTTCCAGTACCGGCCCGTGGCCAGCGCCTGCTCCAAACGCTGCCGCTGCGTGTCCACCACGGTTTTCAGGGTTTTTTTCAGCACGGAAAATTCGGTCTTCGCCGCTTCCGCCAAAGAGGCGTCGTCTTTCGCCCCCGGTTTCGGCAGGGCCTTGATCTCCTTGCCGCTTTCATCTTTCAGCGTGACGGCAAGCGCGGGCGACAGGACGGCGGTAAATTTCCGCGTGCCGTAATCGATGGTCTTTTCCCCGCGCGGACCGAAGCCGAGATCGGGGATGATCCGGTCACCCAAGGCTTCGGCGGTGGTACCCAGCGCGGCTGCGGCGGCGGAAAAAGCGTCTACGGCGGCGGCGCGGACCTGTTTGTTCTTGAATTTGCGCCCGATGTTGTCCACGGTCATAAGCGCCAGGTCGCTGCCACCCAGTGCCATGGCGCGGGCGGCTTCCGCCGCGATGGCGCCGCGGGCATGCTCCGCCCAGTCGTCGATCTGCTTCCGCAGGACCATGACCTCCGCGTCCCCGGCGTGCAGGCCGTACAGCAGAAGGGCGCCCCTGTATTTCGCCGCCGCACCGTCCGCCAGCCAGTTGCCGTATACCTGCGCGGCGACGCCGCGCAGATCCTCTTCGCGCAGCACAGCCCGCAATTTCGGCGCCAGCGGCGGCAAATCCACGGTCTTGGAACCTAAAAGCAAGGTGAGGTAGCAGGAAACGACGACGGCTTCCGCCGTTCCGTCCGAATCCCGCCAGCGAATCTGCGGCAGGTCCGCCGGGAACGCCCATTTTATCGACGCGGTTCCCGATTTCGGCAGATTCCGCGTACACAGCGCCACGATGTCCGTTTCCGCGCCGCCCGCGCTTTCGCTTTCGTAGGCGGCCATGAGCTGCTCCGCCGCTTCGCGCAGGTCCTTCTTTTTCGCGTCCGTCAGCGGGCGTATCTTATCCGCCAGTTCCTTTCGCGGAAGCAGGAAGCTCAGCGCGTACTGGCGCACTTTCTTCGATTTGTCGCTCAGGCATTTGATGAGAAAATCACTGTCGTAGTCCGGGATCCGGCTGTAAATCGCTTCTAAGATGCAAAGCCGCGCCGAGGCGTCCTCATGCCGTTCCAGAATGTCCGCCGCCGCCGCGGGCCGGGCGGAAGCCAGTTCCTCCAACAGGACGCGGAGGCCTTTTTTGTCCGCGCCGTATTCTTCCGTGCCGCAAGATTTCGCGACGCAGTAAATCAAATCGCCGGGATCGGCGGCCTGCTCCAGAAAAAACGCCGCGGTCTGCGCCGGGAGCCTGCAAAGCCAATTCAACTGGAAAAAGGCGGCCTTTTCAAGGAGATAATGCAGCCGTCTGGCGGCGATATAGCGGATATACCGGCCCGCCGCCGGGTGAAATCCGGTCAAAAGCAGCATGGAAACGTCAAAAATCCTGTTTTTCAGCAGCTTCAGCTTGTAGACGGTAAACTTGTCCAGAAAATCTGCGGAAAGATCCGGAAGGACTGCAATTTCAGCGTTCTCTTCCTGCACGGAGACACCCCGCGCGTCTTCTTCCCGCAGCATCCACGCGGCAAGGGCGTCGATGTCCTTGTTTTTCAGATAACCCGCGAACTGCGTGTACATGGCAGCCCTGCACTGCGGGAGCGCGTCGTCCGGAAACGCGCCCTGCCCCTCGTAAATTTGACGGTAGAGCAGCAGTTTTTCCGGTGCGCCGGCAATCTCCGCCGCCTGTTTCAGCAAGGCCGTGTCCCGGGCGAACAGTTTTTCCCAGGGTTCCGCCCACAGCGCGCTGACCGCCAGACGCTGCCGCGCCGCCCAGGCGCACAGACAGGGGAGCGGGAAGCCGTGCTTTTCGAACGCCGCCCGCAGGTCCAGGATCTGCGCCTCCGCCGCTTCGGCGGCGGAGGCGCCCAAATAGGATTCCTGGGTCAAACGGACTTCCAGCTTTTTCCCCTTGACCGACGCGAGGTAATAGGCTTCCACAAAACGCGGGTAATGCGTTTCGCAGGCCGCCCGCGCCAGCGCGCGCACGTCTTTCAGGGAAAGCGACAGGATCAGGGCGCGCATCAGGCTGCCGGGCGCGATCTTCGATTGTTCGATCAATTCCTTGCGTTTTTGCTTATCCGGTTTTTTCTCCTCGTGTTCCTTTGCTTTTTGCGGCAATGTGCCGGCGGCGTCCGGACAATGTGTTTCAACGGATTTCCAAAATGCCAAAACGAAATCTTCATCACGGACAACCGGGATCTCATCGTCTTCCGGAGGAGCCTGCCAAAAGCTGCGAAAGCCATATGCCAGATCTTCCGCGAATTGCAGCCTGAACCAGTCGTCTTTCTTCGCGAAGGGCAGGATGGATTTCTTGCCCGCGCCCGAAAAAGGCTCCAAGCCTTGTTTCGCGCACCAGAACGCCAGGGCGGGCATGCGCTGGCCCGGCCTGGCGTTTTTAATGAAGTCCTGCAGGTCGGCGGGATATTTTTGCCAGGCGAGCTCCAGGATTTCCGCGTTCTCGTCCAGTTCTGTGCGAAACTGCCAGTCGAGCAGCTGCTGGATGCCGATGCCGCTTTCGATGAAGACCTGGATGGGGGTCAGCGTTTCGACAAGCAGCTCCAGCACGCGGTCGTAGGTTTTGTCCCCGATGAGGGCCAAGACCTGCATATGCCGGCCCAGGCGGGGCAGCAGCTGGGGGTTTTTCTTGCATTCCGCCGCGATCTCCCGCGTGTCCTCGTAAACACCGGAGTAGTAGAAGTTGTTCTTTGTCTTGATTTGCGAAAGCAGTTTTTTGACTTGTTCCAGCGGGATTTGCCCGACCAGATAGGAAGCCAGCACTTCCTTGTCTTCGTTTGAGAAACTGTCGCAATAACCGGAAATTTGTCTGATCATCTGATCCATAAGAATGCTCCGCCTTTCTGTAAATAATGAAAAAACATGCGATATTTTCCATATTACACCCAAAGCGCGGAAATTTCAAGGAAAAAAAGGACGTCTCATGTCTGCCGCCTCACGTCCCAAGCCCGATGTCCGTGACGATCTTCGAAAGGGGCCTTTGCATGAGCCATTCGCGGGATGACGGCTGCTTGCCGTCCAGCACGGAAAAAATGCAGGCGGGGCAGGACGACCGGGTGACGACGGCCGCGAGGGACTTGCGGTCCTCGAATTGCATCGCTCTGATTTTCGCAAGCTGTTCATCCGCGCCGCGGGCAAATTCGTCGATGTTTCGCTCCGCCTCGGAAAAAACGTCCTGATATTCCGGAAAATAGGCCAGAAGCTCTGCCGCTTCGCCGTCCCGGATGATTTCAACGACCCGCTCATAGGAAATCACGCCCTGCGCCATGTTGTTCAGGGCCACGTACATCGGCGATTTGACTTTGACCCTGTTGTAGTCCTTGTCAACGACGACATAGCCCTCTTCGCTGCAGGGAAGCTCTTTTGCGCTCCGGATACATTCTTCCAGCGAATGGAGCGGGAAAAACCGGGGCTTCCTGACGCCGATGTCGCGGTCCGTTTCCTCGAATGTCCGGTTGTCCCGCGTGCCGATGTGTACGATCTCCGTCTCCGGATACTTGACGACGACCCGGTTGACGGGGGAGATCAGTTCGAACATATAGGTGAAGCCCGGATCCAAGGAGGAGAACGAAACCCCCGTTTTGTTCCAGGCCTCCGTGAACAGGTCAAACAAATTGCACTCCGTCCCGTATTTGATGAAGACGTTTGTGAGCTTTGCGTTCCGCGCGTCGATTTCGCCGTTGCTTGAAACCCGCCATGTCCCCTTATAGTTCCACAGCTTGATCAGGGAGCCGTCCACCTTCTCCTGCACGACGGCGGAATTCCAGTCTATGTCCGGAACATAGGGTTCCCCGAAGTTTCCGAACTTGAAGAAAGGGACGCACACGGGGCGAAATCTGTCCCCCGCGTCCAGAATGACGCCGCGGCATTCGCGGACGACGGGGAGCGTGAAATCCGAGGCGTACTGGTTGTATTTCAGCAGCACGAAAGGATCGAGGTCCTTGACCCGGATGCCGTAGGGCGGTTCCGCCAGTATTTCACGCCAGTCTCCGCGGGCGCGGATGAACTCCGTCAGGTGCAGGTCCATCAGTCCTTTTCCTTCAGCAAGGCATCGTTGTTCAGCACTTTGAAGGAGGTGGCATGGGGGGAAACGCTGTCCCGGACGACGATGCCTTCTTTGTCAAGCCCGCTCGGATATTTCCCCCTGGCTTTCTCCAGCAAGCCGGCTAAGCTGTCGCTGAAACGGTCGCCCGCCGCTTCGAGGGGCACCGGGGGCACGCCGATGGATTCACAGAAGCGGACCATGTCGAGGTAGGGGACGTAAGTCTGCGTGTCCCAATCTTTCCAGTCGAATATGTACCATGCGTATCCCGGCAGCCGCAGCTTGTTCTTCTGGATGCCCGGCCCGCACAATTCCCCCGTCAGGACGACGTTTTTCCCCAGCGCGAGCAATTTTTCGCGCAGGCCGTAGATTTTCACGGGCACCCAGTAAAGCGCGTCGTCTTCGTCTTTGATTTCGTGGTTCCGGCTGCAGCAGCCGATCTTCCCGTCGATGCAGTACACGATGCAGGACGTTCCGTCCATTTTTGTCGTGATGTAATAGGGGCGCCCCTGGAGCTGGTCCAGCAGCTCCAGCGCGGACTGGAGGCGGATTTCGTCGGAGGCGGGGATCCCGGAGGGACGGTCGCCGATGATGGTGCCGGCGCCGCTGGCGGTTTCGGGGATGTACCATTTCTTCACGCCGAGCGGTTCCGTTACGTCATCCCCGACCTCAAATTCGCCCAGCTCCGGGAAAAGCACCCTTGGCAGGAGCAGCCCCTGGGACAGCTGCCCGCGCAGTCTCAGCGTTTTGATCCGGAAGCCTTCGCCGTTGTCCTCGTTGTTCCGGTAGCTTGTTTTCCGCAAAAATTCATACCGCTCATCGACCGGCAGGAAGCTATCGACCTCAAAGTACACCGCCTCATCGCCCGTCCGGAACTCTTCTTTTTTCACGACGCAGCTCCAGCCCATGACCTGCGCCTGTTCAAGGAAATCAGACTCCTCAATCGGCTCCACCGCCTGTATTTTCTGGATCGTTACCAATGCCCTCATGTCGTCCTCCTGTGTATTTTCGTTGTCTGTCTGTATGTAAGCGATCTTTTCAATGATCAGTATAGCATAACAAGACAAAACGATCAACGGATTCCGCGCTAAAACATGCGGGCCGCCTGTTCCAAATCATGGTGCGTGAAAGCGGAGGACATGAAGTCCATTTCGGATTTCGGCGCTTTTATGGCTTTTGCGACTTCCTGCCACTGAACCACAGATTTCGCCACTTCGCCCGCAATGGCGCATGCTTTCTGTTCAGTGAGCCTGAAATCGGGTGCGACGGACAACGCAAGGTCAAGTGAGGCCGCGTTATCCGCGAAATTAATGGACGTCGAAAGAAAGCGGGGCTTTATCCCGGCAGGCGCCGCGTTGACGTCGTATATCGGCGAAAGCTCCCAACCCCCGTATCTGCTGTAAAGAAATCCGTGGTTTCTGAGGTGGTCATCCGTATTGGAGATCAAAACGTTGAACACGATGCGGCGCCACAGCTCTGCAAGATCCCGCTGCGGTTCTGCGCCATATTGCTCCAGCGCGTAAGCCATTTCGAGATAACTGTGCTGTTCGTTGTCAAGGGCGCCCAGCATGCTCATCGCTGAAAGAAACGGGATTCGTCCCCCGTTGCCTGTGCGGTCAAAGCGCGTCACGAGCAACACCGGTTTTTTGAGGACATATTCAACGCGCCAGCGCGGAACAGAGATCCCGGCCATGGCCGCAAGACGCAGGGCAACGCTTTCCCAGACAACAATATTGAAACCATCGTCCTCTTTGGGAAATTTCGCAATGGCAAGCGAACCGTCCCTGTCCCGGACCAACGCTTTTGGCCGTGCGCCGCCGAGCGACGAACCTGGAGCCAACAATAGACGCAGATCTTCCGTGCTCTCCATGTAATTTTCTGAAGCGGACAACAGTTTCGGAAGGTCGATGAACGGAGGAATGGCATTTGCAGCTGGCAAGGCGAGATATGGGCCTGACGGCTCCTCCGAAAATCTCAGGGCGCCTTGTCTGCCCTCATCCGACACGCCCAGCAGATAATCCATTTCTGTCAATGTCCGTGCGGTCTGCCCCGCATCGGCGGCACGCGTGCTTTCCGCCCGGCGCATCAGCGTCCTGCCCCAGCGATCCGGCGCGGAATCACCGATTGCGCCGAAGATCAGGCGGTTATCCGCAGTATGGTAGGCGCCGGCCGATAATTTCAGCGCCGGTTCAAGGGCGAATGATTCTGCGGAATCCAGCCAAGTCCGGCTATATTCGAAAGATGCGCTTTGTTTCCCTCCGCGAAAATGAAACCATATCGTGCCGACGAGAACCGTCTTGTGAGCTTGCTCCATGGAAACGTAAATCTTCTTCGTGTCCATTATGAATTTACCGGCTTCGGGTGGCGGACGCGCTTGGGAAGCCGTTCCTCTTCCAATCTGCGGCCTGTCAGGTCATGGCCGGCATCCGCAATGCCGCTCAGCCGTTCGGTCATGCCAAGAACAAATAAAACCGACGCGTATCCTGCCATCGACACAGTTGGGCTCCCCCGTTCGATCTTCGCCAGCGTTTTGGGCGTGATGTCCGCGCGCTCCGCCATCAATGCCATCGTAATACGCCTGCGCTTACGGGCGTCGCAAATATCCTGCCCCAGCTTCCGCAAGCCGTTCACAACGGGAACCGGCAATCTTTTTTCCAATTTAATGCTCCCTATAATACCTTTAAACCGTTGTTTTAATGTAGCATAATACCTATTGTATATTTGCCTTGTCAAGATGTCAAGCTGTTATACTCAGAAATTTTCAAAACGATTCCATCCCCGGTTCTTCAATGCGCGGCTCGACGCCGTTGCCGCTTATGCAATGCTCGTAAACAAACGCCGTTGTTTCTTCCATGTCGCCGCTGCGGTAATAGTCCGTCAGGCAGCGTACAAAGTCCGCCAGCTTTGACGGCGGCACGGAAATGATTCCCGCGCCTGCGCCAATCATCACTTTATTCGCCGCGAGCATGGCGACGCGCTTGTTTCCGTCATTGAACATTTGGCGGCGGGCAAAATGAAGCATCAGTGAAATCGCGCGTTCCGTTTCGTTTTCTATCTGCATGAGCCGGCCAATCTCGTCGCGCACGTCGGCTTCAATCAGCAAACCTGGCGTAAAGGGCTCCTCGCCGCCCATCGTCACGTGAACCACCTGGCTGCGGAGAAATCCCGCGTTGTAGCCGGCAAGCGATTCCCCGACATATTTGTGTATCTGGCACACGTAACGCAGATTCATCGGACAGTCAATGGTTTCAAGCACGAATTGCCAGGCGCGTTTGAGATTGTTCAGGACGGTCGCGTCTTCAAGGGTCATGCCGTTAATGATCCCGGCGTTCACTACGGAGTAGGTGTCGGGATAGGTCACGGAAAGCCCCTCCAGGCGAGCGGACTTAAAAATCAGGTCCACAATGTTGCGCTTGGCGAAGAAGATGTTGTCCTCAACCGTCATAGGATGCTTGTTTTCCATGTTATTCCCCGTCATGGCCGTCCGCGGCCACGCCCTCTGTGGCTATAGTAACATGAAACCAACGGAATTTCAAGCGTATCTCGTTTGACGACGGTGTTGCAAAATGTCGAAATGTATACTATAATTAAATAAAGGCGTGTGGTAAGATTTTCTGCTTGTGTTTCGCAAGCATTGACTAAAACGGTGGGCGGCATTTGCCGATTAATTAAGCAATTTGATTTGTTATATCATCGTTACCGATCATTTCCTGCATCATGGCATAATGAGTTGCCACACGCCTCCTTTTTTCGGGAGATGAGCTTATGAGTAGATTTTGTGATCTCGCTAATAGGGATGAGTTGGCAGATTTCTTGAAGATTCCGCGGACACGGGAGAAGTGGAATCCGCGCCGGCCTCACTGCACCGGGGCGGCCTGCGGATAGACGTCCGGCAGGTCTTCCTGAACAAGTTTGACGGCGACGCCATCATCAGGGACGCGGAGGAG
>JAITOE010000211.1 GCA_031290135.1 Eubacteriales Family XIII. Incertae Sedis bacterium
TTGCGAGCAACGCGAAGCAATCCAGTGCGCAGTATGGATTGCTTCGTCGTGTCACTCCTCGCAACGACGAACGTATCGGCGTTCCCCGGCGGTTCACGGCTATCCGCACAATTCCGCGAATATCTCCGCTACGGTGAGCGGGGCCGCCTGCATGTCCCCTGCCGGCGCGTCCGTCCGCTCTTTCCCGCAAAACAGGATGCCGTTCTCCGCGTCGCCCCGTGCCGTCTGCGCAAGGGTTTCCGCCAGACAGAACGAAATGTCTTTTTTCGGGCAGCTGTCTAAGCAGCCTATGCAGCGCCCCGACCATGCGCTCCCCTCCAGGATGCGCGCCGCCAGCCGGTTGCGCAGGATGCGGACCGGCATCCCCAGCGGGCTTTTCACGAGCAGGCTTTCCCGCGCCCCCCCGGCGCGGTAGACCGCCCGGACGCCGGCCGGCGCGTCACATTCCTCCGCCGCCGCAAACTGTTCCTCTATCTGCACGCCGTCGGCGCCGTATGCCAGCAGCTTTTTGACGTCTTCCCGGTTCAGCCTCCCGTTTCCGACGATCAGCGGACAGTTCGGCAGATCCGCGAGTTCCCGCCGGATTTCAAGGATGTTTTGGTAAAAACGGTCTGCCGCCGCTTCCAGATGTTCTTCCTTAAAGCCCAAGTGGCCGCTTTTGCCCGGCCCTTCAAAGATCACTGCGTCCGGCGCGCGGTTGTATTTTTTCGCCCATCGCTTGCGCAGGACCGCGACGGCGCGGGCGGAGGACACGATGGGGACGAGCTTCACGCCAGCGTCCCCGACGATGCCCGGCAGGGATCCGGGCACCCCCGCCCCGGAAATGATGATCTGGGCGCCGGCCTTCACCGCGGTCCGTACCAGATCTTCATAGCCTGCGGACGCGCAGAGTATGTTTACCGCGATGGCGCCGCTGCCTGCGGGCGGTTCCCCGCCCGTACAGAACTCCCTGCGCCGCCGCAGCGCCGCCCGGATGTTGCGTTTCAGCGCCCTGCGGTTGGCGCCTTCCGGGTCGCGTTCGTAATCAGGCTCCGAAAAACCCGGCTGCGTGGAGCTTAGGACGCCCACCCCGCCCTGCGCCGCAACGGCGGCAGCTAAGCCCGGCGTGGAAAACGCCGGACCCAGGTCTCCTTGGAATATCGGCGCCGCGATTTCAAGATCCCCGATGCGGACCGGCAGGAGCGCAAGATCCGGACCCGTCCGGACCGGGCGAACCGCCTGCATGGCATAATATTCTTCGATGTTTTCCAGAAAGCGGACGAATGTCTCTTGCTGGTCCCCCGTCAGCGCGGCAAAGGCGCCGGCCGCCGTTTTTTCACGGAATGCCGCATGTGCGCACACGGCCGCCAGCCCTGTTTCCGTAAGCTCCGCCTTGACGATGCGCCTGTCCTCCGCCACGCGGAAACGGCGCACGAAGCCTTTTTTGACTAACTTATTCATCGTCGTCGTCAAAGCGCCGACGCTGATCTTCAGGCCTGCCGCCACCTGCGTCATGGTCTTTGCCCGGCCGGTCCCGATGGCCGTGAGCGCGTGGATCTCCCCCGGCGTCAGGCCGCGTGTCTGCGGAGAATGGCGCAGGGCTTCTTCCTCTGTTTTCAGCACCGTCCGAAGCAGCCGCGTCAGTATTTCGTTTGCTCTGTCTGCCGTTTTTCTCATTCAGGTCTATCCTATGGCGAAGAGTATTTCACAGCGGCAGGCAAGTTTGTCCCCCAGCCATGCCTCGGCGGTGCCGGTTCCCGCCCTGCTTCTGAGCCGGTCTAAGCTCACCTCCAGCCGGAGCGTGTCGCCCGGCTTCACTTTTTCGCGGAATCTGGCTTCGCGTATGCCGCCAAAATAGGCAAGCCGCCCTTTGTTTTGCTCCATGGAAAGAATCGCCACGGCGCCCGCCTGCGCCAGCGCCTCCACAATCAGCACGCCCGGCATCACTTTTTCCTGCGGGAAATGCCCCTGAAAATAATATTCGTCTTCGCGCACGTATTTCACGGCCACCACGCGTTTCCCCGTTTCCAGCTCTAAAATTCCGTCGATGAGCAGGAAAGGGTCCCGGTGGGGGATGATCTCCATGATCTGCTCCCGGTTCAACAGCAGGTTTTCCATTGCGTTCCCTTCGTATATCTTCACTCGTACCGTTTGAAAATCACGGTCCCGTTATGCCCGCCGAAGCCGAAGGAGTTTGACATCGCGTAGCGGACATCCGCTTTTTTGGCGCCTTCGGACACGTAGTCCAGATCCATTTCCGCATCCGGCTCTCTCAGGTTGATGGTGGGCGGAACAACGCCTTCCGCGATGGCCATGAGGCAGATCGCCGCTTCCAGGCCGCCGGCGGCGCCCAGCATATGCCCCGTCATGCTCTTTGTGGAGCTTACCGGAATTTTGCGGGCCGCGTCCCCGAAGACGCTTTTGATCGCCTGTGTCTCGTACAGGTCGTTGTACGGCGTGCCTGTCCCGTGGGCGTTGATGTAGGAGATTTCCGGTCCGCATAGCTCTGCGGAATCCAGCGCCATGCGCATGGCCTTTGCCGCGCCCACACCCTCCGGCGCCGGCGCCGTGATGTGATAGGCGTCGCAGGTGGTTCCGTAGCCGACCACTTCCCCATAAATCTTCGCGCCGCGCGACAGGGCGTGTCCCAACTCCTCCACGATGACCATGCCCGCGCCTTCTCCCATGACGAAGCCGTCCCGCTCCTTGTCAAAAGGCGTGGAGCAGCGATCCGGGTCTGTCCTGACCGACATGGCGGTCATGTTGGAAAAGCCCGCGAAGCTCGTGTCGGCAAAGGGGGCTTCGGCCGCGCCCGCGATGACCGCGTCGATATAGCCGTGCCGCACGGCGCGCCAGGCTTCGCCGATGGCGTGTGTCCCGCAGGCGCAGGCGGTCACGATGTGCAGCGCCGAACCTCTTGCCTGGTAAGCGATGGCGATGTTTCCCGCCAGCATATTGCCGATGATCATGGGCACCAGGACGGGGGACACGCGCCCCAGCCCCCTTTCCGCGCCTTTTTTCATCTCGGCTTCCAAGGTCGTGATGCCGCCTATGCCGCTGCCCGTGTAAGCCGCCAGGCGATCCGGATCGATGTTTTCGCCGCTGACCAAGCCGCTCATGGCTAAGGCTTCCCCCGCCGCGGTCACGCCATACTGGCAAAACAGATCCATCCTGCGGCCTTCTTTTTTGTCGCGGTATTCAAAATTCCTGACCTCCGCGCCCATTTTCACAGGCAACGCGGACACATCTATCTTCGTGATCAGCCCAATGCCGTTTTTTCCGGCTTTGATCCCCTCCCAGGTGTCCCGGAGGTTATTGCCGAGAGGGCTTATCGCGCCCATCCCCGTGATTACGACTCTTCTTTCCATTATATGTTGCTCCTTCCTGATCTATACATTATGCGTCAGCAAAGCTGCCGCATAAGGTTCGCTTGGCTATTTCCCGCCTGTGGCGTGAAAATAGAGCGAAACCATTATGCTGTCATCCCGCCGTCTATGCACAGCACCTGTCCGGTGATGTACGCCGCGTCTTCCGATGCCAGAAATGCCACTGCCTTCGCCACGTCCTCCGGGGCGCCGGCGCGTTTCAGGCTGACGGCGTGTAACAGGTTCAATTTCTGTTCTTCCGTGAGGGCTTCCGTCATGTCTGTTTTGATGTAGCCCGGCGCGACGGCGTTGACGGTTATGTTCCGCGCGCCTAATTCTTTCGCTGCCGCCAGCGTCATGCCGATGACGCCGGCTTTGGACGCGGCGTAGTTGACCTGGCCGGGGTTGCCGCGCACGCCCGCGAGCGATGAAATGTTGATGATCCGCCCCGCCCGCTGTTTGCTCATCATGGGAACCAGCGCCTGCATCATGTAAAACGCGCCGCTTAGGTTCGTCTGGACCACCTGGTCGAAATCATCGGCGTTCATCCGCAGAAGCAGCTTGTCCCGCGTGATGCCCGCGTTGTTCACCAGAATGTCGGCCTTGCCGAATTTCTCTTTCACCAGCGCCGCCGCCGCCCGGCTGTGCGCGGGGTCCGCCGCGTCGCCCCGCAGCAGTTCCGCCCGGATCTTGTATTGTTTCAGCGTGGCGGCTGTTTCCGCCGCCGCCGCCTCGTTGCCGCGCCAGGTCAGCAGGAGGTTCACGCCCCGCGCCGCTAATTCCAGCGCGATTGCCCTGCCTATCCCCCGTGTGCCGCCTGTGACGACCGCCGTTTTTCCTTCCAGCATGAAGCTCCCTCCTCTAAATCCTGTTTATTGCGCGGACTGCATGGTTCATTTCTTACCCTAACAGCGCTTTTACCGCCGCCACTGTGGCCGTCAGCGACTCCGCGTCCTCCACATGAAGGGCGGCGGCTGTTCCGTCGATTTTTTTGACTAAGCCGGTAAGCGTCTGTCCGGGGCCGAATTCGATGAAAAGCCCCACGCCGTCCGCGATCATGTTTTCAATGGTTTCCTGCCAGTAGACCGGGTTTTTCAGCTGCAGGGCCAGCCTGCCCCGGATCCAGTCCGCGTCCGTTTCGCCCTGCGGCTTGTCCGCCATGAGAGGCCGCCCCGTGATGTTGGAATACACCGGGATTTTCGGCGCGGAAAAATCAAACCCGCTTACATGCGCCGCGAATTTTGGCGACGCCGGTTCCATGATGGCGCTGTGAAAAGCGGTGCTGACGTTCAAGGGGACCGCTTTCAGGCCCGCCGTCCCTTTTATTTTTTCCCGCAGGCGGCTGACCGCATCTTGGTCTCCCGCCACTACGGTCTGCCCCGGAGCGTTGAAATTGACGGCTTCCAGAACGTCGTCGCCCTGTACGGATGCTACCGCCGCCACGCATTCCAAAATCGCCGCGCGTTCCCCGAAGACGGCGAGCATGGCCCCGCGCGGGCTTCCGTCCGCGTACTTTCCGGCCTGGGCCATGTATTCGCCCCTTTTCGCAAGCAGGGCAAGCGCCGTTTCGAAATCTTTGAAGCAGCCGCCGGCATAAAGCGCCGCGTATTCGCCCATGCTGAAACCCGCAAGCCCGGTGACTGAAAACGCGCCGGTTCCCGCCGGTTCGCCGGGAGCCGGAACCCCTTCTTGCTTCCATGCCTCGAAAAACGCGTCGCAAGCCGCCACGCTGACGGTAAAAACGGAAGGCTGCGTGACATGGGTTTGCCGCAGCTCCTCTTTCGTCCCTTCGAAACACCATTTTTTTACATCTTCGCCTGCCTGGTCAAAAATCTTCCGCGCCGCGGGGGAACGGTCATAAAGCTCTTTCCCCATGCCCGGATACTGGGCGCCCTGCCCCGCAAATAACAGCCCTGCTTTCATATATTTCCCCGGCCTCCCTAAACAATTCCTCTATGATTTCCGCTGCTTTCTGCTCTTTGCGCACAAGCCCCGCGATCTGCCCCGACATAACGGATCCGTAGGCCACGTCCCCGTCTTTCACGGCGGCGCGCAGCGTGCCCGCCATGCGGAGTTCGAAATCTTCCGGGCTGATGTCCTTTGCTTCCAGCGAAAGGATCTCCCGCGTCATCTTGTTCTTCAGCACGCGCACCGGATGGCCCGTGCTCCTGCCCGTCGCCACGGTGTCCGTGTCTTTCGCTTTGAGTATCATCTCCTTATAGGGCCGGGAAACGGTACATTCTTCCGCCACGAGGAAGCGCGTCCCGATCTGGACGCCTCTTGCGCCCAGCATGAACGCCGCCGCGATCCCCCGGCCGTCCGCGATGCCGCCTGCCGCGACCACGGGAATGTCCACCGCGTCCGCCACCTGCGGGACCAGCGCCATGGTGGTGATCTCCCCGACATGGCCGCCTGCCTCCGTCCCCTCCGCCACGATCGCGTCCGCCCCGCCGCGCGCGAGCCGGACGGCCAGCGCCACCGAGGCAATCACGGGGATGACCTTGATCCCGGCGGCTTTCAGCGCCGCCATGTATTTGCCGGGATTCCCCGCGCCCGTGGTGACGACGGCGACTTTTTCCTGACAGAGCATTTCCATCACCGCTTCCGTGTGCGGGCTCATCAGCATCACGTTGACCCCGAATGGGCGGTCTGTCAGCGTTCTCGTTTTCCGGATCTCCTCCCGCACGAACGCCGCGTCCGCGTTGCCCGCCGCGATAATGCCGAGGCCGCCGCCGTTTGAAACCGCAGAGGCCAAGTTGCTGTCGGCAATCCAGGCCATCGCGCCCTGAATGACCGGGTAGCGCACCCCCAGCAGGCCGCTGATATCTTCCTTCATTTTCGCATGTCCCCCTTACGTCACTGTTTGAAAAAACTTTTATAATAAAACTGTTTTACTAAATTATAATTTTTTTAAACACATCTGTCAATAGCTCTTTCTCGTTTCGGGTTATAATGTCATAGGAGGACATCGAACACGCCGGCATTTCAAGCGTCGGGCAGATACACGCAGCATCGTGCGGTAGAGGTATTGACGGAAAAGCGGTGATGCGCCCGAACTTGCATTTGGCAACTCGCATTTGACGGCAAATTTCCTCTGTACTTTTACCCGCCGCGGGGATATAATGAAAACAACAGAGGAGGTGCCGCATGCCGGAGGGAATCGCGTACCAGAACAAAGACATCTTAATGAAGATCCTGAGCAGGAACTACCCTAAAACGTCGTTCAGGGCATACGGGCTGGACCTGCCGCCGGTCAAGGCCATGCTGCCGACGGACCTGCCGGACATCAAGGCCAACGAGCTTAGGACTGACGGGGTATTCCTGCTGGAGGACGGTTCTCTGCTGATCGTGGACTACGAGAGCACGGCAAGCCGGGAGCAGCTGCTGAAATACGGCCATTACGCGTTCCGGGTTCTGGAGCGGCACTGGCAGACGGAAAAACAGCTGCCGGACATCAACATCGCCGTCATCTACACGGGAGAAGTGGAATCCGCGCCGGCCTCACTGCACCGGGGCGGCCTGCGGATAGACGTCCGGCAGGTCTTCCTGAACAAGTTTGACGGCGACGCCATCATCAGGGACGCGGAGGAG
>JAITOE010000217.1 GCA_031290135.1 Eubacteriales Family XIII. Incertae Sedis bacterium
ACAAGAACGCCGAAGACATAGTGCGGATCCGGAAGGGATTCGAACCCGAAAGGGCTGCCCGCGTGAAGAAAAGGCTCGGGGAGCCTTTTTAGCGGGCAGGTTCAAGCTTTCGGAGAAAGCGCAGAACGGCAGACGCGACCAAAGGGAGCGGCTGCGAAATCCCTGTGGGCTCGCCAAATGTACGGTACGGCAACAAGAACGCCGAAGACATAGTGCGGATCCGGAAGGGATTCGAACCCGAAAGGGCTGCCCGCGTGAAGAAAAGGCTCGGGGAGCCTTTTTAGCGTTCCCGGAGGTATCGGCATGGCTCCCTGTGCTGCCGGGCAAGAAAAGAAGAGGGACTACGCGAGGGTGACGATGAACAGGATACAGGCAAAACAAATCCTATCTTTTAAGAGGTCGATAGCAAGCATTTTTATTGACGAATGCCCGCTCGGAGAATATCTCAGCAAAAACGGGGATTCTTCCTATGAAGACCTATGGTGCGCTTGGCTGCTGCCCGGCGACGGGCAAGACGGACAAGATGGGCAATATATATGGACGCTGCTGAACGAGAAAAGAAACTGTAATCTTCCCGTGCTGCTTTGTCCGGACGACATGGATTTCTGGTGTACCATCATCGTTGCGCAGGTGCGGTTTTATGAGGACACCGTCGTGTGGGAAAGAATCGGCTTGGTAAAAGAAGCGATAGATGTAAAACAGTGGCGTGAATCCGGGATTCAAAATATTGAAAAATGGTCGAAAAGCGACAGGGAAATGTACGGGGACATTCTTCAGGGAGCAGGCGCAGACGATAAAATTTGGGAGAAATGGTGGTCTGAACATTGGGCGGACGAAGAAACGCGCAGGCTGTGGAATTATTTCCATGTTTATTTTAACAATGACGAAAATATCCAATGGCTGGACTGCGAACGGCTGGTTTTTCGCACAAATGACTATGACACCTGCGTTTCCGCGTTTCCCGGCAGCTACTGAACCGCAGGCAGGGTCATGGCGGGCAGCAGGGCGAGCAGCGCGAATATTTTTTTGATTGTAATTTCAACGCTAATCTGCTATACTCAGGATATGAAAGGCGGTGACTGCCGCCATCGGAGGACTTTCCAAATTCAGTAAGCTTCCGGATGCCTTTGCCGGCCGAGGGGGAGCTGCGCGCGGACCGAATTGAGATAATCGAGGTCAATGTCGCCGTATAGGATGGATTCGTGGGAATCCGCCTGCCCGCAATATTCGCCCCATGGGTTTATGATGCAGGAATGTCCGAAAGCCTGGTACGGCGCGGCGAGATCCCGCGCGGGGGAGCAGGCCGCGAAATAAACCTGCTGGTCGAGGGCGCGCGCGCGCATGAGCAAATCCCAGTGCGCCGGCCCGGTGGTCATGTTGAACGCGGCGGGAAGCAAGATGAGCTGCGCCCCCTCCGCCGCCATGGCTGCAAAGAGCGGCGGAAACCGCACGTCATAACATACGGCGACGCCGATTTTTCCGAATTCCGTGTCTACCACGGTCTTTTTGCTTCCCGCCGACAGGGTTTCGGATTCCACGAACCGGATGCCGCCCTCAATGTCTACGTCATACAGGTGGATTTTCCGGTGCTTTCCCATAATGCGCCCTTGCGGGGAAAAGACGAAAGCGGTGTTGTAAACGCTGTCCCCGCTGATTTCCGGTATGGAGCCGCCGATGAGCCATACGCCGTTTTCGCGGGCCAGCTCCGACATGAGGCGGACGCTTTCCCCGTCTTCACCTTCCGCATATGCGTGGAAGTATTTGCTGGAATAGGGGCAGTTCCACATCTCCGGCAAGCAGATCATGTTTGCGCCGGTTTGCGCGGCTTCCTGTATGTAGGCCTTGGCGCTTTTGTGCGCCGCCGTTTTTTCCATATAGCCTTTCATTTGGCAAAGAGCGAGCTTAAATTTCATGGCACGGTCCTCCTGTTGAAATGTTGTTTTTACTTATTATACCCCTTTTAAAAAAAATATGCAAGATGGGTGCGGGCGGAAAAGATATGGAAATGACAAACGCCGGATTTTTGCCGGTTACAAAACAAGACATGGAAGAGCGGGGATGGGAGCAGGCGGACTTCGTGCTGGTCACGGGGGACGCTTACGTGGACCATCCTTCCTTCGGCGCCGCCATCATTGCGCGGGTGCTGGAAAATGACGGATACAAAGTGGCCGTGCTGGCGCGTCCCGGCTGGGCGGACCCCGAAGATTTCCGGCGTTTCGGCAGGCCCCGGCTGGGCTTTCTGATCACGGGCGGCTGCGTGGATTCCATGGTCAACCATTATTCGGTCATGAAACGGAGGCGGAGAAAGGACGTGTACGCGCCGGGCGGGGTCGCGGGGGGCAGGCCGGACCGTGCGGTCATCGTCTACGCCAACCGGGCAAGGGAAGCGTACAAAGGGATTCCGGTGGTGATTGGCGGCTTGGAAGCCAGCCTTCGGCGTTTCGGGCACTATGATTACTGGGATGACCGGGTGCGCCGTTCCATCCTGCTGGACGCGCGGGCGGACATCCTGATCTACGGGATGGGGGAGAAAAGCATGCTGGAAGTGGCTGCGGCGCTGAATGACGGTTTTGACGCGCGCGACGTCACCTGGGTTCCCGGCACGGCGTACCGGACGGCGGAACCGCCGGCGGACGCGCTGTGCCTGCCCGGTTTTGAGACCCTGTCCGATCCGGCCGCCTACGCGGAAAGCTTCAAATTACAATATGAAAACATCGAAAGCTTCAGCGCGAAGCCGCTGGCGGAGGCTTACCCAAACGCGTCTTATGTCGTCCAGAACACGCCGCAGCCGCCCTTGACCCAGACGGAAATGGACGCGGTCTACGAACTGCCGTATACGGGCGTCGGGCACCCCGCCTATAGGTCCGAAGGCGCCCCTCCTGCGGCGGAAGAGATAAAATTCAGCCTGGCGGCGAACCGCGGCTGCTTCGGCGGTTGCGCGTTTTGTGCGCTGACGGCGCACCAGGGACGCATGGTGACGGGGCGCAGCCGGGATTCGCTGCTGCGAGAGGCGAAAAAACTCACGGAGCGCGAAGATTTCAAGGGTTATATCCATGATGTGGGCGGCCCTACGGCCAATTTCCGGGAAAACGCCTGCGCCGGCATGGCAAAGCGGGGCGCCTGCAAGGAGAAAGACTGCCTGTTTCCGGCACCCTGCCCGAACCTAAAGGCCGATCACGGGGAATTTCTGGGAACCCTGCGGGCGCTGCGCGGGCTGCCCGGCGTGAAAAAGGTTTTTATCCGTTCCGGCATCCGTTACGATTACCTGATGGCGGACCCGGCGCACCGCGCCGTCCTGCGCGAAATATGCGAACATCACGTCAGCGGCATGCTGAAAGTGGCGCCGGAGCATATCGCGCCGGGCGTTCTGAAGCGCATGAGAAAGCCGGGAAAAACGGTATACGACGCCTTCGCGGCGGAATACGCGAAGGCGAACAAGCGTCTTTCGATGAACCAATACCTGCTGCCTTATTTTATTTCGTCCCATCCGGGCAGCACCTTGCGTGATGCGGTGGATCTGGCGCTGTATCTGAAACAGTCCGGTTTTGCGCCGGATCAGGTGCAGGATTTTTACCCCGTGCCGGGCACGCTGGCCACCTGCATGTACTATGCCGGCATGGATCCGCTGACAGGCGAGGCGGTTTATGCCGCGAAAAGCGCGCAGGAAAAAGAATGGCAGCGGGCCTTGCTGCATTTTGCCAAGCCGGAGAACCGCCGACGGGTCATGGAAGCGCTCGCGGCGGCCGGGCGGGAGGACGCCATGCCCGTCCTGTTTCCGCCGAAGATCGGGCGCGGGCCGGCATCCGGACGCGGGACGAAGCCCGGACATGAAACGGCGCCCAAGCGAGGGACGAATCCCGGACGTGAAACGGCGCCCACGCGCGGGACGAAGCCCGGACGCAGAGGAGGCGGGTAATGGAATTATTTATAAAGTTACCACAGATTATGGAAGAGGGCAGACTTGCGTGGGAAGAAGCGCACGCGGAACCGTTGACGCGCACAGAGACGGTTTCCGGGGTTGACGGAAGCACCCGGCATTCACCCGCGGACGGTCCGGCAAACCGCATGATTTTCGCAGACAACCTGAGCGCCATGAAATCCTGCGCGGACCAAGGAATGGCGGGCGCCTTCCATCTGATCTACGCGGATCCGCCCTTCTTCTCGAAAAACAACTACGAGGGCGGCACCAAACTGAAATTGCCGGCGGGGGAAACACAGCTCTCCCGGCAGACGGCCTACCGGGACAGCTGGCAGGACGGCATGGAGGGGTATCTGCGCATGCTGGTTCCCCGGTTCTACGCGTTCCGGGAACTGCTCGCCGACACGGGCAGCTTCTGGATCCATCTGGACTGGCACGCCGTCCACTATGTCAAGGTAGTCTTGGACGCCATATTCGGCGGCGAAAATTTTATAAACGAAGTCATATGGAATTACAAGTCCGGCGGGGTGAGCCGGCGCCGCTTCGCCCGGAAGCACGACAGCCTGCTTTTCTATGGAAAAACCAGCAGGTACTACTTTGCCCCGCAGCAGGAAAAATCCTACAACAGGGGTCTCAAACCCTACCGTTTCAAGGGCGTGAAAGAGTACCGGGACGAAACGGGATGGTACACGTGGGTCAACCGGAAGGACGTCTGGCAGATCGACATGGTGGGACGGACCTCCGGCGAACGCACCGGATACGCGACGCAAAAGCCCGAAGCCCTGCTCGCGCGCATTCTGGAAAGCTGCACGAAAGAAGGGGATCTCTGCGCGGATTTTTTTGGCGGGTCGGGCACCTTGGCGGCGGTTGCGCAGCGCATGGGGCGCCGCTGGCTGTTTTGCGACGCGGGACAGCTTGCCCAGGTAAGCGCGCAGAAGCGGATGCTAAGCGCGGGCGCGGATTTCGAAGTGCTCGCCGGCGCGGGAACAAAGCTGTGTGCCGAAGGAACATTCGAAGCGGCCTGCCGGGCGGAACCCTCGCCGGATCCGGGAAAAACGGTGTTCAGGGTGGAGCTTACGCGCTACGCGTTCCCGGCCGGCCTGCCGGACGCAGAGGAAAAACAGGCGGACCTGATAAAGTCCGCCCTGCGGGAGGATTCGATGCAGTTTGTCGCCTACTGGAGCGTGGACTTCCGTTATGACGGCATCTGTTTCAGGCCGCAGGCTTCCCTGTGCAGGGAAAAAGATACGCTCGAAAGCGCCTGTGCGAGGCTTCTGGCGGTTGCCGGCCCGGTTGCCGTCCGCGTTGCGGACATCTTCGGCAACCGCAGCATGAGGCTGCTGGAGGTGGAACGGCGGGCATAATCCCCGTCATTGCGAGGAGCGAAGCCCCCGTCATTGCGAGGTCCTACCGGTAAAAGAGCGCCTTTCCGTCCTGGATGCGCAGGTCGATCATGTCACCCGTCCGGTACCGGCCCGACAGATCGGTCACAAAGTTGAGCGTGCAGTCGTTGCGCCGGACGTAGAGGCGCTGGTAGTCCCCCAGATATTCCACGTGTTCCACCGCAAAATCCCCCGGATCCAGCGCGACGGAGATGATGCCGGGGCGGATCATGGCCATGCAGGGGCCGTCCGGCAAGCCGGGCGCCGAAAGGCGTATGGTTCCGCTTTCGAAACGGCCGTTTTGCACGGTGCCGGGCAGGGTGTTCCCGTTGCAGAAATATTCGGCGATGTCAAGCGTTCCGGGAAAGTTGTAGACTTGATCCGGGGTGTCGCACTGCATGATTTCGCCCTCCATCATAAAGGCCATGTGGTCGGAGAGCATCAACGCGTCGTCCCGGTCGGCCGTGACTTGTATGACGGTCAGTTCAAAGCGCTCATGCAGTTCGCGGATCAGCTTTCGCATCCCGGCGCGAGATTCGGTTTCGAGCATGGAAAAAGGTTCGTCCAGCAGCAGAATCCGGGGGTGCATGACCAATGCCTGCGCAAGCGCCGCCCGTTCGCGTTCCTCTACGGAAAGCGCCGCCGGGCGTTTCGTGCCGAGTGCCTTGCCGTACACCGCCCCCAGCGCGTCCGCCGCCTGGGAAAGGCGTTTTTTTTCAGGGACGTCCGCCATCTTGAGCGGAAAGCAGATGTTTTCCAGCACGGTCAGGTGCGGAAAAAGACGCAGATCCCTGCATACAAGGGAGACGGGGCGCGCTTCCGGCGGCAGCCCGTCTAACGGTTCGCCGTCTAAGAGGATGGCGCCGGCCTGGGTTGCAATCAGTCCGGCGACGGCTTTGAGAAGGGTGCTTTTTCCGCAGCCGGAATTGCCCAGGACCGAAAAGAATTCGCCGTCCTCCACATGCAGGCTCACCTCAAAAAGCGTTTGCTGTTCGCCATGGAACACGTCCAGATTTTCTATTGTCAGGCTCATGGGGTTCCCTTTCTGTTATGAATCTTAGGTATGAACGGCACCGCTGCGGGGCGGGCATATCTCCCGTCATTGCGAGAAGCGGAGCGCCGAAGCAATCCAGTGCCTGTGGATTGCTTCGCTTTGCGCACCTATCTCCATTTGCGCAGCAAATGGCTGGCAGGTGCCAATCGAGAACTCCCCGGCTTTAGCCGGGTAGGAGTTCACCGTAGCTCGCAATGACGGAGGATGTGACGCCCGCCCCGCAGCTGGGTAGTTTCGTTCCGTTTGGCTACAAAACTCCGGCCTCATCCGCGCTCCGCGGTCCGGAACAGGCCGGAAACGGCAAAAAAGATCAAAAGCATCAGGACGGAGGGCAGGACGAAGGTCTCGCGCAGCGCGTTCGCCGCGTTTTCGCCGGAAAGACGCAGGACAAAGCCCGCCGGCGTTCCGGCTTTCTCAATCCCCGCGATGAAAGCGAGGACGTACTGCGTCAAAGACAGCAGGAACGCAATGGCGCCCGCCGCCGCCAAACAGCCTTTCATGGACGGGAGCGACCCGCGGAAAAAGGCCGCGGACGGCGAAGCGCCCAAATTCCGCGCATGTTCTTCGAGATCCATGGCGGTTTTTCCCATGACGCTTTTCAGGATCCGCAGCGCAAAGGGGAGGGCCAGGATAACATGGGTACACAAGGCGGCGGCAATCATATGGCGGTCCGGGACAAGCCGCGCCAAAAATACAAAAATCCAGGCACCCAAAACAGAGACCGGCACAAAGACCGGCAGCGTCGTCAGGACAAAAAGCGCGCGCCGGCCTTTAAATTCATAAAAAATGAGCGCGCGGGCGGCGAGCAGCGCAACGGCGGCGGCAAGCAGGGCGGCGACGGCGGAGAGGGCGGCGGCGCGGAGCATGAGCATGAGGATGCTGATGCCGCCGGGGAACAGAAAAGAAACGCCGCGGCCGCCGGGCAGGGACGCCGCGCCGAAGCCGTGCAGAACGCCCTCCGCTATCCCGGCCAGATTCAGGACCAGCACAAGCAGCAGGGGCGTGAGGAGAATATAGGGGATCAGGCGGCCGTCCAGCTTTATGGCTGGCAAACGTTTCATGATGCAGATCCTTTCTCACCACAGGCGGAAATCGCGAAGTTCTATCTCGAATTTTTTAATCTGCCGGTACAACGTGCGCTTCGGCGTGCGGAGGAGCAGCGCCGCCTTGGTGACGTTGCCGCGCTCCTTTTTCAGGGCGGCCATAATCAGGCCGGGATCGTTTTCGCGGCCGCGCGGAAGGTCGGGCTCGCCCCGGCTTCCCCATATTTTTTGAAGCGGCAGGGCCGGGATTTCGATGCCCAGTTCTTTTTCCGTGATGCAATCCCCCGTCGCCAGGTTCAGGGCGCGTTCTATGATGTTTTCAAGCTCGCGGATGTTGCCGGGCCATTCGTAACACATCAGGCGGTGCAAGGCGCTTTCGGAAATGCCTTTCATGTCCAAAGACATCCGGGCGCTGTATTCGGAAATAAAGTGGTCAATCAGGAGCGGGACGTCCGACATGTGCCGACGCAGGGGCGGGAGGGAGAACGTCAGCACGTTCAGCCGGTAGTACAGATCCCTGCGAAACCGGTTTTCTTCGATGCGCGACGCCAGATCGACGTTGGTCGCCGCGATGATGCGCACGTCCACGGGGATGGAGGCGGTTCCGCCGATGCGGATGATATGCTTCGTCTGCAGGACGCGGAGCAGGGTCGCCTGGATCTCAATGGACATGTCGCCTATTTCATCGAGGAAGATCGTGCCGCCCTCCGCCAGCTCGAACTTGCCGGGGCAGCCATTTTTGCTGGCGCCCGTGAAAGAACCGCTTTCGTAACCGAAGAGCTCGCTTTCCACAAGCCCCTTGGGGAGCGAACCGCAGTTGATGGGGATAAACGGGCCGGAAGCGCGCCAGCTGGCGTTGTGGATCGCCTGCGCAAGAAGGTCTTTGCCCGTCCCGCTTTCCCCCAGTATCAGCACGTTGGAATTGCTTCGGGCGGTGATCTGCCCCAGGGCTTTCACCTCCGCAAGGGCAGGCGACGCGCCGATGATGTCGTCAAAATTGTATTTTGCCGTGAAGCCGCTGATCCGCGTCGCCATTTTGTTCAGATTGTGCTGTTCCTCCATAACCAGCACCGTGGAACGCTTTTCGCCCTGTTCGTTCCGGATGACGGAGGCGGACACGGACAGGTTCAGCTTTGCGCCGGCGGCGTTCATCACGGAAAATTCGAGCCGCGAGATGTTCTCTGAAAGATCCAGGAGATCGGCGGGGCCGGCATTCAAATCCAAGACATCCGCCATATTATGCCCCCGGATATCGTCATAGGGAAGCTTGAGGATCAGCGCCGCGCGCTTGTTGCACTGGGTGACGACGCCCATGTTGTCAAACATGACAATGCCGGAAGAGATGGATTCCAGCGTACTGCTCAGCTGGTGGTTGATGATGAACATTTTTTCGTAAGCTTCGCGCATCTTCATTTCTTTTTCGATGCCGTCCGCCGCCGCGCAGACCATGGCGAGCGTGTGCTGCGTGGTCGTGTCGCCGGGCCCGATCACGTCAAGGCAGGCGATGACGGCGCCGTCTTTGTTGCGGATGGGCGCCGCCGAACACACATAGTTGTGGTGCGGCTGGATATAATGCTCGTAACCCCAGATCTGCACCGGCTCGCCGATGGCGATGCAGGTTCCGATTCCGCAGGTTCCGGCGTAGCGCTCGCTTCTGTTGCAGCCGACGGTAAGGGAGCTTTTCTGCGCCCGCGCCTCTATTTGCCCCTCCACGCCGATCAGGTCGATCACGTATCCGTCGCTGTCCGTCAGCGCGATGATAAAATTTGAATCCTTGACGAAATGATACAGGTTTTGCGTGTAAGAGTGGGCGACGGAAAGCAAGGACTTGTTTTGCGCCGTGATTTGCGCAAGCTCCGGCTGCGAGAGGATCTTGTCCTTTACTTCTAAGGGGGATATCTTATGGCGTTTCGCGCGCCGCCAGGATTCGAAGATGACCGGGCGGATCCCGTCCGGCGGCGCGTCCGGCATGGACGCGTCATTTTCGATGTAGCGCCGCCAAAGACGGGCTATGGCGTTTTGGTATTCGTCGTTGTTCGGCGTCATGGCATGGCTCCTTCTGCTTCTACTATAGCACAGGGCAAGGCGTAAAACAAGCCGTTTAAAAACAATGGCACACTTGGCACACTGTGTCACCCATAAGTGCCATTTGGCACAGGTTGGCACTTGGTTTTGAACATCGCGCGGGCGCCGCCGCATTGTGTTTTTCGTTATTTTTTTCAAAAACGGGGAATTTACAGCGTCAGAAGCCCCAATACCCCGTAGTCTTGTTGCGGGGCAGTTTATTTTATTCAGGACAACCCGCCGAAACAGAAGGGAATTGGCACAGTCCTTGCTTTAAATATACCGGTAAAAGTTTTTTCGGGGAAACGTACCGCCCGATTGCTTATGGAAACGAAAGCGTTTGCGTCAAAAGAGGAGGAAAACAATGCCAAGGTCAGGGATGAACGGAGTGGATTTTGAATCGAATGTCAACTTTTATCGTCTGAGAAGCGACAGGCTGGCAAGAGCCAAGGCAAGCATGAAGAATTACGGCTTGAATGCGGTGATCTGTTATGATTTCGACAATATCCGCTACATCACGGGTACGCATATCGGCGAGTGGAACCGCAACAAAATGAACCGCTACTGCCTTTTGATCGAGGGGGTTGAGCAGCCGTACCTGTTTGATTCCGCCGCGCCCTCCAAACGCAAACGGGTGGACTGGTTGGACGCGGACCATATCATGCCGGCCGTGGGATCCATGCGGGGCGCCATCCCCGAAGAAGCGGGCATGGTGCAGAAGGTGGCGGAGCAGATCACGGGCTACCTGAAAGAATACGGCGTCACCGGGAAAGTCGGGATGGACATTATTGACAGTCCGCTCATCCGCGCGCTGGAAAACGAAAAAGTGGACATCGTGGACGGCCAGCAGGCCATGCTGGACGCGCGGATCATTAAAACGGATGATGAAATCCAGTTGCTGAAACAGTCGGCGGCCATGGTGGACGGGGCGTATTACGATCTGGCAAAGGCGCTCCGGCCCGGCATTCTGGAAAATGAGCTGGTGGCCATCGCGAATTTCAAACTGTATAACTGGGGCTCCGAGCTTGTGGAGTTCGTCAACAGCATCTCCGGCGAGCGCGGGAACCCGCATTGCCATACGTTTTCAAACCGCATGGTGCGTCCCGGCGAGCTGATTTATTTTGACATCGGCAACACCTACAACGGCTACAAGACCTGCTATTACAGGACATTCTCCTGCGGCGTGCCGAACGCGGCGCAGCGGGCGGCGTATGAGAAAGCGTCCAAATGGATCAAGGATTCCATCTCCCAGATCAAGGCCGGGAACACTTCCGCGGACGTAGCGAAGATGTGGCCTGCCGCCACGGACCTGGGATTCAAAAATGAAGAAGAGGCTTTCTTGCTGCAATTTGCCCATGGCATCGGCCTTGGGCTCTGGGAGAAGCCGATCATTTCAAGGCTGTTCTCCTTGGAGAACCCGTTCGAACTCAAAGAGGGGATGGTTTTCGCCATCGAAACCTGGTGCCCGGCGGAGGATGGCTCCGGCAGCGCGCGCATCGAGGAAGAAGTCGTCGTGCGCAAAGGCGGCTGCGAGATCATCACCAAGTTCCCTTCGGATGAAATCACGTCCTGCGGCCTGCCAGGCTGCCAGTTCTTGTAATATCCCGTTTATCGCCCGCCGCCCGCAAAGACACAGGCGGCGGTTTTTGTTGCGGTTTTGTCACGCTGTGCGAAGGAGGAAAAACATGGCAAAAGTTGGTTGGATCGGATTGGGAAACATGGGAAGCCCTATGAGCGGAAACCTGATTAAGGCGGGGCATGAAGTCACCATCTGGAACAGGACGAAGGCAAAAGCGGAAGCGGTCCTGGCGGCCGGCGCAAAGTGGGCCGACACGCCGGAGGCGGTGGCTGAAAGCAGCGACTTCATCTTCACGATGGTTTCGGACGGCCCGGCTCTGCATGCGGTCATTCTGGACGGCAACGGCGTGGCCGATGGATTGGCCGCCGGAAAGATCGTCATCGACATGAGCACGGTTTCGCCCGCCGAATCCGTAAAGGCAAGCAAGGCGGTGGAAGCCAAAGGCTGCAAGTTCCTGCGCGCGCCGGTGACGGGCAGCACGGTTCTGGCGCAGAACGCGACCCTCGGCATCCTCGCGTCCGGCGACAGGGCGTCCTATGACAAGGCATTGCCTTTGTTTGAAGCCATGGGGAAAAATCAGTTTTACGTGGGCGCGAACGAAGAAGCGCGCGTCTTGAAGCTTTCCCTGAACATGATGATCGGCACGTCCATGCAGATGCTGGCGGAAGCCGTCACCCTTGCCGAAAAGGCAGGCTTGGACGTGGCGCAGGTATGCGATGTGATCGCAGGGAGCGCGGTGGGCTCCCCGGTCGTTGGCTACAAAGTGGCGCTGGTGTCCGCAGGCCAGTACAACCCGGCTTTCTCCGTAAAGCTCATGATGAAAGATTTCGATCTGGCGTTCGACGCCGCCAAGCAATATGGCGTGCCGCTCCCCATCACGGCCGTGACGAGGCAGGCGCTGCAGTCGGCGGCCGCCACCGGACGGGGCGACAAGGATTTCTCGGTGCTGGTGCAGGTGCTGGAAGAGCAGGCGAACATCAAACGCTAAGGAAGCCGCGCAAAATTATCATGGCATTTGCGCAGCATGGATGGTATACTTATAGGGAAAATCATTTAATATTTTATGGTGAATTGAGGAGGAATACAAAATGGCAAAAGCTTATGTAAAAAATTATTATGATCTGTCGCCCGCCGCGCCGCTCAGGCACCTCGCGGCACACGCCTTCGCGTTTGGCGTGCCGGCGACGATGGATTCTGATACCTACGGCTTCTTCTCCATCTGCGAAATCAGATTCGGGGGCGCTGCCATCCTCGACAACCACAAGGACGCGGATCATTGCTATTTCATCCTGTCCGGCAAAGGATACTCGTTCATTAAAGGCAAACGCTATGAATATCAGGTGGGCGACGTGATGTGGATTCCGGGCAACAGCGACCACGAAATGTATCCCATCGGCGTGCAGACCCTTAAATTCTTGGTCACGCTGACCCCGAAAGAGTTCAACCAGACCGAGCCGTTCATCCGGAACATCAACGAGATCTCGCCGGCTACGGCGGCGGGGTACAACAAGGCGAACATCTTCTCCATCTCGACCCCGAAAAACGGCGGCAGCAATACCATCGAATTCCATGTCGTCGAAATCTTGCCGGATGGCTCCGTCGTAGGCGAAGCGGTCAAGGAATCCGATCAGATGACCTATGTCATTTCAGGCAAAGGTTACGCCGTCGTGGACGGCGAAAAGCTGCCGCTCAAAGCGGAGGACGGGCTTTATGTCCCCAAGGGCGCCAAGTACGAGCTGCATCCCGAAGGCGGCCAGGTACTCCGCGTAGCGCAGACCTTCGGGCCGGCCAGGCTTTCCTCGCGGTAAACGAGCTTGTTACAAACGGTAGGTACGCCCTGCGTTGCGGCGAAGATCCTATATATCTAAGATTCACAATACAACAAAAGCGGCTTCGGCCGCTTTTGTTGCGTTTCATCGATAATCCGAATAATCGATGTTGAATTTTTCCATTTTGCGATAGAGGGTGCGGCGGCTGATTCCCAGCAGATCAGCTGATTTTTTGACGTTTCCGCCGGTCTTTTCCAAGCTGGACAGGATCATGCTGTAGCCGCTTGTGCGCAGGTTCAGCTGCGGCGGGTCGCCCTCCCAGCCCTTCGCGTCCGCGCCCGCAGCTGCCCGCCCGCCGCGCTGTCCGTCCGGCGTCCGGATGCCGTATGCGGCGTCCCGCGCGTTTTCGGAGACTTGAAGCGGCAAATGCGCCGCGCGGATCGTGGAACCGTCTGCGATGTTCATGGCGCGCTCGATGGCATTTTCCAGTTCGCGGACATTCCCAGGCCAGGGATAGGCGCGGAGCAGGCCGTACACCTCCGGATCGAAAGACAGGCGCGGTCCTTTGGAGCCGGGAGGCGGCTGAAGGAAATGATCCGCAAGCTCGCAGACGTCGTCGTCCCGGTCGCGCAACGGCGGGACGTTGATGATCAGCACGTTCAGACGGTAATAGAGATCCTCGCGGAAGCTTTTGTTTTCCACGGAATCGCGGAGGTTCCTGTGCGTGGCGGCGATGATGCGCACGTTGATCTTTTTGGAGTATTTCGCGCCGATGCGCACGATTTCCCGCGTCTGGATCACGCGGAGAAGGGATGCCTGCACGTCTAAGGGCATGTCGCCGATTTCATCCAAAAATAGGGTTCCGCCGTCGGCCAGTTCGAATTTCCCCGGATTCCCGTCCTTGTTGGCGCCGGTAAAGGCGCCGCCTTCGTAGCCGAACAGTTCGCTCTCGATCAATCCTTTCGGAAGGGCGCCGCAGTTTATCGCCACGAATGGGCCGCCTGCGTAGTTGCTGCTGTTATGGATGGCCTGCGCTACCAACTCTTTTCCCGCGCCGCTATCCCCCAGAATCAGAATGTTCGAAGAGCTTTTCGCGGCGTGGCGGCTGAATTCGATCATTTGCCGGAGCGCCGTGGAATTCCCCAGGATGCTGTCGAAGGTAAAGAATGCCTTGAAACCGCCCACCTTGTTCACCAAGCTGTGGATTTGTTTGGATTCCTCGAAACGCACGACGATGTTTTTCCGGTCCGCTTCCGAAAAATTCACGGACATGGTAAGCTTGACGGGAGGGAGGCCGGAACCCCGCAGGTAGAAATTGGTTTCCCTGTTCAGGACGGGGCGGGTCAGCTGTGAAAAACGGAACGCGGTGCTTTTTGCGTCGTTGATGGTGAAAAGGTCAAAAAAATCGCTGCCGTCCACACTGTCCGCGGGATGGATCCCCAGCATGCCGCGCGCGATTTTGTTGATTTGGACGATCCGGTCCTCCCCGTCCAGCATGATGAAACCGGAGGCGAGGGAGTCAATGATGACGTTCCGCTGGGCGCTGATCGATTCTATGGCGGTGTAGGCCGCCCGGATCTTGAGCTCGTTGGATATGCCGTCCACGGCGCAGAGCACCATGCCGAGGGTGTGGGGATGGACCCGGTCGTGATGGCCGGTCAGGGTGAGGCAGCCGATGAGTTCGCCGCCGGGGTCGTAAATGGGGCCCGCGCTGCACGTATAGGCTTTGTGGGGGGAAATGTAATGTTCGTCGCTCCAGATCTGGACGGGCCGGCCCAGGACAAGGCACAGGCCGATGGCGTTGGTCCCGGCAAAGGATTCGCTGCGGTCGGCGCCGACGACGAGGTTGCTGTGGTCCCTGGCGTTGCTTACGATGTCGGCATCGCCCAGCAGATCCAGTATGACGCCGTCCCGGTCGCTCAGCATCAGATAAAAGCCCGAACCCTTGACGATGGAGTAAAGCCGTTCCATATAGGCGCGCACGGTCTGGATCAGGGGCTTGTTGCCTTCTATCCGCCGGTCGATGTCGCCGGCGCTCAGAACGACGGTTTTTGCGTGTACCGGATCCACGCGGTAGCTCCGGGAACGCTGCCAGGAAGCCAGGATTTCAGGGCGGACCGTGGAGTCGTCGCAGGGTTCAAAGGCGATGAAATGCTCCCAGGTCGCTTTCAGTTCTGCGCGGTATTCTTCCGTAAAATTATGCATTGGTTTCTCACCCACCGTTGTCAGCTTGTCACATGTGCCATTGTTGGCGCCGTGCGATCTTGTGCTACATGTATCGTTTTGTCACCACTCATTATAATGCAAATTACCGGAACAGGGAAGCGTTTTTTTGTTTTTCGCGGTTTTTTTATCAGCAGGAAAAACAGAACGGCGGAATCGCGGGCTTTTTCGTCCGCTTCAGGGGATCCGGCGCACCGGCGGGGATTGTTTTTAAGGGTTTCGTCATTTTTGGCACATTGTTTGCTTATAAAAAATACATACCTAAGATTCATAACAGTAACCTTACAGGGCAACGGAACGAGCATAAAAGGAGTCGCCATGGATATGAAAAAATTTCCGAAAAAGCAGCTGCTGGGCTTCTATGAAGTGATGTACAGGACGCGCAGGTTCGAAGAGGAAGTGTTTGAGTTCTATAAAAAAGGCTTGATGCCCGGCCTTGCGCACCTTTATCTGGGCGAGGAGGCGGTGGCGGCCGGCGTGTGCGCCGCGCTTGCGGAGGACGACTACATCGGCAGTTCCCACAGGGGACATGGGCATTTGGTGGCACGGGGCGCGCGCGTGGACCGGATGATGGCGGAAATCCTCGGAAAAAAGGACGGATACAGCAAAGGAAAGGGCGGATCCATGCACATCATGGCGCTGGACAAGGGGATATTGGGCGCAAACGGCATCGTGGGAGGGGAAATCCCTATCGCCACGGGCGCGGCCTATTCGGCGAAATACAGGGGGACGAAGCAGGTCGCGGTTTCTTTCTTCGGCGACGCCGCGTCAAACGAAGGGACGTTCCATGAAAGCGTCAACATGGCGGCCGCATGGAACCTGCCGGTCATTTACGTGATTGAAAACAACCTGTACGGCATCTCCGTGGACATACGGGACGTGACCAACACGGAAAACCTGGCGGACAGGGCGATCGGCTATGGAATACCGGGGATCGTCGTGGACGGAATGGACGTGCTGGCCGTATACGAAGCGGCGCAGACGGCGGTGCGGCGGGCGCGCAGCGGCAACGGCCCGACTCTGCTTGAATGTAAAACCTACCGTTGGCAGGGGCATCATGTGGGCGATCCGGGCGAATACAGGTCGCGGAAAAACGAAAACGAAAAGACAGAATGGATGGATCGCTGCCCCGTGAAGAATTTCAGGCGCCGCCTCCTTTCGGAGTCCGGGAAGCTCACGGAAGGGGAAGTGGCGGCGGCGGAGGCGGCGGTGGAGACGGAAACACAAAACGCCGTGCGCTTCGCCGTGGACAGCTCCTATCCGGACGCACAGGAAGCCTTTCAGGATATTTTTGTATAATTCATGGCGCCGGGCGCCGGACGGGAGGGAACGATGGGCACGAGAGAAATTCTGTACAGGGACGCCATTTGCGAGGCGCTGGACGAAGAGATGGCGCGCGATCAAAACGTGCTGCTTCTGGGCGAGGACGTGGCGTTTATCGGCGGCAATTTCAAGACTTCGGTCGGTTTGTATGAAAAATACGGGGATTTGCGCGTGAAAGACACGCCCATTTCCGAAGCGGGTTTCGTAGGCATGGCCGTGGGCATGGCGCTCACGGGGCTCCGGCCTGTCGTGGAACTCATGTTCTCGGATTTTCTGTTGGTCGCGGCGGATCAGGTCGTCAACCAGATGGCAAAAATCCGCTACATGTCCGGCGGGCAGGCGAAGGTGCCGATGGTGATCCGGACGCCCATCGGCGGCGGGCGTTCGTCCGCGGCGCAACATTCCCAGAGCATGCAGGCCATGGTTTCGCATTTTCCGGGAATGAAAGTGCTCATGCCCTCCACGGCGCAGGAGGCCAAGGGGCTTTTGAAAGCCGCGATCCGCGACGACAACCCGGTTGTTTTCTTCGAACACAAAATGGAATACGCCAACCGTTTCCAGCTTGACGACGACGTGGAGCTGATACCGATCGGCAAGGCGAACGTGCTGCGGGAGGGCAGGGACATAAGCATCGTCGCCACTTCCTCGCAGGTCATGAAGTCTGTGCGGGCGGCCGAAAAATTAGAAAAGGAAGGCATTTCCTGTGAAGTCATCGATCTGCGAAGCATCATTCCCTTAGACAGGGAGACCATCATCCGTTCCGTGAAAAAGACAAGGAAGCTGCTCGTGGTGGACGAGGCGCATGAATTCTGCGGCATCGGCGCGGAGATCGGCGCGAACCTGATCGACGACATCTTTTACGACCTGGATGCCCCCATCGGGCGGATCGCGACGCCGAACGTTCCGCTTCCGTTCAGCCCGGCCTTGGAATTCCCCATTATCCCGTCCGAAGATAAAATCATAGCGAAGGTGAAAGCGATGGCAGGGCAGGGCGAGGCTTTGCCACGCATGTCCCCGCTGGCGGCGAAGATAGCGGCGGCGAGGGGGATCGAGGTTTCGGGCGTGGAAGGAACGGGCATTTATGGAAAAATCATGAAATGCGACATCCTTGGCGCGGCGGCGGGTTCTGCGGCGCAGGCGGGGACAGCAGCGGGTACGTCCGGCGCGAGTATCGCAGCGTCCGCGGCGCACGGCGGCAAGGTGATCCGGGAGATCCGGCCTTATACAGGTGTCCGCAAGATCATCGGGGAACGTCTGGCGCACAGCAAATTCACTGCGCCGCATCTGTATTTCACGCAAAAGGTCGATATGGAGGAAATCATCGCGCTTCGCAAAAATGTCAACGCGTCCGCCGGAACGAAGACCTCGGTGACGGACTATATTGCGAAGGCCGTGGCGCTGGCGCTTCAAAAGCACCCGGACCTGAACGCCTCCCTGATAGACGGCCATATTGAGTTTTATGAGAGCGTGAACCTGGGCATCGCGGTGGCGGCACCGTCGGGGCTCATTGTCCCGGTCATCAAAAACGCCGAAAGCAAGAGCCTGCTGCAGATTTCGGAGGCTTCGGCGCATTGCGTCGAAAAAGCGCGGAACGGCAAGCTGACGCCTGATGAATACAGCGGGGGTACCTTTACGGTCTCCAATCTGGGCATGTTCGGCATAGAGAATTTCACTGCCATCCTCAATGAACCGGAGTCGGGGATTTTGGCAGTCAGCGCGACGAAGGACGAGCCGGTGGCGGTTACGGATGCTTCGGGCGTCAAGCAGGTGGCGATAAAACCGATGATGAACATCACGCTCACGGTGGATCACAGGCTGATAGACGGCCTGCTGGCGGCGCAGTTTGTCACCGAAGTGAAACGGATACTGGAAAACCCGCTGGAGATACTGTTATGAATCTTAGGTGTTATAAGAGGAGGTACAGATGATAGACGTAATTGTCATGCCCAAGCTGGGGTTCAACATGGATGAAGGGAAATTGGTTTCCTGGTATAAAAACGAGGGAGAAAAAATCGCGAAGGGCGAGCCGCTTTTTTCGATTGAAACGGACAAAACGAGCATCGACGTGGAGGCGACAAGGGACGGCGTGGTCAGAAAGCTGTTCGTCGAGGCGGGCGAAACAATCCCCGTCACCCTGCCGATCGCCATCCTTGCGGACGCGGCGGACGATATTGCGTCCGAAACGGAAAAAGCCTATGCGCTGCTTGGCAAAGGGGACGGGGTTCCGGCGGCGCCTGTGGCAGCGGCTCCGGTTTCCGGGGCGTCGTCAGCTTCTGCGGCGCCAGCTCCGGCTTCTGCGGCCCCGGTTCCTGCCGCCGCGTCCGGCGGGCAGCCCGCGAAAAGCGGCAAGGACTTCGACTTCGACGTCATCGTCATCGGCGGAGGCCCCGGCGGTTACGTCGCGGCCATCAAAGCGGCGCAGTCCGGGAAACGCACGGCCATCGCGGAGAAAGAAAATTTCGGCGGCGTCTGCCTGAACCGGGGATGCATCCCGACAAAAACCCTGCTGCGCAGCGTGGAAGCGCTGAACGCGGTAAAAGAATCGGCCGGATTTGGCGTCGTGGGCGTGGACGCTTCGGGCGCCGGGATCGACATGAAAAAGGTGCAGGAACGCAAGGGAAAAGTGGTGAAACAATTGGTCGTCGGCGTCGGCGCCCTGCTGAAGGGGAACGGCGTCACGGCGCTTCCGGGCGTAGGAAGCATTCTGGATCCGCACAGGGTGAAAGTGGGGGAGACGTCCTATTCCGCCGAATACATCATCATCGCCACCGGTTCTGCCGTGAAACCCCTGCCCGTCCCGGCAGACAAGGGCGTGGAACTGCTGACCAGCGACGAGGCGCTTGCGCTGACGGAAATCCCGGATGAAATCACCGTCATCGGCGGCGGCGTCATCGGCATTGAATTCGCGTATTTTCTGGCGCAGGCGGGCGCGAAGGTGAGGGTCGTGGAATTTCTGGACCGCATTCTTCCGATGGTGGACGAGGAGATTACGGCGCAGGTCACGGCGCGGCTTGCCGGAATGGGGATAGAGATCCACACCGGCGCGAAGGTGACGAAGATCACAAAGGACGCGGTCTATTTTGAGAAGGACGGCGCGGAAAAGAAGCTCGCCGCGCAGAAGGTGCTGGTGGCGGTCGGGCGCGTGCCTGACACGGGCGGCATTGACTGCGCGGGGCTGGGCATAAAGACGGACCGCGGCGCCATCGTGACGGACGGCGCCCTGCGTACCTCGGTTCCGAACATATTCGCCGTCGGCGACGTGAACGGGAAGTCCATGCTGGCGCATACGGCTTCCATGGAAGGAATCGTGGCGGTTGAAAATATCTGCGGCCATAAAAAAAGCATGAATTACGCGAACATTCCGAGCGCCGTTTACATCCAGCCGGAGATCGCCTGCGTGGGTCTGACGGAGGCGCAGGCAAGGGAACAGCACAAGCAGGTCAAGACGGGCAAATTCCCGCTCGCCGCCAACGGCAAGGCGAAAGTGGCGGGTGAAGCGGCGGGGCTTGCGAAGGTGATCGTAGACGCGGAATTCGGCGAGATTCTGGGGGTACATCTGTACTGCGTCCACGCCACGGACATGATTGCGGAGGCCGTGGTCGCCATGAATTTAGAATCCACCGCGGAAGAGATCGCCGCGTCCGTCCACCCGCACCCGACGGTGTCGGAGGCCGTGCAAGAAGCCGTCCACGCCGCGATCGGCAAGGCGGTGCATTTTTTGTAGAGCAGCGAATGGTTAAATATCTTGCCCCAAAAACCGTTTCCAACCGCCACAGCGTTGCGGCGTTTCAGCAAAACGGCAAATATACAGTAGCTCAACCGGAGGCAGACGCGAGGTTCTTATGGTATTCCTCTGCTTGTTGAAGATGGCAGACCATTTTGTTTCCAACGTCATATCGCTCTAATAAAGCCGCTAATCGAAAATAAGGGCTATCTCTTAATGTTACTCCAGTCTCCCTGTGTGAAACAACAATGTGATGATACCGCAACAGGAACTGCTCAAAAGACGGTATCGCTGAATTCATTGCGGAATATGATAATCCCTCTCCCACCGCTTGCCGAGCAACGCCGCATAGTAGTCGAACGCCGTAGCGTAAATATCCGTCACTTTTTGATAAAACTTGCGCTCGGACAGTCGTATCTCGCGGATATATTGAAGCTGACGCTCAAAATATTCGTCAGTGAACATATGCCCTTTTTTCAGGAGGTCAACGTCCATTGTCCACCCTTGAATGGTATAATCCTTGACAATCTGTCCCGCCCATTTGCGGAAGCGCACGGCACGCTCGTTGTTCACCTTGAAGCCAACTGCGATAATCATCTGCAAATTGTAGTGCATCGTGTCGTAGTCCTTGCCGTCTGCGGCAGTTATAAAGAATTTCTTTATAACTGAATCGGACGAGAGTTCGCCGTCGTCAAAGACCCGCTTAATGTGCTGACCGATATTTTGTGGCGTAACGTCATACAGGACCGCAATCATCTTTTGTGTCAGCCAAATATTCTCGTCCTGATAACGCATCTCAAAACTGTCCGCGCTGTCGCCTGTGGCGGCGATGTAAGTGAGGTATTCAGCTGCCGAGCTACGGATAGTTGGAAGATTCTCTTTCTTTTTCACGCTTCCACCTCCAAAATTGCTTCAATCTCCGCAAGTATGCGGTCAATATCGGCGTTGAGGCTTGCGCGTTTCTCTTGGTACTGCTCGCGGCTCATTTTTCGGGCGAAGATAGTAAATGCTCTAATTATACCCGAATCAGGCCATCAGATCAAGCCCCATGCTTTCATTTCTTTCTTCAATTTTTCGAAATTCGATTCTTCCATGCGGCACAGCGGCTGCCGGTATTCGTATTCGCATTTTCCCATCATGGAAAGAGCCGCTTTTACGGGGATGGGGTTCACCTCCAGAAAAAGCGCGTCGATGAGCGGTTTCATGTCGAGCTGGAGCTTGCATGCGCCCTGGATGTCGCCGTCTAAGTATTTGATGACCATGTCATGGGTGTCCCGCGGCGCTACGTTTGCGAGAACGGAGATCACGCCCAGTCCGCCCAAGGAGAGCACCGGGATGATCATGTCATCGTTTCCGGAATAGATGGCGAAGTCATCCGGGGTGACGCGGGCGATCTCCGCCACCTGGGCTATGTTGCCGCTCGCCTCCTTGATGCCGGTGATGTTCGGGTGCTTCGCAAGTTCCGCCACGACGTCGGGCGCAATATTCATGCCGGTACGCGTGGGCACGGAATATAAGAGGATGGGGAGATCCACGCTGTTGGCGATTTCGGTAAAGTGTTCTATGAGGCCGCGCGGGCTGGTTTTGTTGTAGTAAGGGGTCACATGCAGCAGGGCGCTGGCGCCGCGTTTCTGCGCGCCCTGGCTGAGCTTGATGCCGTGTTCGGTCTGGTTGCTGCCGACGCCCGCGATGACCGGCAGCCGTCCGGCCGTCTTTTGCACCGCGTAAGCGATGGTTTCAAGGTGTTCGTCGTCGTAAAGGCAGGAAGCCTCGCCCGTGGTGCCGACGATGACGATGGCGTCCGTCTCCTGTTCCACCTGCCAGTCGATCAGTTCTCCGAGCCTGTCGAAATCCAGTATGCCGCCCTCCTTGAAAGGAGTCACGATTGCAACGCCTGAACCTTGAAAAATAGCCATACTTTGCCCCATTCCGCCACCTTGTGGCCGCACAAATCCATTTATGGAAATATTTTATGATATCAATCCGCATAATTACAAGTATTATTGCTCCGACAATTAAACATTGGACAAAGTGGCGAGGATTTTTTTCGCCAGGCAAGGCGGCGGGTTCCGCTAATACTGGCTGTATCAACGGGTTCCGCCAACGAAGCCTGACGGAAAAAAGACCGTCACGACTCCAAGGGTTAGTTATCGGAGCAATAAAATAATATCAAAAAAGAACACGCGCCGCAAGGGCGATTCTTTGCAAATTCATTACAGTTTAGTTTAGCTTTGGTTACAATGGCGCGCCTGGGGCGAGGGATTGGGTGACGCCCGCCCCCCGACCCCCGACGGAGATATACACGACGGAGATATACAAAAATTCCGTCTTGTAATTTTTATGCCGATGTGATATAGTACTTCCAGAAACCAAAAAATCCTGAGGTGCGCGTTTAGGTTATATAATTTATCCAACACTTTAATTCACGGGAAACCGAGTTCCCATGCTGATGTCAGGCCATTTTGGATGGAAGGCAGAGGGCGTGGGACAGGACAACCATCTTTATCTAGGGATAAGGTTGTGAATTAGTGACCTGACGGCACATCGGGATTTTTTGGTTGTTTTTGCGCACCTAACCCCATTTGCGCAGCAAATGGCTGGCAGGTGCCATGCGAGGGTTCCCCGGCTTCAGCCGGATCGGAACCTACCGCTGCGCACCTAACCCTTGCTGCCGTATACCAGCGGAGTGAGCGCAGCGAATGGAGCGTCCGCACAAGCGTCAGCGACCCGACCGGCGGGTTATGCCCGTCTCCCGGCGACGCTGTTCATATTTTAACGGAAGCGTAAACCTATGAAATATATCGAGGGAAAAATCTTCGTCTCGCCGGCCGGACTGGAGCCGCTGGCTGCCTTGCTGGACGGACACGGGGTCCATGGCCTCGCGATTGAAGACCCAAGAGATGCCGCAGATCTCCTGTCGGGGAAAATGGCAGGCACCTGGGATTATCTGGACGAGGCATTGCTGGAAGCCGGCCGGAACCCCGGAGATGAAATCACCGTCTCTTTTTATCTGGAGGACACGCGGTCAAACGCGGAAACGCTGCAAATGCTGCGGCTTGACATCATGAAACTGAAAGGCCTGGAACTGGAAGGAAACTTCGGGACGGGACTTTCCCTGGGACGCCTTTACATGGAAACCTCGCTTCGTTCAGACGACGAATGGAAAGATACCTGGAAGCAGTACTTTAAACCGCTGCGCATGACAGACCGGCTCACGGTCAAGCCCAGCTGGGAGAGCTACACGCCGGAAAGCAGCGAAGAACGGATCATAGAATTGGATCCGGGCATGGCTTTCGGGACGGGCCGGCATGAAAGCACGCTTCTGTGTACACGGCTTTTGGAGGAAGCGATCCGGCCCGGCGACCGGGTACTGGACGTAGGGTGCGGATCAGGCATCCTTTCCATCGCCGCCGCCCTGCTCGGCGCGGGGGAGGTGCTTGCGACGGAGATCGACGAAGACGCCGCAGCCGTGGCGACGGAGAACATCCGCCTAAACGGCTGCGCGGACCGGGTGCGCGTCGTAAAAGCGGATCTGACGCGCGGCATTTCCTTTTGCGCGGACGTCGTGGCCGCCAATCTCACGGCGGATCTGATCGCCGCATTGTCCGGCATGCTCGGCGCCTGCCTGAAAACGGACGGGATCTTCCTCGCGTCCGGCCTTTTGACCGAAAAACGCGCGGGCGCCTGCGCGGCGCTTGAGAAAAACGGCTTTCGGATTATTGGCGGGCTGGAGGACGGGGAATGGTGCGCGCTGAAAGCGAACCGGGCGGAGGCAGCCGCTTCGCCGCAGTGGATCCTGCAAAACGGCGGGAACACCGAAAACGGCGGGGGCATAGGCTAAGATGCACAGATTTTTTGTCGAGCCGGGACAGGTATCGGAAAATGAAATCGCGATTACGGATCCGGGGGACGTCAAACATATGACAAGGGTTTTGCGGGCGGAGCCGGGCGACAGGGTGGAAGTGTCGGACAGGGCGGACTGGGAATATGTCGCGGAGGTGACGCGCGTGGAACCGGACTCCGTATTTTTGCGCATCCTGGACAAACAGGGCTTTGCGCGTGAACCGGATCTGCAGATCACGCTTTTCCAAGGCATTCCGCGCGCCGCTAAGATGGATTCCGTCGTTCAGAAATCGGTGGAGCTGGGGGTGCGTGAAATCGTCCCCGTGTTCTGTGCCAGAACGGTGGTGACGGACAGCGGCAATATGGGAAAAAAGGCGGAGCGATGGCGGAAAATTTCCGCCGAAGCCGTGAAGCAGTGCCGCCGGGGGATCGTGCCTTCGGTGGCGGATGCCATGGATTTCCCGGAGGTGCCGCAGGCGCTGGCGGGCTTCGACGTCGCGATCTTCCCTTATGAAAACGAACGGGAACGCAGCCTGAAGGACTGTTTGCGGAACCTGGCGGAAAAACCAAAATCTTTGGCGGTCGTCATCGGACCGGAGGGCGGTTTTTCCGATGCGGAAGCGCGGGACATGCGCCAGGCCGGCGCCGTGTCCGTGAGCCTTGGAAAGACGATCCTCCGGACGGAGACAGCGGGGCCGGCGGCGCTGGCCATGATCCTCTATGAGCTTGAGCTATGAAAAAAACCATCGCGTTCCGCACCCTGGGCTGCAGGGTCAACCAATATGAAACCCAGGCGCTGAGGGAAACCTTTGCCGACATGGGCTACGAGGTCGTTCCGGAAACGGAGCGGGCGGACATCTACGTCATCAACACCTGTACGGTGACGAACGTGTCAGACCGGAAGTCAAGGCAGCTCATACGCAGGGCGAAGCTGCGCAACCCGGAGAGCCTTGTGGCGGTCATCGGCTGTTACGCGCAAACGCGGCCGGAGGAAGTGTCCGCCATGACGGAGGCGGACATTGTGCTTGGCAGCGGGGAGAAAGGGCGTTTGCCCGGTCTGATCGCGGCGTATGAAAGGGAGCCGCGAAAACGGACGGAGATCCGCCCCTTTGACAGCGAATCCGCGTATGAAGACATGGGCGGCGTCACTGCCATGGCCTCGCGCACGCGCGCCTATATCAAGGTGCAGGACGGCTGTGACCGCTTCTGCAGCTACTGCATTGTGCCGTATGCCCGCGGCCCGGCGCGCAGCCGCGCCCTTCCGGATATCGAGGCGGAGGCAAAATCCCTGCTTGCGGGCGGATATAAGGAATTGGTGCTGACAGGCGTCAACATGGCACTTTACGGCGCCGAACCGCGCAATGGACAAGATCCGCAAGGCCGCGCCCGCCCAGCGGCGGCAGTACCGGACTTGCGCGAGGCGCGGAATAACAATGAAAAGCAACAAGGTTACGGTATACATGTTATTGTAAACATACTGAACCGGATCGAAGGGGATTTCCGGATCCGGCTGGGATCCTTGGAACCGACTGTGATCGACGCGGAATATGTGAAACGGCTGTTTTGCGCGGAAAAACTCTGTCCCTCGCTCCATCTTTCGGCGCAGAGCGGCAGCAACCGCGTCCTCTCCGCCATGAATCGCCGTTATACGCGGGAGGCATATCTGGAACTGGCGGAGGTCTTGCGGGCGCGGGACGGGGGCTACGGAATCAGCACGGACCTGATAGCGGGATTTCCAGGAGAAACGGAGGAAGATTTTGAAGAAAGCCTGTCGCTTCTCCGCCGGCTCGATTTTTCGCATGTACACGCATTTCCGTATTCGAAGCGCGCGGGGACGCCGGCCGCAGACATGCAGGGGCAGATCCCGGCGGAGGTCCGGTCGCGCCGGAGCCGGGCGCTGATCGCGGCAGGGGAAGCGTCGGCGCGCGCTTTTTTCGAGCGAAACATAGGCGCCGTCCGCAGGGTGCTGCCGGAGACGGCGGACGCGGGCACGGGGCTGCTGGAGGGCCTTTCGGACAACAACATCAGGGTGTATTTCGAAGGCGGGGAGGCGCTCTGCGGGCGCTTTGCGGACGTAAGGCTGTCGGGCATGATGAAGGACGGCATGGCGGGTACTTTTTTACGATGAGAGATCGCGGCAGCGAAAGGAAGGAGTAAAAATGGCAGACTGTATTTTTTGTAAAATCGCGCAAAAGGAAATCCCAAGCTCCGTCGTTTACGAGGATGAAAACCTTTTGTGTTTCCATGACCTGGAACCGCAGGCGCCGGTTCATGTGCTGATCATCCCCAAAAAACACATCGCTTCCCTTGACGCAGTGACGCAGGAGGACGCGGCGCTTTTGGGAGGGCTTCTCTTGAAAACCGGGGAGATCGCGAAGCTCCTGGGGCTGGAAAACGGCTACCGCCTTGTCAGCAACTGCGGGGAAGACGGGCTGCAGACCGTCAGGCATCTGCATTTCCATTTGCTCGGAAAAAGAAAAATGACCTGGCCTCCGGGGTGAGCGGCCGAATTGTGTTGTTTGTGTAATTTTTATCCGATTACAGCCTGTGCGCGAAATTGCTTGCGGAATATGTCCCTTTGACACCCAACATAAGGACAGAATGGTGGAAGAAAAAGAAAAATTAATTGAATCGATCAGAGCCGCCTTTATGGGGGAACAATATCCCGGCGATATGGATATCGTTTACGACAATACAGGGTATTACCTCGATGTGGAAGAAATCAAACAGAAGCTCATCGGCAAATCGTGGCAGGAGGCGGACAAGGAATTTCTCTTTTCCGAGAGGAACGACGCCTCGCATTTTTTCAGCAAAGCGGGGTTCAAATACTACATTCCCGCGTTTATGGCCGCCGCCGTGGCGTATTATGATGAAATGGACGATTTGCCCGACACCCTGATCGGGAAATTCACGTTTCCCGAAGAGCGGGATATTGCGGAATTGGAAGCCGCGGCAAAAGCGGGCAACGCCTTGCTGCCGCAATTTGCGGCAGAGCCCGGCGATTTCTTCCAGCGCCGGCAGCATCACGGTAGAGCAGGAAGCTGCCGTAAAGGACGGCGTAGCGGTCGCCGCGGTCAAGCCCGAAACGGTGAAAGAACTCATTGCGCAGGCGAAAACCGGGGGCAAGGCGGATATCACCGTCACGGTGACAAAGACCGGGGACGCCGGACGCATTGAGGCCTGCCTGCTTATCGGCTCTGTAAACGACATCGTAAAATCGGGGCTGACGCTCACAGTGAAAACAGCCGCCGCCACCATCAGGTTAGACGGCAAGACGCTCTCCGGCATCACGAACGGTGCCGCGGACAGTGAAACGGTCCGGATCGCCGCGGAAATCGTCAGCGGCGGAAACGAACCTGTGTTCGACCTGTCCGTGACGGCCGGCGAAACCGCCGTGCGCAGCTTCGGCGGCACGGTGACGGTGACCCTGCCGTACACGGCGCCCGCGGACGCCGACCCCGACCTGCTGACGGTCTATTACCGCGGCGAGGACGGCAGCGCCGCCGAGATGAAAGACGCGAAGTACGACGCTGCGGCAAAAACGATCCGCTTCACGACCGACCACTTCTCCCGCTTTTTTATCAGCGAGTGGATCAGCCCGTTCGGCGACATCGCGAAAGGCGACTGGTACTATAAGAACGTGCGCTACGCTTATGCCGGCGGCCTGATGGGCGGCACGGCGGCGGACACTTTCGCGCCGGACGCGAAACTTTCCCGCGCCATGCTCGTGACAATTCTGTGGCGGCAGGAAGGCTCGCCGGAAGCAAGAGGTGCCGCGTTCAGCGACGTGAAGCCCGGACAATGGTACACCGGCGCGGCGGCGTGGGCGGGCGCGAACGGAATCGCCGCCGGCTACGGCGACGGAAGCTTCGGCGTGAACGACGACATCACCCGCGAACAGCTTGCGACGCTCCTGTATAACTACGCGAAATGGAAGAACCCGAACACGGCGGGCGGTGCAAACTTAGCAGGCTTCAGCGATGCGGACGGCATATCTTCCTGGGCGCTGGACGCGATGCAGTGGGCAAACACGAACGGGCTTGTCACCGGGCGGACCGCAACGGCGCTTGTGCCGGGCGGGGACGCGAACCGCGCGGAAGCGGCGGCGATCCTGCAGCGCTTCCTCGAAAATACGGCAAAGGCATAGGGATTTTCGAATTTTACTTACCATTTCCTCTGTATTTTGGTATAATACCATATGCATACCATCCATTTTGACGACAAACACATCGTGGAAGTCCCGGAAGGAAGCACCGTTCTGGAAGCGGCGCGGGACGCGGGGCTTGTGCTGGAATCCCCCTGCAACGGCGCGGGCGTCTGCGGGAAATGCAAGGTCCGCATAGAGGCGAATGACCTGCGGAACGTGCGTTTTCCGGAGAACGCCAGCCTGCCTCGGACGGACCGCGCGCAGGGATTCGTTTTGTCCTGCGAAACCCGCGTATTCGGGAACGTCAAGGTGTTCATGCCCAGGCAGGAGGGCGGGGGCCTGAAAATCCTGGAAGAGGGGCTGGTTTTTGAGATTGCGCGAAACCCCAACATCCGCAAGCTTTATAACGCCGAAAAAAACGCCACGCAGGTATTCGGCGGCGAAACGCTTCTTTGCGAAGAGGCGGGCGACACATCCGCCGAAGCCTATGGCCTGTCCATGGACATCGGCACGACCACGCTGGTCCTGGCCCTGGTCGATCTGAACACGGGCCGCCAGTTGGGCGTGATATCCGCCATGAACCCCCAGGCGGTCTACGCGCAGGACGTGGTTTCCCGCATCCAGTTCGCATCGGAACCCGATGGCCTGCAGACGCTGCACCGGGCGCTGGCGGAAGAGATAAACCGCATGGCGTCCGCGTTGGCGGAACGGCATGCGGTTTCAACAAGCCGCGTCTACGAGGCGGTTTACAGCGGCAATACCTGTATGCTGCATCTGGCAGCCGGGATCAGCCCGGAACCCCTCGGCAAATACCCCTATACGCCCGTCCTTGACGGCGCCCGCTCGCTGAAGGCCGCCGATCTGGGCCTGCGCTTAGCCGAAGCGGCGCGCGTCTACCTGCCGCCCTGCATATCGGCCTACGTCGGCGCGGACATCAGCTCCGGCATCCTGGCGGCGTCCCTGTTCGACAGGAAAGGCATCACGCTGTTTGTGGACATAGGAACCAACGGCGAAATGGTCATCGCGTCGGACGGGTGTCTGCATGCGTCCTCCGCCGCCGCAGGGCCGGCGTTTGAAGGCATGAACATCGCAATGGGCATGCGCGCGGGCGCGGGCGCCGTGGAACGCTTCGCGATAGAAGACGGGGCGATCGCCGTCAAGGTGATTGGCGACGCGGAACCCGCCGGTCTCTGCGGAAGCGGGCTGATCGATGCCGTAGGGGAGCTTGTGGCAGCCGGCGTCATCGATCCGACGGGCCGCTTCGCCGCCCCGGACGAACTACCGCCTTTTCTGGCGGAACGGCTGACGGAATACAACGGCAAACCGGCGTTCCGCATTGCCGGGGACGTGCTTCTCTCCCAAAAAGACGTGCGCCAGGTACAGCTGGCGAAAGGCGCCGTCAGAACCGGCATAGAATACCTGCTTCGCGCCGTGGGGACGGCGGCGGAGGACGTGGAAAAGGTATGGATCGCCGGTTCTTTCGGCTACCACCTGCGGGCGAAAAATCTGATCCGCATCGGACTTTTGCCCCAGGCGTTCAGGGGGAAAACGGAGTTTGCGGGCAACACCTCCGCTTCCGGCGGGCGGGCCTTTCTGCTGGGGATGCAGTACCGGGAGGAGATGGAACGCAGGGCAGGGGAGGTGGAGGTTCTGGAACTGTCCGGCATGGATGATTTTGAACAGTCCTTTATACAATCCCTGAATTTCGAACCTGCGGAAATATGATTTTAGTTCTTACAGCTCCAGTTTCCCCATGAACGGCAGCGGCGCGATGCAGTTCGGCTCCATGATCACGTCGAGAACCGCCGGGCCGTCGAAAGCGAAAGCCTCTGCCACGGCAGGTTTGATTTCATCCGCTTTGGAGATGCGGAACGACTTGACCCCGCATCCCTCCGCCACCATTGCGTGATTCACGGCGGTGAGGTCGCAGGCGGTGGTGCTGGTCCCCAGCAAAGCCCGTTCCGCATGTTTCTGGTAGCCCAGAATCTCGTTGTTGATCACCGCCAGGCACACGTTGATTTTTTCGCGTTTGCAGGTTTCAAGCTCACTCCATACATGCGCGAAGCCGCCGTCGCCCGCGAGACAGAACACCTTTCTGCCGGGCTGTGCCAGCTTGGCGCCCATTGCCAGAGGAAGCCCCCAGCCCAGGCCCGCGATTCCGCGAGGGAACACGAATTTGCGCTGCTTGACGGCAGGTATGTAATTCGCCAGCCATACAGAGGAAAGGCTCGCGTCCGCAACGATGATGTGATCGTCTGCGAGCTGCTTTTCCACTTCGGCAAGAAAACGCTCCACGCGGACCGGCGACGCGTCGGATTCCAGCATGTCTTTTGCCTCTGCCTTGTGTTCATCCCTTGCTTTCGCGATCCGTGCCTCTATGCCTGCCCGGCCTGCCTTGCGCGCCGACAGATCCTCTGCGAGCAAGGCGGTTTTCAACTGGCGCAGCGTCAACTTCGCATCGCCCGTGACACGCAGCGCTTCATAGTTGCGGCCGATCTCCATCGGATCGACGTCTATGTGGATGTAGCGGGCGCTTCTCGGCAACAGCGTCCACGCGTCCGTTCCGTTTTGGTTGGTTCGGTTGCCTACCAGCAAAATGACGTCCGCTTCATCGATCAGGGGACGCATGAATTTCGTCGATCCCCTGCGCCCCATGTAATAACCGATCGTCCCTATGGACAGCGGATGCGATTCATCGACAGAGCCTTTCCCCATCGTGCTGTTTGCCACGGGAATGGAACATTCTTCCTGAACCGCGCGCAGTTCCGCATTGGCCTGCGAGGAAATTACGCCGCCGCCCGCGTAGATGAAAGGACTTTTGGCGGCCGCCAGTAACCGGGCGGCCGCTTTTACGGCATCGGGATCCGCGCCGCAGCGATCCATCGGGTAGTAGCCATAAGAGGCGCTGCGCCCCGGCGGGATCGGGTACTCCGTAGGATCGAAGAGCATATCCGTGGGGCAAAGAAGGACGACCGGCCCCGGACGCCCGGATGCCGCCGCCATAAAAGCCATGTCTACAAAGTCCTCCACGCGGTTTATATTGGAAATGCGCCGAACCCACTTCGTGACGCCTTCGAACAGCTTGATGTGATCCAGTTCCTGAAACGCGTTCCTGTCTACCGTGTTGGAATCCACATCCTGCACGATGGCGACGACAGGGTGGGATGCTTTGAGACATTCCGCGAGGCCCGGCACGATCAGGGTGGCCGCCGGTCCGTTTTGCGCGGCGATGACGGAAACCCGTCCCGAACACATGCTGTAGCCCTGCGCCATGTAGGTGCCGGCGTTTTCCTGGCGATAGCCTACCTGCCGGATGCCCAGCGCCTCTGCGGCAAGCAGGACGGTGGGCGGGTTGCTTTGTCCGAATATTTCCGTTACGCCGTGGCGTTTCAATGCCAGGGCAATCCTGGCGGAAACGGAAGCTTTATTTTCCATAATTTTCCTCTCTTTTCTTTCGATTTAAACCGGGATCCTGCAAATATTTATAGTATGAACAGCTCTTTTATATTCTCCTTGTGTACGCTCCGTTCAAAAGCGGCCTCTGCGTCGTCCAGCCCGCTCCGGTGCGTGATGACGGCGGTCGGCAGCTTTGCGTAATGGGAATTCGCGCTCAGCCAGGCGATCATGCGATCCCAGGCAATAGGGCCGCCATAAGTCCCGATGATCTTTTTCGCGCTGCGTACCATAGGCGTAAAATCAATGGTTCCGGGCGAACCATAGATGCCCTCCACCACAACGCGCCCCGTCTTGTCACACATGTTCAGCGCTTACCTGGCCCGCGTCGGAAACATCCGCCACGGCGCCCGCCGCTCTCCGCCCCAGCGCACGAATTTCGTCCATGACCGTCTCCGCCGTCAAAAGCACCTTTTCACTCTCAAATTCCTCGTAGGACTTCAGGTTGATGTCGATCACGCCGACGTCCGCGCCCAGCGATGCCAGATGCAGCGCATAAGACCGGCCCAGACCGCGCGCGGCGCCTGTGATCAATGCGGTTTTCCCGTCAAGTTTTCCCATTTCCGACTCCTTTCTTCCTATTAGAGATATCTTTGATATAATTATAACAATGCCAAAACAGAAATCATATCACATGCAAATGTGATTTTGCGGAACGAATCGTGATAACTATTCAAACATCTGGCCAAGAAAGGGTGGCACGTCGGGATTTCTCGGAGAAGAGGCATCTGCGGCAGCAAAGCTGCCCGCAAAAGGTTCGCTTAGCTATTTCATGCCTGCGGCAGGAAATAGAGCGAGACCATT
>JAITOE010000056.1 GCA_031290135.1 Eubacteriales Family XIII. Incertae Sedis bacterium
AATGGTTTTGCCGTCCCCGCTTCATCTCCCAAGGCCGTCTTGGCCGTTTCCGATCTTGTTTGCCGGACGCAGTGCTGCCTTGTTATCGCGGCTGTATGTTGCATAGGTGAGTAGTAACAATAAATTCGAGAATTCAACGAAAATTCGAGAATCCTTTGACAAGGAAACACGCAAGGGTTATAATGGAAGCTTGAAGAGACGTTGCTTTATCTGTTAAACACTGGGCTGGGGGGTGTGTTCTTTATGCCTTACACACAATCAATACGCTTTAAAATCATGCTTTTGGTCGTTGTTCCGCTGTTCGTCGTCGCCGTCGTCTATATCTCCGTCGCGATGTTTACGGCAAACAAGCTGCTGGACGACAACAACATCGTGGTGTCGGAATCCACGGAAGAAACCGTCCTCGCCATCGTTGAAGACTGGCGGACATCGACGCTGGCCTACGCGCAAGTCATCGCCGACCTTCCTTCGGACGCGCTGGCCGCCGCCATGGACGCGAAGGACGCCGACGCCATCATCGCGCTTTCAAAGGAAGCCTTCGCCTACACGGGCTGTGACGGCATGACGTTCACCGACATGGAAGGAACCGCGCTGGCGCGTGTCACGAACCCGGCAAAATTCGGCGACAACATCAAATCGTCCTTAGCCATCGCCGACGCGCTGGAGGGGAAATCGGTTTCCTACGCGTACCCGACCGCCAACAACGGGTTCAGCATTACCGCGGGCGTCCCCGTTGAATATTACGGGACGCAAATCGGCGTGCTATTTTTGTCCAAACGCCTTGACAAGGCGGAAAACCTGGAAGATATCAAGCGCATGTCGGGCTGCGAGGTCGTGCTGTACCAGAATGACGAGCTTGCCATGGCCACATTTGAAGACGATGCCTACGCGCCCGGCCAGAAGCTGGACGAAGCGATCTGGGCATCCATAAGCGCCAAAGACAGCTTTGCTGAAACCGCGAAAACGGGCGGCAATGACGTGCTGCGGCGTTACACGCCCCTCACCGGAAAAGACGACGCGGTGGTAGGGACCTTGCTGACAATCAGCATAAAAGAACGAAGCAACTGGACAATTACCATGTGGGCCATCATCTTTGTCTTGTCCATCATCATACTGTTCCCCGTCCTTTCGGTGAACATCCTGAAATTCGTAAAGCCGATCCGCTTGCTGAGCGACCAGGCCAAGCAGCTTTCTTCCGGCGACGTCAACGTGGAAATCCAGCATACCCGCAAGGATGAGATCGGCGTGCTGCAAGACAGCATGAAAGGCCTGGCGAACGCGATGACCCGGCAGGCGGACGCCATCGCACACATCGCCGCCGGGGATTTTTCCGTGACATACACACCCCGCTCCGCGCAGGACACCGTGGGCAACAGTTTAACTGAAATGCTGGCGCGCAACAACGCGGTGTTTTCCGAAATCCGCTCGGCGTCCAACCAGGTCATGTCGGGTTCGCAGCAGGTTTCCCAGGCGTCCCAGAACCTTGCGTCGGGCGCCGGCACGCAGGCTTCGACCATCGCGGAGTTCAGCGCCACCATGGCGGGGATCCAGGACATGGCAGACGGAAACATGGAAACGGCCACGGAGGCGCTGGCGGACGTCGCGGAGGCGGGGCGCGTGATGGGCGCCTGCATGGAAAATATGGAGCGGATGCTTGAAGCGATGCGGAACATCGACGAAAAATCGAAAAGCATCTCAAATGTCATCAAGGTAATTGACGACATTGCGTTCCAGACCAACATTTTGGCGCTGAACGCGGCAGTTGAGGCAGCCAGGGCAGGGGAACACGGGCGCGGTTTCGCGGTCGTCGCAGATGAAGTCCGCAACCTCGCGGCAAAGAGCGCGGAAGCCGCGAAAGAGACGACCGCCCTGATTGCGGGCAGCACCCAGAGCGTTCAGGAAGGCAACGGGATTGTCGCTAAAGTGAACGAAGACCTTCTCGCGGTCAGCGAAATTTCCGCGAAAAACGGGGAGGCGATCGAAAAGCTGCATTCCGCGTCCAAGGAACAAAGCGGTTCATTGGCAGAGGCCACGACATCCATCGAGCAGCTTTCTTCCGTGGTACAGGCGAATTCCGCCGCCGCCCAGGAAACAGCGGCGGCCTCCGAGGAAATGTCCGCGCAGTCCGTGATACTCAACGAGATCGTGGACAGGTTCAAGCTGGACGAAAACGGGCAGGGGCCGGACGCAGACAGATACAGACCGGACGAAGGACCGTTTCTCCGGCTGGAATAGGGTATGCGCTGCGCCGTTCATCGGCTCACTTTCCGGTTACGCATCGTCGTCCTCCGGTTCAATGAGCGGCTGTTCATCCGGCGTTTCAGTCAGTTCCTCGACTCCGCGCAGCGCCTTGTTAATCTGCCGCGTCCTCACCCCGACGATTTGCTCTATCGTGTTGTCTGCGGTCTGGAGCTGTTTGTGCGCCTGCGCAAGCAGCTTCTCGAACTCCGTAAACTGCTTCTTGACGGAGCGGAGCGTGTCCCAGACCTCCTGCGACCGCTGTTCTATGGCAAGTGTTTTGAAGCCCATTTGGAGCGAACCCAGGAATGCCGAAAGCGTCGTCGCGCCCACCGCCGTGACCTTGTATTTGTCGCGCAGTTCCTCAAACAGCCCGGCGTTTTGCACCACTTCCGCGTATAAGCCCTCGGTGGGCAGGAACAGCAGGGCGAAATCCGTGGTTTTCGGCGGCACGATATATTTATCGTGAATGTCCTTTGCTTCGCTGCGGATACGGGCGAACAGGGCTGCCCGCGCCGCCTTGATTTCCTCCTTGTCCTCCGCGTCGATCAGGCGGTTGTAATCCTCAACCGGGAACTTGCTGTCAATCGGCAGAAGGAGGGGGGCGTCCCCGCTGCCGGGCAGTTTGATTGCGAACTCGACCCGCTTATTTGCCGCTATTTCCACGTTCGTGTCGTATTGGATCGGCGCGAGTATGTCCGACAAGAGCTTTTCAAGTCGCACTTCGCCGTAAGTGCCGCGCTCCTTGACGTTGGTCAGCGCGTTTTTGAGCGACTTCGCGTCGGTGGCGAGGGCTTTCATTTCGCCCAGCCCCCGGCCGACGCTCTCCAATTGTTTGCTTACAAGCTCAAATGACTGCGACAGCCGCGTCTCCAGCGTCTTTTGCAGTTTTTCGTCCACCACGCCCTGCATCTGTTCAAGGCGCTTCTCGTTGCTTTCCTGGAGGGCCTGCATCTTGCGTTCGAGCGTGGCGTTGACCTTTTCAAGGTTTTCGGCGTTCCCGCGCTGAATGGCGGACAGGCGGGAATCGACTTGGGACTGGAACTCCCGCATTTGTTTCGCCTGTTCCTCGCGGCTTGACTGGAGCGTGGTCTGCACGCTCTCCTGAATCACGCCGAAGCGCTGGAACTGCTCTGTCACGCCCGCCGATATTTGTTTGGACACGCTGTCTGTCTGCTCGGCGGCGGCGCGCTTCAAAAGCGCGGCGATCTCGCCGACGTCAGACGTTTTGCGGCCGGTTATCTGCAAGACGATGACCACGATCAAAAGGACTGTTATTGCCGCGGCCATAGCTATTTCCATATCGTCACCTCGTCACTTTCGCCATGAACGGAGCATAGCCGTCGATGACATCATAAACCACGTCGCCGCCGATGATAGCCGCAAAATGTTCACGGGGCGCGGAATGACTGAACGGACGGCACGGCAAAATGCGCCGCGTGTTCTTGAAAGAACACCTGCCAATCCAGTATAACAAAATGTTACTGACGGAGCAACTGTTTCCGCACCTTCGGGAAGTCTCCGAGAAGTGGAATGCGAAGCGGAAGGACATATTGGGTGAAGTTCTTGTAGGAGGTTGTTGTCGTGGAATATATAACCCTTTGTCAGAAAGCCCGCATGCGGAAATGAAGGTTGTGTGCAGGGGCGTTCCTGCTGTACTGTTCGGAGACCACAAAGGCATCGCTTACATACTTGATTTCACACAGGTTGGTGACGCCGTCGCGCCTGTCGAGGACAAGGTCAATTTGCGCCTGCGGCTCCGAATATGTTGCGAAAAGCGTGTTTATTTTTGAGATTCCGCAACGTATTATTTTGCGGATTCACTTGAAACCGACTGTGTTTAGCTGATACAATTAAAATAATCATAAAATATATGCCGCGAAAAGTCAATTGTTTTTACACTTTTCGCGGCATTGCACGGCATTGGAAAGATCCTCCCGCAGCTGCTACAGCAGCGTCACTTTCTTCATGACGGCGTCTTCCAGCGGCTTATCCATGCCGCCGCGTTTTTTGAGCACGATGGCGTCGGCGGCTTCCATTCCCTCCGTCACCTTTCCGAAAGCGGCGTATTTGCCGTCCAAGTGCGGCGATTTGGCCACCATGATGAAGAACTGCGATGATGCCGAATCCGGGTCGTTTGTCCTTGCCATGGACAATACGCCGCGGTCATGCGCCAGATCGTTCTGGAAGCCGTTTTCCGTGAATTCGCCGGAAATGCTTTCCGCCCGTTCCGTGGCGGAATCGCCGCCTTGGATCATGAAGCCGGGGATGACCCTGTGGAAGATCGTCCCGTCATAAAAGCCTTTTTCGACCAGCCCGATGAAGTTTTCGACCGTTTTCGGGGCGATGTCCGGGTAAAGCTCCGCCCGGATGACGTCGCCGTTTTCCATTTCAATCTGTATCGTTCTTTTTTCCGTGTTTTCGCTCATTGTCGTCTCCTTACCTACATTTATATGTAACGATTTCGTCATTGCGAGCGGGGCGAAGCAATCCAGTTGCATGCGGGTTGCTTTGTCGCCATGCTTCTCGCAATGGCGGAGGGGTATAGCCATCCGCGCCGGGTTCCGTTACCATGCGAAACGAATACCGCCGCCCTACCTTACCTTAAACACCGCATGGCCGCCGCGTCCCGCGTTTGTTTCCGCCAGAACGTCCCAGAGTTCGTCCCGGATGGCGGGCGGGTATACCTGCGGAAGCGCGGCTGTTTCCGCGCGCGTGAAAAAACGCAGCTCCCGCAGAACCTGGTGGCCGGCGTCAAATTCCGGGTCGCTGCCCAGCGACGCCCGGCCGCCCTCCGTCTCCGAGAGGAAGAAATTCACGAAGTGCTGCCCTCTCTCCGGCGACACCTCTTCCACATGCCAAATCAGCGCCCCCGCCCGGATATCCAGCCCGGTTTCCTCGCGGACTTCGCGGACTGCGGCTTCTTCCGCGTTTTCATTCTCTTCGATGCCGCCGCCTGGAAGCATCCAGATATCTTTGTCTTCATGGCGCTGCCGGACCAAGAGGATCCGTCCCTCCGGATCAAGGACTACGACTCTGACGCCGCCTTTCCACATTTTCTTCGCTCCTTCGGCCTATCCCTTCACCATCCCGCGGATCTCCGCCCGTATCAGCCGGATGGCGTCCGCCACGGCGTCCGCCGTGTTTTTTTCGGTAAAGCCGCCTTCCCGCCGCAGCTTGTATTCCACCCGGTCCGCGGCGGCGTTTTTCCCGACGGTGATTCTTATGGGAATGCCGAGAAGATCCGCGTCGTTGAATTTGACGCCCGGCCGTTCGGCCCGGTCGTCCAGCAGGGCTTCCGCGCCGCCGTCCAGCAGGGCCGCGTAGATTTTTTCCGCCAGGGCTTTCTGCACCGGGTCGTCGTGTTTGACAAGCGTCACGATGACGTGGTACGGCGCCACGGAAACCGGCCAGATCAGCCCTTTTTCATCATGGTGCTGCTCCGCCACCGCCGCCAGCGTCCGCGTCACGCCGATCCCGTAACTGCCCATGACGACCGGATGGTCCTGCATGTTTTCGTCTTTGTAGTACGCGCCCATGGATTCGCTGTACTTCGTTCCCAATTTAAAGACCTGCCCCACCTCGATGCCGCGCGCCAGTTTCACGGGTGCGCCGCAAACCGGGCAGGGGTCGCCCTCCCGCACTTTTTTCAAGTCTGCGATAAGCTCCGCCGTGTAATCCCTGCCGTAATTCACATGAATCATGTGATGATCCGGCTTACAGGCGCCGGCGCACATGTTTTTCATGCCCGGAAGCTCGCTGTCCACGATGATTTTGCAATTCCGGATGCCAATAGGCCCGGTAAAGCCTCCCACGCTGCCTGTTTCCGCCCCCATCGCCTGTTCGTCCGCAAAGCCGACGCGGTGTTCCGGCACGCCCAGGAAATTGATGAGCTTGGTCATGTTCAGTTCCCGGTCGCCGCGCACAAAGGCCGCCACGTATTCCGCAGGCCGCCCTTCTTCGTCGTATACCGTCAAAAGGAGCGCCTTGATCGTTTTTTCTTTCGGGATCCGCAGATAAGCCGCCACCTCTTCGATGCTCTTCGTTCCCGGCGTGGAAACGGTTTCCAGCGGCAGCTCCGCTTCGTTTCCGGGCGCGGTGCCTTGCATGGCCGCCCGTTCCGTGGTCGCCGCCATGTCGCAGGCGTCGCAATAGGCGATCTCGCTCTCTCCCACGTCGGCCAGGGCGGTAAACTCATGGGAGGCATTCCCCCCCATGGCGCCGCTGTCCGCTTCCACCGCGCGGAATGTCAGCCCGCAGCGTTCAAACACCCGTTCGTAGGCTTCGTACATGTCCGCATAGCTCTCATCCAAGCCCGCCGGGTCCCTGTCGAAGGAATAAGCGTCTTTCATGACGAACTCCCGGCTGCGCATGAGCCCGAAACGCGGCCTTGCCTCGTCCCTGTATTTGGTCTGTATCTGGTACAGGTTGAGCGGCAGCTGCCGGTAGGAGCTCACCTCCGTCCGCACGATGTCCGTGAACACCTCTTCGTGGGTGGGACCTAAGCAGAATTCGCGCTCGTGCCGGTCTTTCAGGCGCCACATCTCCGGCCCCATCACGTACCATCTGCCCGATTCCATCCAAAGCTCGGCGGGCTGGATGGCGGACATGTGTATCTCCTGCGCGCCTTTCGCGTCCATTTCCTGGCGGACGATTTCTTCGATTTTACGGACGGAGCGAAAACCCATCGGCATAAAGCCGTACACGCCCGAAACTAACTTACGGATCATTCCACTTCGCAAAAGCCATATGTGGCTGGGTATTTCCGCCTCGGCAGGCACCTCCCGAAGCGTGTTCAGATGCAGTTTCGAAAGTCTCATAAATCCCTCCTCAGAATATAATATCCCGACGCCAGAGCAACACCGCCGCGTGTGCGGCGATCCCTTCCTCCCGGCCGGTGAATCCCATTCCCTCCGTGGTCGTGGCCTTTACGCTGATCTGTCCCGCCTCCGCCGCCAAAGCGCCCGCCAGCCTTTCCCGCATCGCTTCCGTATGCGGCGCCAGCTTCGGCTGCTGCGCGACCACCGTAATGTCGGCGTTTCCCAGTTCGTATCCGGCGTCCCGGACCGCGCGCATCACCTTTTCCAGCAACGTCAGGCTGGATATGCCCGCATATTCCGGCGCCGTGTCCGGAAACATCTTACCGATGTCGCCGAGGGCCGCCGCGCCCAGCAGCGCGTCCATCAGGGCGTGCGTCAGCACGTCCGCGTCGGAGTGTCCCAGCAGGCCGCGCGCGTGGGCGATCTCCACCCCGCCCAGCACAAGGGGCCGCCCTGCGGAAAAACGGTGCGCGTCGTAGCCCTCCCCGACGCGGACGCCCGTCCCCGCCGGTCTTGCGTCCGAAGCATCCTCCGGATTCGTCGCCGGTCTTGCATCCCTCGCTGGCCTTACCTCTGCTTCCGCCCCCGGTCTTACATCCCCCGTCGGCCTTACTTCCGCCGCCCCCCCCGACGGCCTCAACTCCCCACCCGAAGCAGTCTCTGCCGCCCCCGCAATGGATTCCCCTGCGGCCAGATCCTCCGGCGTGGTGATCTTAATGTTATCATACGCCCCCTCTGTAAGATACACCTTTTTTCCGATCCGTTCAAGCAAAATCCCGTCGTCCGTTCCGGCATAGCCCGTTTTTTTCGCCTCCGCGTGCGCCTCCGCGAGCCACGCCCGCCGAAACCCCTGCGGCGTCTGGACGGCATAGAGCCGGTCCCGTTCGAGGTTCCCGGTAAAAACGCCGTCCGCCGCGCAGCGGATCGTGTCTTTCACCGCCACTGCCGCCAGGACCGCGCCCAGCTCCGCCGCGCCGCGGATCACGCGGTCTATGCAGCCCTGTGAAACAAAGGGCCGCGCCGCGTCGTGGACCAAAACCAGTTCCACCGCCTCCGGCAAGGCCGAAAGTCCCGCCCGTACCGATTCCTGCCGCGTCGCGCCGCCGGGGATCACGCCCCGCAGTTTGGGGCCGCCGCCCTCTTCCCGGCAAAGCGCCAGCTGCGACGCGTCCGCGACAATGTAAATATCGTCAACGGAAGCATTCTTTTCGAATGCTTCCGCTGTTCTTGCCAGAACCGACTTCCCGCCGATTTCCATAAATTGCTTCGGGGTTTCCGCGCCCATGCGCGAACCCGTGCCGGCCGCCGCGATCAGCGCCGCCACTCGTTGATTTCGATACATCCGAATTATTTACCCTTTGGTTTTCCGAAGATCATCTTGCCTGCGGAGGTTTGCAGCACGCTGGTGACGGTGACGTCGATGGTTTTCCCGATAAAGCGCCGGCCGTCCTCCACGACGATCATGGTGCCGTCGTCCAAATACGCCACGGCCTGGTTGTTTTCCTTGCCCTCCTTCACGAGGAAAAGGTTCATCGATTCGCCCGGCAGCACCACCGGTTTCAGCGTGTTGGCCAGCTCGTTGATGTTCAGCACCTCCACGCCCTGGATGGTCGCCACCTTGTTCAGGTTGAAATCATTGGTGACGACTTTTCCGTGCAGGTTCTGCGCGAGCTTCAGCAGCTTGATGTCCACTTCCGGGATTTCTTCAAGGCTTTTTTCCGCCTCCGTGTTGTAGATCTCCACGCCGTGTTCCGTCTGGATGCGGTTGAGGACGTCTAAGCCCCGCCGGCCCCTGTTGCGCTTCAGGCTGTCCGAAGAGTCCGCGATATGCCGCAGCTCCACGAGGACGAATTCCGGGATCACGATCTTGCCTTCAATGAAGCCCGTCTTCATGATGTCCGCGATCCGCCCGTCGATGATCACGCTGGTATCTAAGATCTTCGGCGTCGCGTCCGCGTCCTTGCCCTTTCCCCTGCCCTTGGCCGGGGCGCCGAGCCGGGCCGCAAGCAGGAGCGAAACGACGTCCTTCGCTTTCCGCGTGGCGATGACAATGCCCAGATAGCCCATGATGATGTAGGTGACGATGCTCAGGACCACGCTGATGTATTGGCCCGTGCCCGCAAAGATGTTGCTGATCAGAAAGGCGATGAGCAAGCCTATCACAAGGCCCGCCGTTCCGACCAGAATGTCGTTTGCGGGGACGGACTGCAGATCCGTTTCTATGTTTTTCGCGACTTTCGCGCCTTGTCTGCTGAGGGCGGGCGTTATGAAAAAAAACAGGACCCCGAAAACGATTACGCAGGCCGCTGCAAAAATGGTGCTGTGCAGCGGTTCCATCCGCGTAAGGTCATACTGGCCCGTCAGAGGTCCCAGCAACCGTATCAGCAGGAAGACCCCGTACCCCAAAAAAAGACCCACCACGGCCGCAACGATCCGAATTAACGTTTTTATCAATAACCCATCCCTTTCAATTCGCGTTTATTGCGTTTATTGCGTTTTGTTTAAACGAAAACTGCAAAAAACGCCCCCAATTCCCCCCTGTTTATAGCATTAAATGCCGCAAACCATCTTTTCTATCTTGGTTTCCAGTTCGGAAGCCTCTACATTCACCGCGAGGATCAGTTCGCTGATCAGGATCTGCTTCGCGTTGCTCAGCATCTTTTTTTCGCCTGTGGACAGTTTTTTTACCCGGTCGATGCGCATGAGGTTCCGCACCACCTCCGCCACGTGGAACGTCTCGCCCGTTTTCAGCTTCGCCATGTTTTCACGGTAACGGCGGTTCCAGTTGTCCGACATTTCTGTCGAGTCATTGGCGAGGACGTCCATGATATGGGACGTTTCATCCGCGTCTATCACCTCGCGCACGCCGATTACATCCGAACTTTCACAGGGTATCATGACCTTCATGTCGCCAAACGCGACCCTTAAAATGTAATACTCCCTTGTTTCGCCGAGAATTTTTTTCTCTTCAACAGCTTCTATGACGCCGGCACCGTGCATTGGATATACAATTCTGTCACCTATTGCAAACATTTTACTCCTCCGTGAATGGCAGATGCGAAACAAAAAAGCGGTTGCATGAAGCATCCCCCTGTCTTATAGTATACCGCATCTTTCGGCAGGCTGTCAAGAAAACAATTTTTCAGTTTATCACAACGATATTGGCATGTCAACAAATTTTTTTCCCCAGAAGTTTCCATTTTCCATTTTGTAATCATCGGATGCCGTAAAGCAGGCGCGTGAACGCTTTCACGCCTGCCGCCAAAGCGGCTTCGTCCGGGTCGAACGTATCGCTGTGGAGCGGGGCGCCGGCGCCGCAGCCCAGATGGAAAAAGAGCCCGGGCATTTGCCGCTGATAGAAAGAAAAATCCTCCCCGGCCATGGTGGGCGCTTCGGGTTCGATGAACGGGAGCGGCTTTTCGCCGTCGCACATGGCGCGTTTCACTTCGTCAAACAGGGCCGGCTTGTTGATTACGGCAGGGTAGCCTTCCAGGCGCGTGATTTCAATTTTACAGCCGAATTCCTTTTGGAGCCCGTCCGCTATGGCGTCAAGGCGGTCCGACATGAAGCGGAAAATCTCATCCTGAAAACAGCGCATGCTTCCGCGCAGCGTTGTTTTCCCGGAGATGACATTGACGGCCGTCCCGCTCTCAAAAATGCCGAATTTCAACAAACGGAACACGGCGGGGGGGATTTCCTGTTCCATTTCATACGCGGCGCGGACAAAGCGCGTCCCGATCAGCAGCGCGTCAATCCCGCGTTCCGACCTGGCCGCGTGGCTGCTTCTCCCATAGATCTCGATGCAAAGATTGCAGGTCTTCGCCATGAATTCGTTTTTTCGGCAAATGACGGCGCCCTGCGGAAATTCGGGCCAAAGATGGAGCCCGAATATTTTTTTCGCCCGGTATTTTTCAAAAATGCCCGATTCGCAGATTTCCTTTGCCCCCCCGGTGGTTTCCTCCGCCGCCTGGAAGACAAGGAGCAGGTTGTGGGGGAGGGCGGCGAGGTTTTTCGCGGCTTCTTCGGCAAACACCAAAAGGATGGCCATATGGCCGTCGTGGCCGCAGGCGTGCATTTTGCCCGGATGCGCCGAAGCGTAGCCGCAGACGTTCTTCTCTGAAATGGGAAGGGCGTCCATGTCGCTGCGAAACGCCAGCGTGCCGGGCTTCCCAGCGTCAAAATAAGCGCACAGCCCGGCTTTTCCCGCAGGCACGATTTCACAGGGGAGTTTCGAAAGGACGGACGTCACATAAGCGAGGGTTTCGGGCAGGTCAAAACCGATTTCCGGTATTTTATGCAGGTCTCTGCGGTATCGAATCAGCCGTTCCAACATAGCTGTACCATCCTTTTCCTCATGAACAATGGATTATGGCGATATTTTTAGTTATGATACCCAAAAATCCGCAATATAATCGCACGGCATGCGCTGTTTCTGAAAAAAATAATATCACTTGACAAGCAAACGGAGAAAATGTAGAATGTAATAGTATAGATTATTATAGAAAGATATATTTTAATGTGTAAAAATGTGGAAAGGAAGCACGAATGGATCTACGGAAAAGGGGAAGAGGGGGCGGCGCCGTTTAGGGAAGCGGCGGATAAGCCAAGCAAGAGAAATGAAAGGGGATGAACGTACATGATTAGATTTAAGAAAGAAAAGAACAAAGCGCTGGCATTTTGCTTAGCAGTCATGATGGCAGTCGGGGGTATCGGGTGCGCCGGTTTCGGCGCGCCGGCGTTTGCCGCAAACACAGGCGCGCCGGCCGCAAGTTTTAACGACACGGCAGGGCACTGGGGAGCCGGCGCCGTCGCCAAGTGGAGCGCGCTGAATATTTTGGCGGGCTATGAAAACGGAAGCTTTCTCCCGGACAACTCCATCACCAGGGGCGAATTCGCGGTGATCCTCGACAGGGTCATGCGATATGAGGACACGGCCACGAATTCGTTTTCGGATCTGGACAACGCCTTTTACACGGACGCCATTTTAAAAGCGAACGCCGCCGGGATCATCAAGGGCGACGCGGGCGGGACCGTAAGGCCGAAAGCCAATATCACGCGGGAAGAAGCCGCCGTGCTTTTCGCGCGGGCCTTCGCCTTTGACGAAGCGGGCGGGGGCGGCGCTTTCAACGACGCCTCACAGATCTCATCGTGGGCGGCGGGCTTAGTGTCCGTCATGGCGCAGAAAAACTTCATTCAGGGGAGCAACGGCACGTTCAGGCCGAAAGCCGGAATCACCCGGGCTGAAGTGGTCACGATCCTGAACAACGCGGTCGCCGGCTTCTATACACAGCCCGGAACCTATACGGTAAACACGCCGGGCGTCGTGATCGTGAACGCGGGCGGCGTCACGCTGGAAGCCTCCTCCGCCGGAACGCTGATCCTCGCGGAAGGGATCGGCAGCGGGACGGTGACGCTTACCAACGTAAAGGTAAGCGAAAAAGCAACGATCCGGGGCGGCGGCGAGACCCATGTCGCGGGGGGCAGCATTGCCACGCTCGCCGTCGATAAGCTGAAAGGGGCGGAAAAAATCATCGCTGCCGCAGACGCGGCGATAGGGACGCTGCATATTGTAAAGGGCGGCCAGTCCGTGACCCTGACCGGCAAATTCGGGGACGTCCGCGTGGACGACAAGGCTCCGGTGCATTTTGTGGCAGCGACCGCGAACACAGTCACCGTAACGGCGGAAGGCGCCGTCATAAGCATCGACAAGGATTCGTCCATCGCCACGCTGACCTTTACGGGGACGGCGAAAAACGCGGCGCTCAACAACGCAGGAACGATCGGAACCCTGAACATAGAAGCCGGGGCGACGGGCATGAAGATCAAGAACACGGGTACGATCAAGACCATCCATGACAAAACGGGCGAAATAAAGAATGAAGGCACGACAGGCGGCGGCGGAGGCGGCGGCGGAAGCACGGGCGGCGGCAAACCCTCCATTGTCAAAGTGAGCGTGAAAGACGCCAAGACCGTCCTTCTGGAGTTGGACAGGGCGCCGGGAGCAGCGTTGGGCGTGGCGGATTTCCGCGCGGAAACGACCGGCGCGTCCATCATCGCCGGCGCAGTCGGGACGCCCGCCGCGATAACGAGCGCGTCCGCCATTGCCGGAACCACCACCCAGTACAGCCTGACGATGGACGTCGCGATTCTTCTCGGACATTACGTGAAGGTCACGCCGAACTCCAGCAAACTGCAGGGCGGCGCAAAAGAGGGGCAGTATACGGACGTGACCGTGACAGACCTGGCGGCGCTGAAAGCGATGCTGGCGAATCCGGTGGTCAAGGTCATAAACCTCGCCACGGCGGCGGCGATAGACAGGACGTTTCTCGGCGGTGATCTTTTCGTCCTGAACAAGACCCTTCGAATCCTGCCGAAAAACAGTTTGACAATCGGGCAAAACGTGGTCGTGTCGGGCAGCGGGATCATCCTCGCGGAAAAGGACGCTACGTTTGTCAATGCGTCCAAGAAGGGCGTCAATTTCTTCGGAGGCGAAGAAATCTCCTTGAAACTGCAAGCGCTGTCTACCATGATTGAAAACAGAAGCGACGGGTCGAAAATGGAAATCAGCCCGGCAGCGGGGGCAGACATGAACCTGACAAGCGGCACGCTGACGCTGAAAAAAAGCAAATATCTCTTTGACGGCGCAGCCACGGTCAAGTCGAACCGGTTCTCTGCCGCCATAGACTGGGATTTGACGGACGCCGCGCGCGTAACGGTTGCAAACGGAGCCGTCGTAAACTTCTCCGACAATAAAAAGCTGACGGGAAGCGGGAAGCTCACCGTGAACGCGGGCGGAAAGATCACCGTCAGCGGCACACATGCCCTGACGGGCAGCGTGGCGTTGCTCTTAGAGAAAAACGCGGCCCTGACCGTGAATGACAAAGCCGTCCTGAAAACCGAAACGAACGCGACCGTCAGGGGAACCGACAAGACCTCCGTCCTGACGGTGACAACCGGAGGGAAGCTCGAAGGCAAGGGTTTCGCCGGCATAAACACGGCAGAGAACACGGTGGGCAGCTATGTCTGGGACAACAGCAAATGGGTGAAGCAGACGGCTAAACCATAAGCGTTTCGCGTCCTTCATCGCAATAAATCCAAACGCACGCCCCTGCGGGAACGTCTCCGCAGGGGCGTGTCGGTTTATGGGAATCCGCGGCGCTGCTGAAACCGTCAGACGATCCAAAAACGAGGTGGAGAAATGAACAAACTGAGGCATTTGATAAGGCACCATATCTTTTCGGAAGAGCTTCCTTTAGACGCGCGCATGGTGAACATGGTAGGCTTTGTGGCAATCGCGGCGGCTTTTATGGTCGCGCTTACCCGCGTTTTCATGAAGACCGGGCATGGAATGGTGCTCGTCATGCTGGCGCTCATGTTTTTCATCTCCGCCCTGATTTATATATGCAACCGTTTCCAGCTGTACAAAATCGGCATCTGGGTTTCCCTGATTCTGCTGGGCGACGTTTTGTTCCCCGTGGCATTTTTTCTTCTTGGCGGGGCGGACAGCGGCATCGTCGCATACTTTGTGCTGAGCATCGTCCTGGTGTTTCTCCTGGCGCGGGGCAAACGGCTTGGAATCCTGCTTTTCACCCATTGCGTCTGGATCGTCATCTGCTACTGCATCGATTACAACTTCCCGGATCTGGTCGCGGGGCCGGGCGGCGCGCAAAGGATGGTGGACAATATCCAGTCCTGCCTCGTCGCCGGCTTTTCCATTGGCATCGCTGCCAAATTCCAGCACAAGATTTATCTCAGGGAAAAGCTGAAGGCGGCGAACGCAGACCAGGCGCTCGTCAGGCAGGCCGAACTGCTGCGCGCGGTAAACGACGCAGCGGCGGTTCTGCTGGCTTCGGATTTCGGGAAGCAGGAGGGCGCCTTGCGGAAAGGCATGGAAAAGATGGCTCTCTGCGTGGAGATAGACCGCATGTATATCTGGAAAAACCGCACGAAAGGGGGACGGCTCCATTATACGCAGGTGTACGAATGGATGAAAAACGGCGAAACAGGGGAAGGGATGCAGCAAAATGAAGCGAGGGAATATTCGTACAGCGGGAGCATTCCCGAATGGGAGAAAACGCTTTCTGACGGGCATTGCGTGAACGGCCCGGTGCAGACGCTTTCGGGAGCCGCGCAGGAACGGTTAGACGCCTTCGGCGTTTTGTCCGTTTTGGTCGTCCCCATATTTTTGCAGGAAAAATTCTGGGGCTTCGTAAGTTTTGACGATTGCCGCCACAAGCGCGAATTTTCGCAGGAAGAGGAAAGCATCCTGCGTTCCGGGAGCCTGATGATGGTGAACGCCCTCGTGCACAACGAGATGACGCAAAATCTCATCCGTGCCAGGGAAACGGCGCTTCTCAACGCAAAATCGAAGACGGAATTCTTAGCGAACATGAGCCATGAGATGCGGACGCCGATGAACGCCATCACCGGGATGACCGCCATGGCAAAATCCACGCCCGACCCACAGAGGAAGGACTATTGCTTGGATAAAATAGAGAGCGCGTCGGTGCATCTGCTCGGCGTCATCAACGACATATTGGACATGTCGAAAATAGAGGCGAACAAGCTGGAACTGTCCGCCGTGGATTTCGATTTTGAAAAGATGCTTCAGAAAGTGGCGAATGTCATTAATTTCCGGATGCAGGAAAAAAAGCAGGCCTTTCACGTGCGCATCGACAAAGACATCCCGCGCGTCCTGCGGGGCGACGACCAGCGCATTGCCCAGGTGGTCACGAACCTGCTGTCCAACGCCGTGAAATTTACGCCCGACCAGGGCACGGTGCGGATGGAAGCGCGTTTGCTGAAAGAAGAAAACGCCGTATGCACCCTGCAGATAGAAGTGAGCGACACGGGCATCGGGATCAGCGAAGAGCAGCAGGAGAAGCTGTTCAACTCTTTTGCGCAGGCGGACAGCGGCACCGCGCGAAAATACGGCGGCACCGGCCTGGGACTCGCGATTTCAAAGCGCATCGTGGAAATGATGCACGGCAGGATATGGATAGAATCGGCGCTCGGCGAAGGAGCGAAATTTACGTTTACCATGGAGGCGGTGCGCGGGGCAGGGGAGACGAAACGCAGGCTGGACCCGGACGTGGACTGGGGAAACCTGCGCCTGTTCGTGCTGGACGGCACTCCGGAAACAGGGGGAATTTTCGAAAACATATGCGCGGGGAGCGGCATTTCCGGCGACATCGCGGCCAGCGCGGAGCAGGCGGCCGCGCAGCTGGCGTACACGGAGTCCTATGACGTCTATTTCATAGACTGGAGAAGCGCCGGCGCGGAGGCAGGGGAATTCCTGCGCGAACTCAAGAAACACAGCGGCGGCAGCCCCGTCGCCGTGATGCTCACCACCTCGGAATGGAATGAAATGGGCGAGGATACGGTGCGGTCGGCCGTGGACAAGTTTCTGGCAAAACCCTTGTTTCCGTCGGCGGTCACGGATTGCCTGAATGAATGTTTCGGGGGCGCAGCCTCCGCGGAGGACGGCGGCGAAGCGGATATGGAGGGCTGTTTCGCGGGATGCCGCGTGCTTCTGGCGGAAGACGTGGAAATCAACCGGGAGATCGTGATTGCCCTTCTGGAGCCGACCGCGCTGGCCATCGACTGCGCGGAAAACGGGGCGGACGCCCTGAAAAAATACGGAGACGATCCGGGCTACGACATGATCCTGATGGACGTGCAGATGCCTGAAATGGACGGCTACGAGGCCACGCGCCGCATCCGCGCGCTGGAAAATCCGGAGGCGAAACAGATTCCGATCATCGCCATGACTGCCAACGTGTTCCGTGAGGACGTTGAAAAATGCATCGAATCCGGCATGGATGACCATATAGGCAAGCCGCTTGATTTGGATGAACTGTTAAAAAAATTGCGAAAATATTTGGGCGTCGCCGTTCATACCTAAGATTCATAACAGTCAATCACGGCGGGTTCCGTCACCAAACGGAAGGGCGCTTTTCGGCTGTTTTTCGGCCGCGAAAACCGCCCTTGCTTTTTCATGCCGTAAAATGTATAATTGTAGGCGACCTCCGAAAACCCCGCTGTGCCATCGGAAGAGGATTTTTTTCGTCGGGCTAGGCGGCGGGTTCCGCTGATACTGGCGGTATTAGCGGGTTCCGCCAACAACGCCCGGCGGAAAAAAGACCGTCCGGGGGTGCGGCGGGGTTTTCGGAGGTCGCCTTTAGAGGCTGAAACGGTCTTTGAAGCGTCTGCGTGGGCGTATGCGGGTTCGCCGGAAAGGGAAAGGCCCGATGGAAAACGAAAAAACCTTTGAAGAGATTTCGGCGGAAATCATCGCGCTGTTGGACGCGAAAAAATACATCCGCGCACGGGATGAAATCCTGAAGATCAACGAAGTCGATACGGCGGAGCTTCTGGAAGAGATCATCGAAGAACTGGGCATAGAATATGCGGTCATCCTGTTCCGCATGCTGCCGAAGGACGTCTCCGTGGAGGTGTTTTCGTATTTGCCGCCGGACGACCGGCTGGCGATCATCAACGTCATTACCGACAAGGAACTGAAATACATCATCGACGAGCTGGATTTTGACGACATGATCGACGTGCTGGAGGAGCTGCCGGCGAACATCGTCGATAAGATTCTCGAAAAGACGACAAAGGAAGAACGCAAGCAGATCAATACGTTTTTGAACTACCCGGACCGCAGTGCCGGAAGCCTCATGACGCCGGACTACATCAGCCTGCAAAAGGGAATGACGGTGGAGGCCGCCATGGCGCATATCAAGCGGGTCGGGATGGACAGCGAAACGATCTACACCTGCTACGTGAAGGACCAGGGCAGGAAGCTCATCGGGATCGTGTCCCTGCGGGCGCTCGTCATCGCGGACAGCGACGCCCGCGTCGCCGACATGCTGGACGAGGACATGGTGTACGTGAACGTCTACGACGACCAGGAAGATGTTTCGGAGATGTTCAAAAAGTATGGATTTCTGGCGATTCCCGTGGTAGACAACGAAAAACGCCTGGTGGGGATCATTACGGTTGACGATATCTTCGGCGTCATCGAAGAGGAATATAACGAAGATTTCGAGAGGATGGCGGGCGTTCTGGATTCGGGCGACGCGGAATATATGGACATCGGCGTGTTCAAGCATGTGTGGAACCGGCTGCCGTGGCTGATTTTCCTCATGATTTCGGCGATGGTCACGGGCAGCATCATCCGCAGCTTCGAGGTGCTGCTTTCCAATGTCATCAGCCTTGCGGTCTATCTGCCGCTGCTCATGGGGACGGGCGGAAATTCCGGCTCCCAGACGGCGACCCTCGTCATCCGCGGCATGGCGGTGGGCAACCTGGAGCTGCGGGACGCCCTGCGGGTGCTCTGGAAGGAACTGCGCGTCAGCATTACCATCGGATTCATCCTCAGCTGCCTGAATTTCGCCAAGATATTGCTGTTGGACCGGGAAAGCTTGGTCGTCGCGGCAACCGTGTGCATTTCCATGCTGGTCATCGTAACGATGGCGAAGTGCATCGGCGGCATGCTGCCGATGCTGGCGAAGCGGGTGGGCATAGACCCGGCGCTCATGGCGGCGCCGATGATCTCGTCGCTGACGGATCTGGTGTCGTGCATCACCTATTTTTCGCTGGCAACCATCGTATTGAACACCTAACCCGGTTTCTGCAAGAAACCGCTGGTAGGTGTCATGCAAGGCTCTCCAAAATCTATGATTTTGTGAGAGCTACTGCTGAACTTAGGATGAACAAATGACAGACAACCATGTGATTACGCCTGAATATCTGCGCGGTCTCCTGAAGCTGCGGCCGAGGGGAAGCCATAAAGGAGATTACGGCAGGCTTCTGATCGTGGCCGGGTCGCCGGGAATGGCGGGCGCGGCGGTGCTTTGTGCGCGGGGAGCGTACAGGAGCGGCGCCGGACTGGTAAAAATTTCCATAGACGAAACCTTGTTTCCCGTCCTGCACGGCGGCGCGGCGGAGGCCACCTGCATGGGGCGGGATTTCCCGGAAGGCTGCCCGGAAGGCTTTGACGCGGCGGCGGCGGGGCCTGGGCTGGGCGACACGCGGGAGACGGCGGCCTTAGTCAGAATGATCCTGCGCACATATAAAGGAACGCTTGTGCTGGATGCCGACGCGCTGAACGCAATTGCGGGGGACCGGGGCCTTCAGGCGGAGCTGCGCCTGCTTGCGGGCAGGACGGTCGTTACGCCGCACGCCGGTGAAGCCGCGCGCCTTCTGGGTGCGGACATAGGAGCGGACGGCGGCGCCAGAATCGCGGCAGCCGTGAAACTGGCGGAGATCACGGGGGCGGTGGCCGTGCTGAAGGGCGCGGACAGCCTGGTGGTTTCGCCGGACGGGGAGATGATGGTCAACCGGACGGGAAATCCGGGAATGGCGACGGGCGGCAGCGGAGATGTGCTTACCGGGATCATCGCGTCTTTGGCGGGGCAGGGGCTGCGGCCCTTTGACGCCGCCGCCGCAGGTGTACACATACACGGACGGGCAGGCGACCTTGCTGCGGAAAAATACGGGGAATATGGAATGACGGCTGCGGACGTCGCGGAAATGACCGCGTTCGCGATCAAGGAGATCGTCGGGAAATGACGGGCGGTATGCGGACGGCGTAACAAAAGGAGGGCTTATGAAAAAGCGCGCAATCGTGGTTTTGCTTATACTTCTGGCCGTCGCCGGCGTTACGGTAACGGTTTGGGGCGCCGGGGAAACCCCCGGATCGGAGGGGGATCCCTTAGTGACGAAAAGCTACGTGGACCAAAAGCTCGCGGAAACGGAGAACGTCTTCACGCCGCTGGAGATTAAAGCGGGCGGGAAGCTGACGGGCGCCGAGGGCGCGGAGATCATCCTGCGGAGCGGGGAAGCCGTCGCCATAGGGAGCGAGGACAACGGGGTCGCCGACCTGACAAGCGGACAGGATTTGATGAGCGGAGCTGCCGTGGGGCAGAACCACCTGCTTTTGATTCCGAGAAACGACGGACGCGGCGTGGAAGCGGTGACGGACGTCTGGATTCTGATCCGGGGCGCATACAGCCTGCAAGAAGCGGAAACGGGGGAGTAAAAAATGACCGGATGCAAGGAATTTATCAAAAGCAACCTGATCCTGCTGATCCTGATGGCCGCCGCTTTCTTGTCCGGCCTGATCATCATCGGCGCCCGCATGGGCGTGGAAAGCGCGAACAAAAGCTATGACATCGTGCTGGACTATCAGGAAATAGACGCGATGGCCCGACAGTCAAAAGAGGCAACGTCCCTGTGGCTGGAGCGGTTCAAGGAAATGAAAATCACAAAGGTGGGGCTTGCCGAAGAGAGCCTGGGAAGCCTCATGGACGGCGAAGACCTTCCCGTGTCCGCCGAAATCATGGATGTTTTGACAAAAGAAGCCGGATGGCGCGGCAAATATCCCGCCGCGTGGATAGAAGCCGTGGATCGCCTTCCCTTCGACAAATACGACGTCATGGTGGACATGCGCTCCAAAGAAGCCTACGATTTTGTCGCGAAAGGGCTTGCCCGCTATGAGAGCGGCCGCGTCCTTCTCTTTCCAGAAGCGGACGGCGGCTACGCCTTGCTGGACGGAACGCCCGAAATGACCCTGTACACGCCGCGTTACAAAAAGCAAAACTCCCTGGGGGGCGGCTTTCAGGAGCTGATCGACATCACGGATTCCAAACTCATATACCTGAGCCTGGGGATGCTGCCTGACAAGGTGGCGCTTATTCAGGGGCTGGGCATGGAAATCATCCCCCGGACAATGAGCTATGACACCTGGAACGATGAAAAATACGCCAGAGCCGTGATCGCCGATTACGAAAAATACGGAATAACCCCCCATTACATGATCGTGGGCGGCGAAGGCGTGCCAGGCTACGACGACGGGATCGCGCGCATCGAACAATACGCGGCGGACAACGGCATCGTTTTCGGCCTGATCGAAAACACGACGCAGCTTCAGAACATCCTGCAGCACGGCGTCCTGGAACTCACGGAAGCCAGCGCTTACAACACGGTGCGGGTCTTCTCCGTCTGGGATTACATACAATACAGATATCAATATTATGGGTACGAAGGCGCACAGGAAATTGAAAACACGCTCTTCCGTGCGGTGGCGGAGCGGAACATCCGTCTGATTTATTACAAGCCGATCCGCGAATTCAAAGACCTGCACACCTATATGACCGACCTGGACGAATACAAGGAGATGTTCACGAACTTGGAAAGACGGCTCGCGAAACACGGCATCGCCTACGGGGAAGCATCGGTGATGCAGCCTTATGAGGCACCGCTGGCCGCGCGGCTGATCCTGGCGCTCGGCTGCGCGGCGGCAGGCGTTCTGCTGCTGCACCTGTTCTTCCCCCTCCCGCGCCGCGTGAAATGGATCCTGTTCGGGCTGGGCGCCGTATGCGCCGCGGGGGCGTTCTGGGCGGCGCCGAATTTCACGGGGCTGATCACCAGCTTGGCAAATGCCATGATCTTCGCCTGCCTCGCCACGGTTTTCTTCACGCACCGGGCCAAGAAATTTTTCGACAGATCCGCAGGCGCCGCCGGACCGCCGCACGACGGCCGGGCGGACAGAATCCGCGTGAACCTAAGCTTCGTCTTTCCGGCTGCCATCGTGACGCTCATAGGCGCCGTCGCCATAGCCCTCGTGGGAGGCATCCTGACCGCCGCGCCGATTTCATCCGTGAACTACATGCTGGAAATAGACATATTCCGGGGTGTGAAAGCCGCGCAGATCCTGCCCATCGTCTTTTTCGCCGTCGCTTACTTAGCCTATTTCGGATTCGGCAGCAAGAAACAAAAATCGGGACGGCTGGAATTTCACGATATCAAAGAAATGATGAATACCTCCGTCAAGGTATGGATGGTGTTTTTGGCGCTTGTCCTGGCGGCGGGGGGCGTCTATTACATCCTGCGGACCGGCCATGAAGTGCTGGAGGTGAGCAAGGTCGAAATGCTGTTCAGGAATGAGCTGGAAGAACTCTTGCTCGCTCGGCCCAGGACCAAGGAATTCCTGTTCGCCTTCCCCGCCATCATGCTGATGGCCTACACCGCCTGCCGCCGGCTGCGCTTCTGGACCGTCATGTTCGGCGTCTGCGGCGTGGTGGGCGTCACCTCCGTGATCAACACCTTCATGCACATCCGGACGCCGCTCTATCTGGGATTTGTCCGGACCGCGTATTCCGTGGCGTTCGGCCTCGTCATAGGCATCGTCGCCATTCTGGTTTTCAACGCCCTGCTCCGGCTGTACGGGAAAATCGCGGATTATTACTTGCGGAAAATGTCGGCCTGAGTAAGATTGCGGAACGAAGGACGTAGCCACAGGGCGGGCGTTACCATTCCGTCATTGCGAGAAGCGCACCGTGAAGCAATCCATATGCACTGGACTGCTTCGACCCGCTCGCAGCGACAATTGAAACAAGCGAGGTTGCATGAAAGCACTTATTTCCGGATATTACGGTTTCAACAACATAGGCGACGAATCCATCCTGACGGCGGTGGTCGAGAATTTGCGCGCGCGGCTTCCGGACATCGAAATCACGGTGCTTTCGCAGAACCCGGCCGCCACGGCGGAGAAGCATCAGGTGGGCGCCGCGGACAGGCGCTCCGCAGGCGCCATCATCCGCGCCGTGCGCCGCTGCGACCTGCTGATCAGCGGCGGCGGGAGCCTCCTGCAGGACGCGACCAGCAGAAAGAGCATCCTGTACTACCTCGCCGTCATATGGCTTGCGTTCCTGTTCCGAAAAAAGGTGTTCATATACAGCCAGGGCATCGGTCCCATCAGCTCCGGCCTGAACCGGAGCCTGACCGCGTGGACGCTGCGGCGCACGGCAGGCATCGTCGTCCGGGACGAAAAATCGGGGGAGCTTCTGGCGGAAATCGGCGTCCCCCCGGAGAACGTCGTCGTAACGGCGGATCCGGTGCTGCGCATCAAACCCGCCGACCCGGCCACAGGCAGGGAAATTCTCGCGCGGGAGGGCTTTTTCAGACAGGCGGGGCGCCCCCTGGTGGGCTTCGCGATACGGGAAAAAAAAATACAAAGCGAGTTTGTGGACGAACTTTGCCTGTCCATACAGCGCCTGCGGACGGAATTCGACGCCCAGATCCTGCTGATTCCTTTCTATTATTCGGAAGATCTCCCGGTGCTTGAAGAAATAGAAAAGCGTCTCGCCGGAACGGTTTTGGCGATAAAACACAAATATCTGACGGACGAAATGCTTTCGCTCATCGGAAACGTGGACGTTTTGGTGGGCGTGCGCCTCCACGCGCTGATCTACGCGGCGGTTATGGACGTGCCGATGATCGCGGTTTCCTATGACCCTAAGATCAATTCGTTCATGCATTCGCTCGGACTGAAAGCCATGTCGGCGGTCTACGACTTTAAAAGCGATTATTTCATAGAAGAGTTCGAGAAAACCATGCGGGACACCCACAAGGTTCAGGCGAAAGTCCGCAAAAATATCGCGGCTTTGATAAAAAAATTAGACACGAACGAAGAAATGATCAAGGAAATCATGTCGCCGTCCGTTCACAAGGGGGGAGCCGATGAAGAAAACGCCTGAAACAGTAAGGCGCATCCGCATTTTGGGAAGCCCAGTCGATATGGTTTCCGCCGACGAAGCCATGACGACGTTTGCGGAGCTGATGGAAACGGAAGGGTGCAGCCAGATCGTGACGCCGAATTCCGAAATTCTGTGGAGCGCGTCGAAGGATCCCGTCCTCAAGGCGATCATCAGCGGCGCGGAGCTGGTGCTTCCGGACGGGATCGGACTGGTATACGCGTCGCGGCTTCTGGGCGTCCCCCTGCGGGAACGCGTGACGGGGATCGACTTTCTCTCGCGCATCCTCGCCTGGCTTTCGGAAAACGGCAAATCGGTCTATTTTCTCGGAAGCGCGCCGGGCGTCGCGGAAAAGGCGGCGGAGAACATGCGCGCTAGGTTTCCGGCGCTGAAGACGGCGGGAACGCGCAACGGGTACTTCGGCCCGGAGGAAGAGGCCGGGATCGTGGCGGAAATCAACGCGAGCGGCGCGGATTTTCTCTGCGTGGCGATGGGTTCGCCCCGGCAGGAGCGCTTTATCAGCGCGCATAAGGCGGAATTCACGGCGCGGCTTGCCATCGGAGTCGGGGGGAGCTTGGATATCTGGGCGGGAACGCTCAAACGGGCGCCCCTGTTTTTCAGGAAACACGGGATTGAGTGGCTGTACCGTCTGGCGCAGCAGCCCAGGCGGATAGGGCGGATGGCCGTGCTTCCGCTGTTCATGCTCCGCGTCCTGTTCTACGCGCCCGGCGGGAAAAAACGCGAGGGGACGTGAGGGTATATAAGATTCATAACAGCAACTACGAAGGAGGGAAACATGGCAGCAGATTTGAAAAAGATCGCGAACGAAATCCGCATCGACATCGTGAAACAGGTGTACTTCGCAGGCTCCGGGCATCCGGGCGGGTCCCTGTCCGCCGCAGAGATTCTAACCGTCCTGTACTTTGACGAAATGAACATTGACCCGGCGGACCCGAAACGCGGCGACAGGGATAAATTCGTCCTTTCCAAGGGACACGCCGCGCCGGTGCTGTACGGCGCCCTGGCGGAAAGAGGGTTTTTCCCCAAGGAAGAGCTTTGGAAACTCAGGAAGCTGGGCGCGATGCTGCAAGGGCATCCCAGCGTGAAGACGACCCCCGGCGTGGAAATATCAACGGGTTCGCTGGGACAGGGCTTTTCCGTGTCGGCGGGAATGGCGCTGGCTTCCCGGATGGACGGCGGCGGCAGAGTGTACGTCCTGCTCGGCGACGGGGAGCTGGAAGAAGGGCTTGTCTGGGAGACCGCGATGGCGGCGGGGCATTATAAGTTGGACAACCTTTGCGCAATCATCGACTGGAACGGCTTGCAGATCGACGGAAGAAACAGCGACGTCATGACAGTCGCCCCCATAGACGGGAAATTCAGCAGCTTCGGCTTCAACGTGCTGACGGTAGACGGACATTCCATCCCGGAAATCACGGAGGCGTTTAAAAAAGCGAGGGCATGCAAGGGGAAACCCACGGCCATTCTGGCGAAAACCGTCAAAGGCAAGGGCGTTTCGTTCATGGAGGACGAAGCGGGCTGGCACGGCAAGGGACCTACGGAGGAAGAGGCGCGGAAAGCGCTGGCGGAGCTGGGAGGTGCGTTGTAATGGCGGATAAAATGGCAACCAGACAGGCATACGGGGATTTCCTCGTGGAAAAAGGCAAAACGAAGAAAAACCTGATCGTCATGGACGCGGATCTTTCGAAATCCACGATGACGGCGGGTTTCGCGAAGGCGTATCCGGACCGCTTCTTCAACATGGGGATCGCCGAACAGAACCTTTACGGCGTGGCCGCGGGCCTCGCGCTTTCTGGCAAGGTGGTCTGCGCCAGCACCTTCGCCATGTTCGCTTCCGGCAGGGCGTTTGAAATCATCCGGAATTCGATAGGCTACACGCGCGCGAACGTGAAGGTTTGCGCGACCCACGCCGGCATCTCGGTGGGGGAGGACGGCGCCAGCCACCAGACCTTTGAGGACATCGCGCTGATGCGGACGGTGCCGGGCATGACCGTCCTGAATCCGTCCGACGCGAATTCCGCGAAGAAGCTTTTGGAGCAGGCCGTTGAGACGGACGGGCCGTTTTATGTGAGGCTGGGGCGTCTGGCGGTTCCGGTTCTCTACGCGGACGATGCGGACATCCGGGTCGGCAGGGGGCAATGCCTGCGGGACGGCAAGGACTATACGGTCATCGCGACGGGGCTCATGACCGGCGAGGCGCTCGCCGCCGCGGAGACGCTGGCGGCGGAGGGGGTGGACGTGCGCGTGATCGACATGCACACGATCAAGCCGTTAGACGGCGAAATCATCGAAAAGGCCGCGGCGGAGACGAAGGGCCTTGTAACGGCGGAGGAACATTCGGTGATCGGCGGCCTGGGCGGCGCCGTCGCGGCGTATACGGCGGCGCATTGCCCTGTCAGGATTGCGTTCGTGGGGCAGAAAGACACCTATGGGGAATCCGGCAAGCCGCCGGAGCTTTTGCAGAAGTACGGGATGACAGCGGCGGACATCGCCTCGGCAGTCCGGAGCTTAGCCGGCTGAACCGCAGCGAACCTTATATGGCAGCTTTGCTGCCGTATACCTGAGATTCATAGCACCACCAGGATGCGAAGATGAAGAAAGAAGAGATCATACAGCTTTTCAGCAGCAGGCTTGACCCGCCCGCGCACTGTTACAGCGAAAAAGAGGCGGCGATCTTCCGCGCGCATGTGGAAGCCCGCTTCGGAACCATAAAAAAAGTGCTGCGGGAGCCGTATGCGCAGGACGTCCGGGCGGACGTAGCGATCCTTGATCCGGCGCCGGGGAGGCCTTTTTACACGCTGGTCACCATCGGGATGGGCGCCTTTGTCATGGACGTGCCGCAGGATCTCATCGACTGCGAGCTGGAGAGGGCGGAACTGATGTTCTGCCTGCCGTCGAGCTGGAACCCCGAAAAATCAGGCGACAAATGGCGCTGGCCGTTAGAATGGCTGCGCATCCTCGCCCACATCCCCGCAGAGAAAGAAATGTGGCTGGGCTGGGGACACATGGTGCCTATAGAAGAGCCTGTGGCGAAAAACCTGGCGTTTTCCTGCATGCTTTTGATCGACCCCGTTGCGTTTGAAGAGGCGGCTTCGTATTGCGAAATGCCGGACGGAAGCATCGTAAACATCTATCAGGTGCTGCCGGTTTTCGAAGATGAAATGAAATTCAGGCAGGCGCAGGGCACCGACGCGCTGCTGGAGATTTTTGAAGAGCGGCTCGGACGCCGTCCCTTGGCCGTGCTGGACGTCAGCCGGAGGAGCTGTCTGGCGCCGTGAGCGGCAAAAGATCCACCACCGCCAGCTCCGGCGGGTTGAAAATCCTTGGGATGCGCGTGGACTCCCGCGCCAGGCCCCGGCTCACGATCATCGTGGTCTGCTGTTCTTCGTACTGCCCGCCCGCGTATTTCGGGAAAAGCCCCTGGTTCGGCACGAACAGCCCGTTCAAAACCCCCGGAATGCGCCAAAGCCCGCCGTGCGCGTGGCCTGCCAGCGCCAAATCAAAGCCATAGGCGACATAGCGGTCCATATGCTCCGGCCTGTGGGTCAGCAGCACCGTGAAGCGATCCGCCGAGACACATTCGGCAACGGACGAAAGATCTTCCGCGAAGCGCCCGCTTTCCGGATCGTCCACGCCGCAGACCGTGACCGTCTGCCCCCGGACGGAAAGGTTCAGGTATTCGCCCTCCAGAACGGCGACGCCGTATTCCCGGAAAACATCTTTGATCGCCTCGATGTCCCCGCTCCAATATTCGTGGTTGCCGCTGACGTAAAAGCAGGGATACCGGTCCGCGACGGCGGCCAGCAACGCCTCCGTGTTGTAAATCGGGATGCTGTCGTCCGCGATGTCGCCGCCGAGCAAAATCGCGTCCGGCGCTTCCTGATCGATGGCACGGACCAATTCCGCCTGCCCTTCGCCATAATAGCAGCTATGCAGATCGGTGATGAGGAGAAGCCGCACCGCGCTTTGCAGCTTCGGCGTCCGCAGCTCATAGTGGCGAACCGTGAGTTCCGCGTTCAACGCCGTTTTGGCGAGGAGAACCGCTCCCAGCAGGCAGGCCGCCCATACGATGGCGCGCTTTTTTTGCTAATTTTCCGCGTTTTGCCCAAGTCTCGTTTCATAAAGATCCAATCCCCCAGTCAACCCCGCCTCCGAACTGCGCCAGAAACGCGTTTGTTTGGGTGAAGTGGCCGCAGCCGAAAAACCCGTTGTGCGCGGAGAGGGGGCTTGGGTGGGCGGCGGTCAGGACTAAGTGCTGGCCGCCGGCGACCAACGGGGCCTTGGATTTTGCGTTGGCGCCCCATAGCAGGAATGCCATGGGCTCCTCCCGCCGGGCGAGCAGGGAAATGACCCTGTCCGTAAAAGTTTCCCAGCCTTTGTCTTTGTGGGAATTGGCGGCGCCCTCCCGCACGGTCAGGACGGTGTTCAGGAGCAGCACGCCTTGTTTTGCCCAGTCCGCAAGGCAGCCGTGCGCGGGCGCCCGGATGCCGAGTTCGCTGTCCAGTTCCTTGAAAATATTCACGAGCGAGGGCGGTTTCGGGACGCCTTGCTGCACGGAAAAACAAAGCCCGTGCGCCTGCCCCGGACCGTGATAGGGGTCCTGCCCCAAGATCACCGCCTTGACGGCTTTATAGGGCGTGTACTTCAAAGCGTTGAAGATATCGTGCATGGACGGGTATATCGTATAATTGCGATACTCTTTCTTTAAAAATTCCCGCAAGGCCAAATAATATTCTTTGTCGAATTCTCCCGCCAGGACCTCGTCCCAGTCGTTTCCGATGTTTACCATGAAACCCTCCGTTTACGCGAACGCGTCAACATTTTAACAGGAGAACGGTATTAATTCCGCAGGCTCTGCACGGGCGCCGGTATCCGTCCGCCGCGCCGGATCATTTTCGACGGCGAAGCCGTGTTCAGGCGCATCACCGGGCCGCTGCCCAGCAAACCGCCGAATTCCAGTTCATCGCCCACGTCCTTGCCGATGGCGGGGATGATCCGGACGGCGGTCGTTTTTCCGGTGTTCATCCCGTTGGCCGCTTCGTCGGCGATGATGGCAGCCCGCACGTCCGCGGGGGTATCGCCCGGCACCACGATCATGTCCAGACCCACCGAACAAACCGCCGTCATGGCCTCTAATTTTTCCACCGTCAGCGCCCCGGAGCGCGCGGCGGCGATCATGCCCGCGTCCTCGGAAACGGGGATGAAGGCGCCCGAAAGGCCGCCCACGCTGGAAGAAGCCATGACGCCGCCCTTCTTCACGGCGTCGTTCAGCAGGGCAAGCGCCGCCGTGGTGCCGTGTGCCCCGCAGACATCCAGTCCGATCTCTTCCAAAATATAGGCCACGGAGTCCCCGATGGCGGGCGTGGGCGCTAAGGACAGATCCACGATCCCGAAAGGCACGCCGAGCTTCGCCGAGGCTTCGTTCCCCACCATCTGCCCCATGCGCGTGATCTTAAACGCGGTCTTTTTGATGATCTCCGCCACCGCCGTCAGGTCGCAGTCCGGCCCGGCCTTCTTCAGCGCGGCGCGCACGACGCCCGGCCCCGAAACCCCCACGTTGATCACGCAGTCCGGCTCGCCCGGCCCGTGAAAAGCCCCCGCCATGAACGGGTTGTCCTCCGGCGCGTTGCAGAAAACCACCAATTTCGCGGCGCCGATGCACTGTCTGTCCGCCGTCCGCTCCGCGGCCTGCCTGATCATCGCGCCCATCAGCGCCACGGCGTCCATGTTGATGCCTGACTTGGTGGAACCCACGTTCACCGACGCGCACACGCGCTCCGTCGCCGCCAGCGCCTCCGGGATGCAGCGGATCAGCGCGCGGTCGCCCGGCGAAAAGCCCTTGTGGACGAGGGCGGAGAAGCCCCCGATGAAATTGACGCCCACGTCGCCCGCCACCCGGTCAAGCACCTGTGCGTAGCGGAGCGGGTCGCCGCCAGACGCGCCCGCCAAAATAGCCATGGGCGTGACGGAAATGCGCTTGTTGATGATGGGGATGCCGTATTTCTGCTCGATCCCGTCTCCCGTTTTAACGAGATCCCGCGCACAGCCGTAAATCTTCTTGTATATTTTTTCGCAGGACGTTTCCGGGTTGCCGTCGCAGCAATCCAGCAAAGAAATGCCCATGGTGATGGTCCGGATATCCAGATTTTCCTCCTGTATCATGGTGATCGTTTCCATGATGTCGGTCATGTTCAGCATAATGCCTCCTGTTTTGCTTCAGCAGTAGCTCTCACAAAATCATAGATTTTGGAGAGCCTTGCATGGCACCTACCGACGATTTCTTTCAGAAACCGGGTTAGGTGCTCAAATTCGGTGCATGGAATTAAAAATATCCTCGTGCATGACATGGATCGTCATGCCGTCCACGTTCTGCTTCAGTTTTTCCTGAAGTTCCGCCAGTTCGCAGTCCATCTTCGCCATGTCAATCAGCATGACCATGGCAAAAAACTCCTGCAGCACGGATTGCGTCACTTCTATCACGTTGGCGTTGGCCTCCGCGCAGGTCGTGCTGACCTTTGCCAGAATCCCCACCATGTCTTTGCCGATTACCGTTATTACCGCTCTCACCGCGTCCCTCCCGTTCCCCCGGATTCCCGGTCAGTCAGCGCGGGGGACGGTTTCACGCCATGCCCGCGCCCATAAAAAAGTGCTATAACAGCCAAAGCCATTATAGCACATTCATTTCCGGAACTACAGCGAAATTTACGCTTGCCGGACGCTTGCCCCGGCGCTTGCCGGACGTTTGTCAGACCGCCACTGCGGACTTGGCGGCGGCTTCCCTCTTCCAAAGATCCATGACCTGCTGCTGCTTCAGCGCGTCAATCAGCTGATCTTGCAGCTTCTGGAACGTTTTGTGGATTTCACAGTAGCTTGTCGCGTCGCGGCTGCAAAAGCGGTCCGAAGCTAAGCAGCGGTTCAGGTGAATCTCGCCCTCCATCAAACAGATGATATCATAAAACGACACCTTGACGGCTTCCTCCGTTAAATGATAACCGCCGTTACACCCCTGTACCGAACAAATGAAACCTCCCTTTTTCAGTTGATTGATTACTTTCATGGAATATTGGTACGTTATTCCCAGCTCACCTGCCATGTTTCTGGCGGTTACAAGCTCCCCCTTGTGCTGTGCCAGATAACCTATCATGCGGATGGCATAGTCCGTCGTAATTTGAAGTTGCATTCCCCTTTCACCCCTTTTTCATTAATTCGCCGCCCGCCGTTTGGCGCGGTACGGCTCTACATGTGCGAACCGAAATCATGCAGCAGCTTGTTCGCGCCCCCCTGGCCCGGACAAACCGCGCACAATGGCTGCGGCCCGTTTTTTACGTCACCCCCGGCGAGTCTTTCTGTCTGCTTCCCGGTCTGCCAACTGTCCCGCCATAAAATGTTTTGGAGCGGGTGAAGGGAATCGAACCCTCGTATCCAGCTTGGGAAGCTGGTGTTCTGCCATTGAACTACACCCGCAAAGTATATAACACCTCTATAATATCAAATATTTTTGGTGATTTCAAGTGTTTTATTTCAACTTTATTTCAATCTTCAATCTTGGATCCGTCCAAAATTGAAACTAACACTCATTTAAAGCGTAAGGTATATTTTCACCACGGCAATCGCAACTATAAGCATATTATATTAAATTACGATATAAATATCAAGAGATATATGAAAAAAAATTGAAAATGCCGCAATTATTTTTGTTATATGGACTTTATGCAACGAATAGACATATTTTATGGCGCAAAACCCCATAAAAATACACTGTGGAGCGATCTGGTGTTTTTCCCGGAAAAAAGTTCTTGACGTTTTGCCGCTTAGACCATAATATAGAAGAGTGCCGTAAATAAGCGCACGGCGAAGCGCAAGGCACGCATTGTGTTCCGGGCCGTGTGACATGCGCCTGTAGCTCAGCTGGATAGAGCGTCAGACTCCGACTCTGAAGGCCGCACGTTCGAACCGTGTCAGGCGTACCATGTGGAAACCCTTGGAATCTCAATGATTCCGAGGGTTTTTTCGGTATCGGGCCTCACGGAAGCCCTGCCATCAGCATGCGGCATATTTTCTGCCTCCGCTGCGAAAACCCCTTGCCGTAAACCGCAGTACTGCGTGCTCATCACGGCATGATCATCAAAATAACGATAACGATATTGAGTCAATCGATTTTTTGTTTGGCATATGTCCAAGCGGCCTTTCTATGGCGCCAGCTCTTCCCAAAAGCCAGAACCGTGGAAAAAAATGGAAAAAACATTGACATCCCGCCGGCTTGCGGCTATACTGTAATAGTATGAGGGGAACGCGCGCGGCATTTGCGGGCGCAGGGGGAAAGGAGAAACACGGAATTCATGAAAGAACATTGCGTGGAGCGGCTGAAAACGGATGAAGAAATCGTCGGTTTTTTTATGGTACGGATGCTCGCCGTTAAAATAGGCTCCAACAAAAAACAGTATCTGGATTTGCTGCTCGCGGACAACACCGGGGAAATCACGGCGAAAAAATGGGACGTAGCGGACACGGAACTGCCGTCGCTCAACGAAATACAGGCAGGGGACGTCCTGAAGGTCAAGGCGATTGTGACGGAATGGAGCGGCATGCGTCAGCTCAAAATCATCCGTCTGCGAAAGGCCGTGGAACAGGACGGGATCGAGCGTTCGGACTTCATCAAGGCCGCGCCGGAAAAACCGGAGGAAATGTACGCATATCTGCTGGCGGGGGCGGAAGCCATCGGCGACGCGGACTTGCGGGGGATTTCCGTGCGAATTCTGGAAGAAAACCGGGAAAAGCTCATGTACTATCCGGCCGCGGCAAAAAACCACCATTCGGAAATGGGCGGCCTGCTGTACCATATGAAGCGGATGCTGATGATGGGGGAGCGGTATTGCCAGGTGTACGAGAACCTGAACCGGGATCTCGTGACAACGGGGGTCATCATACACGACATGGAGAAGCTGACGGAAATGATCGCCGACACGGACGGCATCGTGTCGGAATATTCGTTTGAGGGGCAGATGCTGGGGCATTTGATACAGGGCGTCAAGCAGATAGCCCGCCTGGCTTCCGAGCTGGGCGTCCCGGAGGAAAAGGCCGTCATGCTGGAGCATATGATCCTTTCTCACCACTACGAGCCGGAATTCGGCAGCCCGAAAAAGCCGCTCTTCCCGGAAGCGGAGATCCTGCATTATCTGGACATCGTGGACGCGCGCATGTACGATATGCAAGCGGCGCTGAACGCGGCGCCGCCGGGCGGTTTCTCCGAGAAGGTGCGGACGCTGGAGAACAGGAGGCTATACAGGCCGCGTGGTTTCGGGATGCCGGCGGAGTGATTGCGCCCGCCCGTTACTGTTCAAAGCCTGTGTCCGTCTTGGGGGCAGTCCCGCCGGGATGTCTCTTCGAAAGGCAAACCCGATATACCGGGCGGATGTTTGAATAGTTGCGCCCGCCCCGCAGCCGGGGTGAATGACCGCCAAAACGGATGAACACATGGAAGAAAAAACGGCGACCTTAAAAGAATTGGTATACCACAACGCGGAAAGCGCCTATACGGTAGGCGTTTTTCAGGGCGCGGAAGACAGCTTCACCGCAGTGGGGCATCTGCCCGCCGCTTCGGCGGGACGGACGTTCCGGCTGGGCGGCGTCTGGAAGGAACACCCGGCCTACGGGAGCCAGTTCTCTTTTTCGGAATACAGGGAGGAAATGCCCGACACGGACGAAGGCATCGCGTCATTTTTGGCTTCCGGAGCGCTGAAAGGCGTGGGGAAAAAACGGGCAGCCCTCATCGTGGAGGCGTTTGGCACGGACACGCTCCGCGTGATCGACGAGGAACCTCACAAATTGACGGAGATCAGCGGGATAGGCCCCAAAAAGGCGGCCGACATATGCGAGGCGTTCCGGCAGCACAGGGAATTCGCGGAAGTCAGCCTGTATTTCCAGCAATTCGGCGTGTCGGTGCCGGCCGCCATGCGGCTTTACAAGACATATGGCGCGGATACCATAAACGCGGTCAGGGAAAACCCGTACCGGCTGATCGGCGACGTACACGGGATGGGCTTCCGGGCGGCGGACAGCATCGCCATGAAGATGGGGATCGACAAAAACAGCGTCTTCCGCCTGCAAAGCGGGATCAAATACATCCTGTGGTACCATGTGAACGACGGAAGCGCCTTCATCCCGAAAACGCTGCTGTTGGACAAGGCGGCGCAGCTTCTGGACGTATCGCGTGACGACATCGAGGAATGTCTGCCGGAAATGGTTTTTGAAGGCGAGCTGCAGATTGAAAACCTGGAAGGCCGCCCCGTGGTCTTTCTGGAAGCCTACTACGTGGCGGAGCAGAGCGTGTGCAAAGATCTGATACGCTTAGAAAGGGCGGAGCTGCGGACGCTCCAGGCGGATGTGGAAAACCTGCTGGACATGACGGAGCGGGAATCCGGCGTCCGCCTGTCGGAAAACCAGAAATACGCCGTGCGGGAATCCCTGGACCACGGCGTCTTTGTCATAACGGGTGGGCCGGGGACAGGCAAGACGACCATCATCAACTCGATCATCGCCATTTTGAAAAGCGGCGGCATCGAAACGGGGATCGCCGCGCCCACGGGACGGGCCGCCAAGCGCATCACCGAGACGACGGGGCACGAAGCCTCCACCATACACAGGATGCTGGAATATTGCTATTCCGAGAACGATGACGCGATGCGCTTCGGCAAAAATGCGGAAAACCCGCTGCCGCTGGGCGCGGTCATCGTTGACGAGGCGTCCATGATAGACATCATGCTCATGAAAGGGCTGCTGCAGGCCATTCCGTCGGGCGCCCGGCTCATCGTCGTGGGCGACGCGGACCAGCTGCCCTCCGTGGGCGCGGGCAACGTGCTGCGGGACATGCTGGACAGCGAGCTTATTTATTCCGTCAGGCTGACGGAGATATTCCGCCAGGCGAACGAAAGCTCGATCATCGTGAACGCCCACCGGATCAACCGGGGCGAATACCCGGAGTTCAACAGCCGGGGCGGGGATTTTTTTCTGGTGCAGCGGAACGACGACGAACACATCCTGGAAACCCTGCAAGAACTCTGCGCCACGAGGCTGCCGAAATATTACGCCGACTGCGACATCCTGAAAGACCTGCAGGTGCTGACGCCAGTGCGCAAAGGCGTGCTGGGAAGCGCCCATTTAAACAAGATGCTGCAGGCCATCCTGAACCCGCCGGCGCCGGGGCGGAGCGAACGGACGTTCGGGGAGCGGACGCTGCGCGAGGGCGACAAGGTGATGCAGACCCGCAACAATTACCGGATGGCGTGGCGAAAGGCGGACGGCGCGGAAGAGGGGGAGGGCGTTTTCAACGGAGACGTCGGCTTCATCCGTGCCTTAGACGCGGAAAACGGCTTGATCACGGTGGTTTTCGACGACAACCGCTTTGTGGAGTATGATTTCACGCAGACGGACGAACTGGAGCTGGCCTATGCCGTCACCGTCCACAAGAGCCAAGGCAGCGAATTCCCGCTGGTCCTCATGCCGGTCACGTGGTTCCCCCCGGTCCTGGCGACCCGGAACCTGCTGTACACGGCGGTGACGCGGGGGAAACGCGCCGTGATCCTGGTGGGCATGGAAAACCGCATGCGCGTCATGGTGGACAACAACCAGATAAAAGAACGTTTTTCGGGTCTCTGTCCCCGGCTGCGCGCTTTTTTGCCGCAAAACGGTTCGGGCGGCGAAGCGTTCTGGAACCTGCCCTGATTTTTAAGAAAGGATTTGTTTCTGCAAGCGGCAATTTATTTGCCGCGGCGGCAGAATGGTGCGAATCATGAAACACGTATGGGAAAAAGCGCTGGCCGCGTGGGCTTTGGTCCGCCCGGCGCTCCGGACGTCGGCCCGCCGGGCCTACGGAATAGCGCTGGAATGGCTCTACCCCTCTTCCATATACTGCATGTCCTGCGGGAACCTGATAGACGAATCCCGCCCCTACGCCCTCTGCGACGCCTGCATGGGGAATTTCATATGGGCGACGGGCAAAAACTGCGGCAAATGCGGCACGATTTTAAACGGGGCGGCGGCGCAGGGCACGGAACCGGCGCTGTGCGGCGCCTGCGCGGACGGGGAACGCGCCTTCGAAAAAGGCTTTGCCTGTGTTGCTTACAGCAGCGGGCGGGAGGTCGTCCGCAGGTTCAAGTACGGGGGACGCGCCTATTACGGCGAAAAGATCGCGCGGATTTTATATGACCGGCTTCTCCCGGAACTGCCCGGCGTGGATCTGGTCCTTACGGTTCCCATGTACCGCAGGAAAGAACGGAAGCGGGGCTATAACCAGGCCGACCTGGCGGGCAGACCGCTTGCGCAAAAGCGGGGGCTGCCCTATGCCGGGGACGTCCTGCTCCGGACGCGGCGCACGGAGGCCATGAGCCGGCTGGGGACGGAAGAGCGGAACGCGAACGTGAAAGGCGCCTTTGCCGTGGCACCGGACAAGGCGGGGCAGGTAAGCGGCAAGCGCATCCTATTGGTGGATGATATTTTTACGACGGGCAGCACGGTCGAGGCCTGCGCCGAAGCGCTTCTTTCGGCGGGCGCCGGGCAGGTGTACTTCGCGGTGTTTGCCATCGGCAGTGATGATTCTTCGGATTCCGCGGCTGTCCGGGTCTGTGGTTGAAAGTCCAGGCCAGCTACGGGCAAAAGGACCCACGTAAGCTGATCCGCAAGGCGGGCAGTGATCATGGCGTAGCTTAGAAGTAAGTCCTCCGGCAAAGCCGGCAGGCGGGTGTGGGGGCAAAGACCAGGTCAGCCGGACAGCCGCGGGCTCCGAAGATTTATCCACACCCGCGCTTTGCGGGCGCGGGAGGCAGGGGACAAAACCGGCTATTCACAGAAGCGAATATTTATACATCGGTGAATACGTTGAAAACACTGGGCGTGAGCCGAATAATACAATAATATACAATTACACATGCATAGTTTTTCCGAAAGAAAACTATCCACATGCGGCAGCTTGGTTTTCCAATAACCCACAGACTTATCCACAGGTCGCAAAGGAAAAATATTGGCGGCAGAATCAAATAAAACGCGGAAAAACCCGCCGTCCGCGCCGCAGAAAAAATTTATGGGTTGAATGACGGATGAATAAAAAAATGAGCGAAGCGTGAGCGAAGTTTTGAGCGAAGCTGAGATAAAAAGTTATTATTTAAAGGAGTGTTCGTCTGGGGGCGGCGCCGCCAAATCTTCGCGCCCAAAAATATGTGTTGCAATAGATATCCACATAATGTATAATATGGATATAAATTACATAATGGCGTGGACGGGGTTTTTCTTGACCGCCCGCCGCAAAACACGTATAATGGGAGTGAAGAGACATGGGAAAGAAACGCGCCCCTGCGGCGAAAGGAACGACGGAACTCAGATACAAGCTCACCAACGACATCCTGTTCAAGATGGTCTTCGTGCAGCACCCGGAGCTGCTCAGGCGGCTGGTCGCGGAGCTGCTGGGCATACCTTACGGCAACATAACGGAGTTCGAGGTGACGAACGCCGAGATACCGCCGGACCTGCTCGGCGACAAATTCTGTAGGCTCGACGTCAACATGAAAGTTGACGGACGGCGGGTGGATCTGGAGGTCCAGGTCGCCGATGAGCACGACTACGCGGAGCGTTCCCTGTACCTGTGGGCGCGGGAATACTCATCCGCGCTCCAGGCGGGACATGGCTACGCCGAGCTTCCCCGCGTCGTCGTGCTGAGCATCGTGGACTTCCCGATGTTCGACGCGGAGGACTTCCATTCGGAGTTCCTGCCGCTGGAAGCGAAGCGCGGCACACCGCTGACGGACAGGATGTCGCTGCATTATTTCGAGCTTCCGAAAATACCGGAGCCAACAAGTGCGGACGGCGAACTTAAACTGTGGCTCGCGCTGTTCGGGGCGAAGACGGAGGAGGACATCATGAAGATTCAGGAAATGGACGTGCCGGTCATGGAACAGGCGATAGGAGCCTACCGCGCCGTTTCAGCCTCGGATGAATTCCGCGAGATGGAACGTCTGCGCGACCTTGCCCGCCACAACGAGGCTTCGGCGCTGGCGAACGCCCGGCGCGAAGCAACCGCTGACGCTGATGCTAAATGGCAGGGCGTGGTTGCCGACAAGGACGCGGCACTCGCCGACAAGGACGCGGCACTCGCCGACAAGGACGCGGCCGTTGCGGAGCAAGCGGCGATAATTGCCGAACTTCGCGCACAGCTCGGTAAAGACAAATGAAGCACAAACTTGATTAAGCGGCGGGGCGGCGCCGCCCTTAATTTTTGTACGCAGATTCGACATATCGAAAACGGAATTCGACTTTTCACTTTTTATTTAAATAATCGTTACTGTTATGAATCTTGGGTATGTAGGATCACTATTTCTTGCCGCAGTACTCCCTCTGTCATTGCGAGGAGCGAAGCGGCTTCCGTCATTGCGAGGAGCGAAGCGACGAAGCAACCCAGTGCCAACGGAGCCGGCCCCGCCATACAGGCGACGAAACAATTTACATGCGCTGCATTGCTTCGATACGTTCGCAACGATGGACGCGCCCATTGCAATCAAATATCAGTTGCCGACTGTGTATCTGTTTGGCTCCTACGCTCGCGGCGAGGCCACCGACGACAGCGACGTGGACATTCTCATTGACCGCACCGCTTTGAATCCAAAAATGCCGTGCTGACGGTGCTTGACGGATACGGTGTGCCGATAGAGCCTTATTACACGGAAACGGGAGGGACGGCTCTGCTTATCCGCTACTATTTCGGGATGGGCCTGCCTTACACTTACAGGCTGGGCTACTTGGAAAGATCCGTCAGCAACACCGTGACCTACTACACGGGCCAGACAATCACCATAAACATCGAGGATCTGACGCCGGACGACCCGGATTCGGCGGTTCAGCCCTGGGATCCGGACACGGACTGGTACGATGATTCGCAGACCTCTTTCGTCATCACGGCGCCGGAACAGCTCGCGGGCCTTGCGAAGCTCGTAAACGAGGGCAGGGACTTCACGGGCAAGACGGTGATGCTCGGCAACGACATTGACCTTGCGGATAAGCCCTGGACGCCGATAGGCTCCTATGCCAAGCCCTTTGACGGCATTTTCGATGGCAGCGGACACGCAATCGAAGGACTGTACATCAAAGACCCGGCGCTAAGCTACGCGGCGCTGTTCGGCTGCTCCACGGGCACGCTAAAAGACCTCTCCGTTTATGGCGAGGTGAACGCGAGAAGCTCCGTGGCGGGCATCGCCGCACAGGCAAAGGGCACTATTACGGGCGTCACGAACTACGTCAAGCTCACGGCCAGCGGGGATTTCGTAGGCGGCATCGTGGCGGACGCGATCGGGCATCTCGTAATCGACGACTGCCATAACCGGGGCGGGATAACCCATACCGACATGGAACGGTCAACCGGGCGCGTCGGCGGCATCATCGGGCGCGTTGACAACGGCGAATGGGAAGTCGGGGTCGATGCCGGAAAATACACGATCAAGGCCTCCGCCGAGATCACAAATTGCTCGAACACCGTTGACATCCTCGGCTACCAGTACGTGGGCGGCATCATCGGCGGCCAGTTCGGCGAGGCGGACGTGAAAGCCTGCTTCAACAGCGGAAAGATCACGGGCGTGAGCTTCGGCAAGGTGTACATAGGCGGCATCGCCGGCAAATCCGAGGGCGGCACCATTGACAGCTGCTACAACACGGGAGAGATTTACTGCTCCCACTGGTCAACGGGACATGTCCGGGGAATCGGCGGAATCGCGGGGCTGGAGGAAGGCAGGGCGGCCGGCACGACGGCGATCACCAACTGCTATACCACGGGCCTCATCAGCTTCCGTTCGGACAACATCGGGAGCAGCGGGGTTTACGCGGTTGCCAACATTTCGGGCGGCAACCAGGCGACGGACGCCAGCACCATGCGGTATGAGAACTGCTTCTATTTAGAGAGAATGCTCCCGCAGGGCGAACCGTCGCACCCGGATTACGCGTACTGGTCCATCGTGTACAAAAACAACCCGCTTGCCTATGAAACCGCCTATACGACGAAAGTCACGGCGGACGAGCTAAAGGGCGCCGGCGTTCTTGCGCTGCTCAACAGCAACGGCACTTTCGCCGCGGACGAAGACAGCCTCAACGGCGGCTACCCGGTTCTTTACTGGCAGGCAGGGACATCCGCCCCCGGCGGGCAGGAATACGCCGTTGACGCGCCGGAGATCATCGGCGGGACGCCCGCGTCCTCGGCGTCAACGGACGTGGCCAAGGCCGAGCAGGGAACGACGGTCACGGTCACCGTGGTTCCTGAATCCGGCAAACGCGTGTATAAGGTCACGGTGACGGACAAGGCCGGAAACAGGATCGCCATCACGGAAGTAAGCGGCACGATGTTTACGTTCACTATGCCGGGCAGGGGCGTGTCCATAGAAGTCGTCCTTGAAAACGACGTGACGGGCACGGATCTCTACACGCTGGGGCTTCCGTCCGGCCTGGACCCGATATGGACGCTGACGGCTGAATCGTCGGGGTATTCCGAAGGCAGGTACGCGGCCGGCAATACCGTGTTCATAACGGTAAACAAAGCGGCAGGGGCGAACACCGCTTCCATAGGCGGAGTCACGCTGGATCCGGCGGTCCCGGACCTGAATGACCTGGGAGCCGGGCGCTACGGCTTCACCATGCCCGAAAGCAACGTTTCCGTGACGCTGATTGAGCAGTATGCCGCAATAACGGTGCGGGAACAGGCCAGGCGGGCACTCCCGTGACAAAAGCCGAATACACGCGCGGGCAGATGACGGCGAAAGCGGTCGCCAGCGTGTACTACAGCGGCTGGGCGACGGAAACCGTCCCGATGACCGGGCGGGCAGACCTTGCCGTGACGCTGGCGACGCTGCTCGCTGACGCCGGGCTTACATTTGCGAGCGGCGACACGCTGCGGCTGACAAGCATTGACAACGCGGTGACGGATTTCACCTACGACGAGCTGATGGGCGTCCCACGCTATTACTACCCGGCCATCATGTCAGATTCGGACGCGGGGAAAACGGAGATCTTACCGTTCTTCGTCGTCAAGGGCAACGCGTCTGAAACCGGCGAACCGGGAGCGGGCGACGCGCTCAACACATACCGCTTTATCTTCGGGCAAAGCGAGGACGACTACGCCAATCACACGAAATCCGGCGACAAGCAGCCGAAATGGGTGACGGACGTCACAGTCGTCAAGGCTGCGGGCGGCACGGGCGCGCCCGGCTCCGGCGACATTGACGGCGACGGGACCGTGACCATAACCGACG
>JAITOE010000066.1 GCA_031290135.1 Eubacteriales Family XIII. Incertae Sedis bacterium
ATGACAAATGCGCGGCGGGAACCGGGCGCTTTCTGGAAAAGGCCGCCTACCTTCTGGGCATAACGGTCGCGCAGCTGGGGGAAGAAGCGTTGAACGCCGACAAACCGGCGGACATCAGCAGCCAATGCGTGGTCTTTGCCGAATCCGAACTGATTTCACTCCGCGCAAAAGGCGAATCCCGCGCCAACATCGCTGCCGGCATCCATATCGCCACCGCACGGCGCATCCGCAATCAGATCAACCGTCTGGGGCTTTCAGCGGATCTGGTTTTTTCAGGCGGCGTGTCCAACAACCGGGGTATGCGAAAATCCCTGGAAGAAGTCCTCGGCATTGAAATCAGCCCGGTAAAACTCGATACCATTTACGCAGGAGCGCTGGGCGCTGCTATCTTTGCGCAAAACAGCATCGCGATAGCCGTCTAATAGTTCTAGGAGGAAACCACCATGCCAGCAAGTGCAGCAGCAAGACATACGCCCGCCATCGACCTCAACCGGGCGACTCAGATCCAACACATAGAATACAGCCGCGACGTGGTTCACCGCCATTCCAAGGCCATTCCCAAGTTGTTCAATTTAATATTGTCTTATATTGAAGACGTGGAGAAAAAGGTGCGCGCGACGGGGCAAAAAGCTCTGTGGGCGGGTTCGCCCTGGGCCATTCCGCTGATTTACGCCAATGGCTACATTCCCGTCCAATACAGCGAAGTCGGTCGCATCAGCGGACAGGAAGCTATCACCGTGGCGGAAAATTATTTCCAGATGCCTGCGGAAACCTGCTCGATGGTAAAGGCGACCATCGGGGAACTGTTCTTACGCCGCGATAACGGCATCAACCGCCTGTTCAGCCTCTCAAACGCCTGCGAACCCTTTAACCAGGCCTGGGAAGTGCTGAAGTCGGAGGGCTACGAGATCTATATCGGCGATGTGGTATACCGCGCGCCGGGGGTTGATGGCGAACGTTACGATCAAGTGCTTGCTTATTTTTTGAAGGAGATCCGCTCGTTTAACGGATGGCTCACCGGCGACGAAAAGATCAACGAAAAGCATCTGACGCGGGAGCTGGAACGCCGAAACCGATTGATGGGGAAAATCGGAACCGTGATGGATTTGCGGCTGAAGCACCCGTTTTATGTCCGCAGCCTCGCGGTCATGTACCTGATGAACGGCCTGAACACCTATCTGGGAAAGCCCGAAGAATATGAGGAAATGCTGGATCTGCTGCTGGAAGAGCTTCTGGCGCTCGGCGACGAGCCGGAAGATCAGGACAAGGTGATTCCCTTGGTCTGGTCAGGCGGGAACGGCCAGGAGTTTGGCGTCTATGAAGCGATTGACGAGGCAAACGGCGCCCTGCTGGGTTTCGTTACCGTGCCTTACACCAAAAAATACGACCTCTCGATCGACCCCGTGGAATCCCTGGCTCGTTTTCAATTGGACAGCATGATGGCGGGCGCCTCTGTCTACATCCGCGACGCCATTGAACAGCAGATTGCGCACGTGAACGCCCGCGGACTGATCCTGTACGGCTATCTGGGCTGCTCCTTTGGCAGCGTCGCCCGCGAAATGTACCGGGATTATTTTCACCAAAAGGGCATTCCGAGCATCAACATAGAAGGTACGTTCCAGGTAGGTCCGCCCACGGGACAGATCATCACGCGGATCCGCGCTTTTATTGAAATGTTCTCTTGAGTTGATCGGAAATTTTGTGTATCGGCGAATTATTTTGCATTATTTTGAAAATTAAGAGAAAGAAGGAATATAAATGAAAAAGCAATTTATTTTTAAGCAGCCGTTTCGTTTTAAAAACAAAGGTTTTGTGATGGCGCTGTTCGCATTGGCTCTGGTTGCACTTTCTCTTTCGGGCTGCGGAAACGGCGGAAACAGCGCTTCGACTTCGAACGGCAGCACGAACGCTGCCGCCGATACGGGCGGCGAAGCGGAAAAGACCTATTACGACATCAAGCTGCCGGACAGCGCAGGCACCGGAATCAACCTATTTTACCTTGCGGATGAACTGGGCTATTTTGAAGAATTTGGCATAAATCCGATTTTTGTGGGCGAGGTGGCAGTGGGTTCTACGGTTCCCTCAGTGCTTTCCGGCGGTATCAACGTGAGCGGCAACCACGTCAACCGCCTGATCGCGGCCATCGCCAGCGGCGCGAAGGTAAAGGCCGTGGTTGCGGTTTCTGAGACGACCGAAGAAATTCCTCATATGAAATTTCTCACGCTGGAGGACAGCGGCATCTACACGGCCGAAGACATCGTCGGGAAAAGGATCGGCGTCACCGCCATCGGCGGCTGCAATGAATACACGACCTATGAATACCTGCGAAAAGAGCTGGGCATCGAAGATCCGCGGGAGTCGATAAATTATGTGATCCTTCCGGCCGGCACAGAAGAGACCACGCTGCGAACCGGGGAAGTGGACATCGTAGGCATGCACGGAGATCCTATCGCCGTCATCGAGCGGGGCGGCGTGCGCGTGCTTTACTCAGATTATGAAGTCTGGGGGAACGACGGCGGCGCGACGCCGTACTGGTTCGCGACGGATTTTATAGAGAAGAACCCGGAAGCCGTGCATGGCTTTGTCCAGGCCGTGGTGAAAACCGGCAACTGGCTGAACGAACATCCGCAAGAGGCGCGGGAGATCCAGGGACCGCGCGTCAACTTGGAACCGAAAGAACTGTATCACCAGCATTTTACGCCGGACGGCGTCATCCGCCCGGAAACCATAGAAATCTGGAACGACATCCTGCTTCATTACGGCGAAATCAGCGAAGCCGTGCCGCCCGACCAGGTGTATACCAACGAATTCAACGACTTGGCAAGTTAAAAACGGCAAGTATGCAGCGCGCAAATTTCAATTTTGGTCTTATCCAAATGTCCGAAGATCACAGGGGAAC
>JAITOE010000080.1 GCA_031290135.1 Eubacteriales Family XIII. Incertae Sedis bacterium
ATATTCGGGCATCCGGGAAAATGACATGGCGCGGGGCATAAAGTGAAACTGCATATATTATGCGGTCTATTCAGTGGCTCGTTTCTTGTTACGCCTAAAGTGGCTGTGAATAGTAACTTAGGCTGACATATGAAATTGCCAAGCAAAGATAAAAATTGCGCGCGCAGCACGAAGAGACGGCGAAAACGAGCCTATCGGTTTGATTTTGTGTGCCGAGGGTAGTCGCGAGCAGATAGAACTTCTCGAAATGGATAAAGCCGAGATAATGGTCGCTCAATACTGGACGACACTACTGCCGAAAGCCGAGTTCGAGCAAAAAATACACACTATACTCGCCGAAGCCCGCGAGCGGTTAGAACGTCGCAAGTTGCTGCTTGCCGACATGGTAGTATTGCAAGAACCAAATACAGACATTCAGCCGGAGGTATAGATGAATATGAATATTCAACAAAAAAATTGGTTTGATGCATTATCAGTCAATCGCGCCGAAGATGCAAAAGCACTTGAGGGGTTTGCGCTACGCGGTGTAAAAAATAGCGTGGTTGAGAAATATTCCGACCAGGCTCACTTTATCTATGAATTGCTTCAAAACGCCGATGACGCAAGAGCAACCTCAGCTCGTTTTGAGTTGTTCAAGGACAAGCTCGTGTTTGTGCATAACGGAACACGACGCTTTTCTGTATCTAACCCGGTTACGGAATCGGAAGACCTCGAACACGGCACACTTGGAGATATAAATGCAATTACGACGGTTGGCAGTTCAAATAAAAACGATGAAGCCACAATCGGAAAATTCGGTGTTGGGTTTAAGGCAGTATTTCAATACACCGCGACACCGCATATCTATGACCCGGACGTATTTTTCAATATTGAAAGATTTATTGTGCCTGTACTGCTTGATTCCGATTATCCGGGCAGAAACAGTAATGAAACCTTATTTATGTTTCCTTTCGACCACGACAAACGTAATCAAAGCGAAGCGTATGACGACATCTCCGAAAAGCTTCGTTCGTTAGATTACCCGCTACTATTCCTTTCCCATCTCAAAGACATTGAGTTTGAAATTGCGGGAACACTTGGTCTTTACGGTAAAGCGATTGAGGAAACACGCGATTTTAACGGAACAAAAGCTGAACTCGTTAAGCTGACCCAAAACAACGACGAGAACCGTGATGAGCTTTACGATAATACGTTGTGGCTGTTTACTCGAACCAACGGAAATGGTCATACATATTCTGTCGGATTTTTCATAGATGAAAACGGACACCTAACCCCTAAGACCCATAGTGCTTTTTGTTTCTTCCCAACAAAAGAAAATACGGGACTCAGCTTTATTATTCACGCTCCGTTTCTGCTCACAGACAGCCGTGAAGGAATCCGTGCAGGCGTACAGCATAACATAGATATGGTTTCGGCATTATCGAAATTAGCGGCGAATAGCCTTGTCTATCTGCGGGATATAGGAATACAAAAAGGCTCACCGCTCATAGACGATAATATTTTTGATATTGTGCCCTATGACGAGAGCACTTTCGGCGATGTGGACAGCAAGAAAGCTATATCTTTCAAGCCGTTCTACACGGAAATTAAAAAGACTTTTGAAAGTGAGGCAATTATACCGACTTCAAACGGCGGTTATGTCAATACAGATAGCGCGTATTGGGCATTTGTTCCTCGTATAGCTGAATTGTTTTCAAACGAACAACTTGCCGCATTAGCTAAAAACGAAAGTGCTAAATGGGTATTCATTACTTTTGGCAGGCAAGATACTCAGCGTAAAAATAAAGAACTCACAGAGTATATTGACAATATTACTGCTGTTTGGCTTGACGAAGATGATATGCTTAAAGGATGGTCTACCGAAGATGATGAATCATATGAGGGAATAACGGCTGAATTTATTGAGGAACAACCTGTTGAGTGGCTGCATAGCTTTTACAAGTGGATATCTGAAACTAAAGGCAGAACAGAACTAATCAGAACAAAGCAAATATTCCTGAATCAAGATGACAAAGCTGTCGCCGCTTTCGATTCGCAGAATCAAGCAATTTTGTTTCTTCCCACAGAAGGAGGTAGTGGCTACACTACGGTCAATGAATCCTTGTTGAGAAATGAAGACACAAATGAGTTTATAAAGCAACTTGGAATTAGTGAGCCATCTTTGAAAGACGAGATTTACAATGTCATCTTTCCGCAGTATCAAAATCATGCAGATATTGACACCCGCCCGCATTTCAAAAAGTTTTTCAAATATTATCAAGATTGCTCACAAACAGAAGCAAAGTCGTTGCTTTCATTACTAACAGATTATGATTTTGTTCTATATGAATCGGCGGCAGACGAAACGAAATACAGAGGCAAACCGGGAAAACTATATTTTCCGTTCGAGCCTTTGACAAAATGGTTTGCGGCGAAACCTGAAACAGAATTTGTGCGCTTCGATGAATACCTCGAACTTGTGGGAGAAGATAACAAAGAAGACTTGGTTTCTTTTCTGACAGAACTTGGGGTTAAGGATGAACCGAGGATTATTACTCGGGAATTAACCGCGCAAGAAGCTAATCAGATTCAGATTTCTTGGGCACATTCGAGTCGCATTCAAACTTGGATTGAAAAAGCGATAGACGGCTGTGCCGAATTGGTTGATGCTATTACTGAAACGCAAGACAATAATCGTTCTGTCATTCTTTGGTCGTATTTGCTCAATTTTATTGAAACTGGATATCAGGCAGATGTACTCTGGGGACGATATGATTATTTTTACTATAGTCCGCAGCATGAATTTTTCGAGTCCACCGAAGCGAAACGGCTTCGTACGCAATCATGGCTTGTTAATTCTAATGGCGAGCTTGTGTCGACAAGCGAACTTACTGTGCAAACGCTCAACTCACAGTACGATACATCGAGCGATGAAGCACTTGAACTGTTTCGCATTTTAGGCATAAAAGAAGAGGTTAACGCGGTTATTGACGAGGACTTAATAGATATTACGACACTCGGAGAGCAACTTGGCTTGTCAGATGATGAACAACGGCAAGCCTTGTTGGAGTATGCAAAAAAGAAAAAAGCTGAAGAAGCCGAGGACGATTTTGATTCAGACCTTGACAATGATATGAGCTATACATCTGAGGTTTCGCCTATATCCGATAGTGCGGACGATATACCGCCTATAAACAAACCTTCTATTAAACGCGTTGGTAAAGAAATTACAAAACGGGCAACGTTCTCTGCTCCGAAAGAATCATCCAAAATGGACGAGTCTGGTGATGTGCCTGCCGATGAGGACGATTACTCCAAGCCGTCCGTTGACATAAGCAAGAAGATTGAAAAAGTCAAGGAGCAGGCAGAGCGAGACATACAAGAAATCGCTCGCCTTGAAGATTTGAAGCAAAAAGCACAGGATACCGACATCTATTCATATGGGTGGTTCAACGCTTTGCTTGAGCTTGAATCGCTGAACAGCGGCGAAGCCAACTCTTCAACCCGCGAAATCTCAATATCATTTGTCAAGGTCGAGCGTGAGAAAGGTACGTCCCGAACCTTGATACTGAAGCACCCCAACCGTTACATTCCGCAATCAATGGAAGACCTCGCCGACATTCCGCTTGAATTGCACTTTGCTCATCAACCGATGGTGAAAGTCGCAATAGAAGTCGTGAATGTCAAATCGTATACACTCCGCGCGAAACTTCGCATGAATGCCAGTATTGACGGTATAGACCTTTCAACTGTCACGGAAGCTCGAATTGAAACTCGTAATCCTGTATTTTTGATAGAGGAATTGCGTAAGGCTTTTATCAGGCTTGGGAATGAGAACGAGTATGATGATAGCTTCAATATGCAGGATAATCTTTGCGAGAACATCGAGTTTGTTTTTGGTCCGCCCGGAACTGGCAAAACTACGCATCTTGCGAAAAATATTATACTCCCGATGATGAAGTCCGCGGAAGACGTAAAGGTTCTCGTCTTAACGCCGACAAACAAATCTGCGGACGTTCTTGTTTGCCGGATAATGGAGAGTATGGGTGCTGACCAAAGCTATAAAAATTGGTTAGTCCGATTCGGTGCGACAAACGATACGCTCGTAGAACAAAGCGGCGTGTTTCGCGATAAGACTCTCGATATTCGCACTTTTCCGAGAAATGTAACCGTCACGACCATTGCTCGTTTCCCATATGATTATTTTCTGCCAGATGAGAACACTCGGTTGCACATCAACGCATTGAAGTGGGATTATATTATCATTGATGAAGCCTCTATGATTCCGCTTGCCAATATCGTCTATCCGCTGTATAAGAAAACTCCCAAAAAGTTTATTATAGCGGGAGACCCGTTCCAGATTGAGCCGATTACGAGTGTGAACGAGTGGAAAAATGAAAATATTTATACTATGGTCGAATTAAACTCGTTTACAGACCCGACGACTATTCCGCATTATTGCGTTGAATTACTGACAACTCAATACAGAAGTATTCCGCAAATCGGAGAAGTGTTCAGTCGATTTGCATATGATGGAGTCTTGAAACACGCCCGCTCTGCCGATAATCAGCGGTCTTTGCCAATAAGCGATTTTATTAACCTCAAGTCTTTGAACATCATTAAGTTTCCGGTAAAAAAGTTTGAGAGCATTTTCAGGGCAAAACGCTTGCAGAGTAAAAGCACATATCAGGTGTACTCGGCACTATTCGCTTTTGAGTATATAAAATACCTATCATCAACCATAGAATTGGTCAAGGGTGACGAAAAATTTCGCATTGGATTGATTGCTCCATATCGTGCGCAAGCTGACTTGATAGACAAGCTGATGACCTCGACAGCATTACCAAAGAATGTTGATGTCCAAGTCGGAACGATTCACGGATTTCAAGGAGATGAGTGCGATATTATTGTTGCCTTGTTCAATCCTCCACCATCCATAACGACTAACAAGGAGATGTTCCTAAATAAACTGAATATCGTCAATGTTTCAATCAGCCGCGCAAGAGATTATTTGATTATCCTTATGCCCGATGACGAAACGGAAAACGTGGGAAATCTGTTTCAAATCAAGAGAGTTGAGAGGCACTGTAAAGAGCAGTCTGGGTGTACTGAACAGCTTTCCACGGATATAGAGGAAGTAATGTTTGGTAGTAAAACACATCTTGAAGACAACTCATTTTCAACAAGTCATCAGTTGGTTAATGTATACGGTAAGCCCGAGAAGCGTTACGAAGTCCGTAGCGAGGATAACGCAGTTGACGTACAGGTTCACGAGTAGCTCGGTATAGCGGATTTCGTTTTTAGTTATGCACGTCTGGACAAAAGGGTGGACAAAAGGGGACGGTTCATTTGTCCTGCTTGCCTTTCCGCGCCCATCGTTCGACAACCCCTTTGCTCAGGCCTGTTATCCGCGCCAGCTGGCGTACCGGCACCTGCTTTTCCGTCAGCAGCCCTATCGCGCGGCGCTGCGCGTCCTTGCCCAGCGCCTGAAACGCCGAGGCATTCGACGCCCCGCACGCCTCACGCATGGACGCGGCGGCCTCATTGTCGAAAAAACGCGGCCTGCGGCCGCGGGCCTCCGGCATCAGTTCCACGTCCATTATTTCATCGGCCCGTTTTCGGATCGCGTCAACCGGCGCGACGGCCGCCAGGCTTTCCTCGTCCACCAGCCCCTTGCCCGTCCCAAGCAGGCGCCGGCTGCTCCATTCGTAGTCCTTCGTCTTTTCGCAAAGCCCGGCTTTGACAGGGTTTTGATAAATATAACGCAGCACGGCCAGAAAATACGCGTCGTCCGCCACCGGCTCGCTCTTGAACCGGTCCTGGAACAAATGCCCGACTCGTCTGTACTTCGCGTTGAACCAAAACACATACCGCGCCCCGAGGCGCTTGATGATCTGCGCCAGCGGCTCTTTCCCTTCTTTGAGCAACAAATGAACGTGGTTCCCCATCAGGCAATACGCGTACAGCTCAAACCGCGAAAGCTCTTTCACTGCGGCAAGATGGCGCAAAAACTGTTCGCAGTCTTTGTCTTCCTCAAAGATAAGCTGCCGGTTTATGCCCCGCAACAATACATGGAAGATTCCCGTGCTGCTGGCGATTCGCTGTGCTCTTGGCATATTTCATATCCTCCTATGCCCATTATACCGGTATATACGCGCAGAATCAAGACAGATGAACCGTCCCCTTTTGTCTGCCTTTTGTCTGCCCGACAATCATATCACAAATTCATTCCGGCGATCCAAGAAGAACCGCGCATACGCGCGAACGTTTTCGAGTTCATACCAAGCACGAGGGATGATCTCGGCGCAATTCAAGTCGAAAATCGTTCCATCCAAAGACCCGAGGACAAACGGAGAATGCGTCGAGATGACGAACTGCGCGGCGTGAAATCGCGCGGCTTCTTCTATCATCTTTGCGACGCGGAGCTGGTTGCCCGGAGAAAGCGAAACTTCCGGTTCGTCCAACAGAAACAAACCCGCCGCCTGAATATGGTCCTCAAATACATGCAGCGCCGTTTCTCCGTTTGAGTATTTCTCCTGCGCGAAGGCAATGCGTTCCAATTGCTTTCCCATTTCATCGCCGGTCTTGTAAGCGGCCGCTTCCTCCCTTGTCATTCCAAATTTCATCCGGTCATATACATGGCCTTCCATGAGTACGGCTTCCTGCTGCACTTTTTTTATTTCGTACAGGATGTCTTCGCTTTTGATCAGCCTGCTCGCCTTTGGGATCACTCGGCGTAAGTCGTCGTCCTCGAAATCGCGCCCGGTTTTGCATTCGCTCACATATTCCGCGAAAAAATCCCTTGTCCCAAACGTTTTTGGATGTTCTGCCCCTATGATGCCGAGCGCATACGCAATAATGTTGAGAATCGTTGACTTCCCGGATCCGTTGTCGCCATACAACATCGTGACGCGGTCAAGCGGAATCGTCTGTCCCGCCTTTGGGTTGAATACGTTGTACGGATAGACATTGGTGTTCCGAATTGTTTTCGGAGAAAATGTGAAACTGCTTATGTATCGCATCCCGGCCTGCTCTTTCTGGACAAAAGAACCGTCCCCTTTTGTCCTGCCCTTTTGTCCTGCCCTTTTGTCCTGCTTTTGTCCCCTTTTTGTCCCCCCCTTACTTTGTCCCATAAATTCTATCGCCTGCGTCTCCAAGTCCCGGCAGGATATACGCGTGGCTGTTCAGTTCGCGGTCCAGGCGGGCCGCTATGATGTCCACGTCCGGATGCTCCTTTTGCAGCAGTTCGACGCCTTCAGGAGCAGCGATGATGCAGACGAATTTGATGTCTTTCGCGCCTTTGTCCTTGACGAACTGAATCGCCGCCGAAGCCGAGCCTCCGGTCGCGAGCATCGGATCGAGAACGACGACCTGACGTTTGTCTATGTCATCGGGCAATTTACAGTAGTATTCGACGGGCTTGTGTGTTTCGGGGTCGCGGTAGAGCCCGACGAAACCGACCTTTGCGTTCGGCACGAGGCTCAAAAATCCATCGACCATGCCGAGGCCGGCGCGCAGGATCGGCACAATCGCGAGATCCGCATCGGGAAGAACGTTCACCTTCATCTTCTCAAGCGGCGTCTCTATCTCCGTCTCGACAAGCGGCAGGTCGCGCGTGACTTCATAGCCTAAGAGTATGGCGATCTCTTTTACCAATTCGCGAAAATCTTTCACGTTCGTGTCTTTGTCGCGCATCATCGCGGCCTTGTGCTGTACCAGCGGATGGTCGATTACTTTCAACTCACTCATCTTTCCCTCCTGACACATTCCTAATTACATTTCATTCAAGACAAATGAACCGTCCCTTTTTGTCCCCTTCTTTTGTCCCCCTCTTTTGTCTGATCCTCATCTCAGCAGCATGATGTCACGCGGCGCAAGCCGGATCCGCAATTTTTCAGGGCTGTTTAGCGAATTCCATGTTTCTTTTTGCATTTCCGCGCGCAAAAGCGAATAACCTGTGTCGCCGCCCGCCGTTTTCAGCATGATCACCGTTCCGAACACGTCGTCCACCACGCGTTCCACCTCACAGTCGAACACGTTTTCGCCCTCCGCTTCCGCAGGACGCACAAAATGCGCCCGCACGCCGACATAGCGCAGGCCGTCCGGTATCTTGTCCGCAACCGTAAGTTCGGCGCCCCAGTCCGGCGCATAGATTTTGCCGCTTGGCAGCGCCTCCGCGCGGGAGTAGTTCTTGCAGCCGGAGATCAGTGCCGCCGACAGCGTTTCCGGCGCGTGGAACAGGCTACGCACGTCGCGCGCGGCCTCGCCGCGGCCGCGGTCAAGGACGCAGACCTTGTCCGACAGGCGGTACACCTCGTCCCGTGAGTGGGACACGAACACGGACGGCAGGCCGAGCTTCCGCAGCGTGTCCGACAATTCGAGTTCAAGCTGCCAGCGAAGATAATCATCCAGCGCCGAAAAAGGCTCGTCCAATAAAATCGCCTTCGGCTCCGACGCGAGCATGCGCGCGAGCGCGACGCGCTGCCGTTCCCCGCCAGACAGTTCCAAGGGGCGGCGGTTTTCGAGCCCGCCTGCGCGAACCGTTTCAATCCAGCACTTCGCCGCCGCGATTTTTTCATCCCGTGACGGCGCGCGCACGCCCGCGGCCACGTTTTGCAAGACCGTCATGTTCGGAAACAGCGCATAATTTTGGAACATATATCCGACGCGCCGGCGCTGGGGCGAAAGGTTGATGCCTTTCTCCGAATCAAACAACACCTGCGCGCCCAAGGTGATGCTGCCCGAATCCGGGCGAAGGATCCCAGCGATGCATTGCAGCGTCAGGCTTTTGCCGCAGCCGGAGGCGCCGAGGAGCGCCAGCGTTTCCTGTGGACTGGCGGTGAAAGCGACGTCCAGCGTGAAACCCGGCAGGCGTTTCCGGATTGACACGGAGAGCGCGGCGTTGTCATGCATTGCGGCGCCTCCCTTCGGCGAAGTTTAAGAACAGCAGCACGATAACGGAAATCGCGATGTTCACGGCGACCCATCTGTAAGCCAGACCGTCGTCGCCGGTGCGCCAGAGCTGGTAGACCGTCGTGGAGATGATTGCCGTCCGTCCGGGCGTGTAGCCCGCAAGCATGCTCGTCGCGCCGTATTCGCCCAGCGCGCGTGCGAACGCGAGTATCGTGCCCGCCAGGATTCCGGCGCGGCAGTTGGGCAGGGTGATGCGCCAGAAGATATAGGTGTTGGACAGACCCAGCGTCTGCCCCGAATGACGCAGCGTGTGGTCAAAGGAGGCAAACGCGCCCCGCGCCGTCCTGTACATGAGGGGAAAGGCGACGGCAATGGACGCAAACACCGCGGAATACCAGACCATCGCCATCTTCCACCCGGTGAGCATGCCAAAAAAGCCTTTCGGACCGAGCATTTTCAGCAGGAAGAAGCCGACGACCGTCGGCGGAAGCACCAGCGGCAGGGTCAGTATCACGTCGATCACGCCGCGCACGGCACGCGGCAGACGTTCGATATAATACGCGGCGAAGATGCCGGCGAAGAACGTGACTGCCGTCGAGATCGCCGCGACGCGCAGCGAATTAAACAGCGGAAACAGATCCATTTGCGCCTCCCGTATTACCCTGTTTGCCATAAAAGAGCGGCTGCCAATCAGTCCGATTCACACGCTCCGGGGATTGATATACTCGTGTTTATTACAAAATTCCGCCCGCAATCAGCGGGCGGGTTGCGGAAACGAGTATTACCGGTTCGCATAGCGGTAAATGTTTTCGCGAACCGGTATTACCGCTCCTGTTGTAAGCAACGAAAAACAAACGCCGGCTTAGTCGGCGATGGTGAATCCGACCTCTTTGAACACCTCGGACGCCTTCGGCGTGCGGAGGAATGCCAGATAGCTGGCGGCGGCGGCCTGGTTCTTGGACGCGGCCAGGACGGCCGCCGGGTAAACGACCGGGGTCACCAACGAACCTGCGGGCGGATTTGCCACGATTTCAAGTTTCGCGGAGTACGCGTCGGTGCCGTAGACGACGCCGCAGTCCACGACGCTTTCCTGAACCCAGGACGTGACTTCCTTGACGTTGCTGCCGAAAGTCACGTTCTTCTGGAACGCGTCGTTCCACAGCCCCATTGAGGTGAAGATTTCCTTTGCGTATGCGCCGACGGGCACATCATCGTTGCCGAGGGCGATCAGCTTCGCTTTTGACACGTCGCTGAACGCGTGGATGTCCGCTGGGTTGCCTTCCGGCACGACGAGGACGACTTTGTTTTCGACGAGATCGAAGCGCGTGCTTTCCGTGACCGCTTTTTCGTCCGAAAGCGTGTTCATCTGCTTCTGGGCGGCGGAAATGAACACGTCGGCCTCGGCGCCTTCCTGAATCTGGGTGAGGAGCGTCCCCGATGAATCAAAGGTCGCGACAAGCTTGGCGTTGGGCGCCGCGGCTTTGTACAGCTCGGTGATTTCATTGATGGTTTCGGTCATGGAAGCGGCGGCGAAGATGTTCAGCGTGACCGGCGCCATGGCGTAATCGCTCGCGCTGTAAATGAACACCTCTTTGGTCGCTTCGGTATAATCCACGCCGAAATCAAGCGCCTCCGCGATGTCGCGGAGCTTGAAGTAATTGTTGCCTTCGATGTTGTACGCCGTGAGGCTGAGGGCTTTGCCGTCAAGGGTGATTTTCGCGGCGGTCGCCGTCGCGGGATAGGACTTTGTTCCGCGGCTGGCAAGTTCGCCGCCCACAGATGTATACGCGGAGCCGCCGGTGATGGCGATGGTGTTCGCCTTGCTGTCCCATGACACTTCAAACTGCGCCGCAGTGCTGCTGAGCGCGGCGGCAAGGTCGCGGAGCTTGAAATAATTGCTGCCGCCGATGTTGTACGCGTCAAACGCGACCGCGCCGCCATCGACGGATACCTTGTAGGCGGTGGGCGCCGCCGTGATGTCCGCCGCGCCGGCAAGGGCCGGGAATCCCATGACGGCTGCAAGGACAACCGTGAGGATCATTGTGATGATTTTTGTGTTATACCGTGACTTTACCATGTGCGTTCCTCCCATTCATGAATGTGCTCTGTCGGTTATAGCGCCAATGTCTTCAACATATCATACTTGAAACGTAAAGTCAATATAAAATGTCTTTATGTGCCATTTTATGCGTTAATTCGTTTATTTATCGAGTCTTTGCGCGGCATCCATCAGAACCGCGTGTTCGTTCTCCAGCTCCCCTTCTATTACAAGATCCAGCAGACGATCCAGCGTCTGCCCGATCCCGCGTCCTTCCGGCATGCCCGCCGCGATCAGGTCTCGGCCGCTGACTGCCAGATCCCGCAGCGAAAAGCACTGGTTTTCCAGAAAAATCCGCTCCAGCACGAAGGGGATCTCCGCAAGCTGGCGCATCCGTTTTTTCCGCGTCCTTGCGCTCTGTGCCAGCGCGTCCGCGCGCCGTACCTCCAGCAATCGCCTGAACTGCGTTTCGCCCAGACGGTTCAGCCGGCGCTTCACCTTAGAAATGTCCGGCGCCAGCTCCGAATCATGGAAATAGACCAGCTCCTTCACGTCCGCAGTCAGATCGTTCGGAAACCGCAGGCGGCGCAAAATACGTTCCGTCATTTCCGCGCCGCGCGCCGGGTGGCCGTAGAAATGATCGAATCCGTCCTTGCCCACGCAATGGGAGCCGGGTTTCCCTATGTCGTGCAGCAGCAGGGCCAGCCGCAGGGTCAGGTCGGCCGGCGCGGCTTCCACCGCGTGCAAGGTGTGTTCCCAGACATCCAGATAATGATAGGGATTTGCCTGCGGAAAAGCACACATCGGCGCGATTTCCGGCAAAACCACGGCGATCACGTCCGCAAATTCCCGCAGCGCCGCCGTCGCGCCCGCGCCTGTCAGCAGCTTGCCAAGCTCCGCGCTCACGCGTTCAGGCGCGATGGCAAGCAGCTGTTTTTTATTTTTGTGCAGGCTGTCCCGCGTAGCCGGGTCGATGGAGAAGTTCAGGCGCGCGGCAAAACGCAGGGCGCGCATCATCCGCAGCGCGTCTTCCCGGAAGCGCAGGTCCGCTTCGCCCACGGCACGTATCCGTTTCGCTTCCAGATCTTCCCTGCCGCCAAAATAGTCGATAAGGCCGGCATCCGGGCGATACGCCATCGCGTTGACCGTAAAATCACGGCGCGCCAGGTCTTCCCGCAGACTTTTTACGAATTTCACCTGATCCGGGCGGCGGCAGTCGCTGTACGCCCCGTCGAAGCGGTAGGTGGCGACGTCAAAATTCCCGTCCTCCGTCACGACGGTCACTGCGCCGAACCGAAGCCCCGTTTCCAGGATCCGGTAGCCCGCAAGGCAGGCTGCCGCTTCGTCCGGCGTGGCGGCGGTACAGATATCCCAGTCTGCGGGCGTCAAGCCAAGGAGGCTGTCACGTACACAGCCTCCCACGACGCAGGTTTCAAACCCGTTTTCCTCCAAAATTCTTATGATTTTTTCGGCCTCGGCCGGAAGCGCGATTTTCATGTTTCCAGTATACATCACAAACCAAGGTCTTTCAAGGGTTTTACGCTTCGCCCGCCTCGCCTTCGCTTACGTGTTCGCTTACGAACTTCGTGCGCGACCTTTTTTTGAAGCGCACGCCGTTCTTGTGCGCGCAGGATTGCCGGAATTTCATCGGGGATATCCCCAGTTCTTTCTTGAACATCCTGCAAAAGTAAGAACCGTCCGTGAACCCCATCGCTTTCGCTATGTCGCCCATGCTCATCTCCGTGTTCACGATCAGGCGCTTCGCCTCCGCGATTTCCACCTTTTTGATGAATTCGCCGGGAGTAAGGCCCGTCTGCCGCTTGACCTGCACATTCAGGCAGCCCATGGACACATTGAGCCTGTCTGCGAAGTACCGGACGGACTGCCGCTGCGCCACATGCTTATGCACAAGTTTCTGGAAATTTTCGTACAGCGTCGAATATCTCTGCTGCGGCGCATTGTTCGCATTCTTCCGCTGGAAACTGCGGAAAAGCTGGATCAGGAAGATGTTCAGGTATGCGCGTATGATGGCTGCGTATTCCGGTCCCTTGGCGCGGTGTTCCTTGTCCATCATTCCGATCAGTTCCTCCATCTGCCGCATTTCGTAAGCGTTCAGCGGCACGCCGAGCCCGCCCATCTCCCTGAAAAGATTCAGTTCCCATACGGCGTTCACACTGAGGGTCGTGTCGATCAGGAAATCCTCGTTGAAATAAATCATCGTTCCATCGATGTCCGTCACGCCTTCCCAATAATGCACCTGGCCTGGGCAGATCAGAAACACCATGTCCGAAATGTTTTCGTGGGACGTGTAGTCCAGAACGTGATGCCCGTCCGACTTTTTCACGAACAAAATTTCATAGAACGGATGGCGGTGCGGCTTGCTTGCCCCGTCTTCCGTGGCAGAATCTGCGATGTCGCTTGTGATTTCAAAAGCCACGCCGTCGTAGGGGTTCACCTCAAAACAGTCATGTACCGGGATATTGATCTTCAGAACTTCTCTTTTGCTGTCATTTCTTTTTTTCATGAATAACGCTCCTCTCTACTACCTTTTTTCTTCCATTCGTTCATTCATTCTTGTTCCTGCCCGTTTCCCGTCTGACGCGCCGTCGAGGGGTTTTCGGCGAATTTGCGCGTAAGGAAATACGCCTGTGAAAACGCAGGTGTCAAACGCAATTGACGTATCAGGAAATGAATGCCGCATCGCCCGAACAGAGCGAAGACTTCTTATGAAAGAACTGATATCCCCCGATGTTGGGACTTTTTTAGGAATTTTTTATATTGCTTATGTCTATAATATACCTTAAAAATTGCATATTAAACATGAATTGGTTTAATTTTATTATTTTTTTTAATAATTCACACAGTTATTTTTTAGTTTTTGAACGAAAATTCGAAATAAAGTGTGATATTTCAATGTTTTGCGACCCGATCGACGGAGTAATGGCGGCGCCTTTCATACATTCATAATCCGAGCGCTTCCCCCGCGTGGTAGGAGCTTCTGACAAACGGCGCGGAAGCGACGAACGAAAAGCCTTTCTCTTTTGCCATCTCGGCATATTCCGCGAATTGATCCGGGTGGACATAGGCGCAGACGGGGTGGTGCGCCCGCGACGGGGCCAGATACTGCCCTATGGTAAGAAATTCACAGCCGGCCGCGCGCAGATCGTCAAACAATGCCGTGACCTGGTTTTTTGTTTCTCCGAGCCCCAGCATGATGCCGCTTTTGCTGCGGATGTCCGGGTTCATCTGCTTGATGCCGCGAATCAGGTCCAGCGAACGCCTGTAATCGGCCTGCGGCCTGACTGCCGGATAGAGGGCGGCCACCGTTTCCATATTGTGGCTGATCACGGAAGGTTTTGCGTCCGCGACGCGCGCGAGGGCATCTTCGCTCCCTTTGAAATCCGGAACCAGCACCTCCGTGGCGGTGTCCGGGCTGTGGCGGCGTATCGCCTCGACGACGTCCGCAAACTGGGAAGCGCCGCCGTCCGGCAGGTCGTCCCTTGTCACGGACGTGATCACGGCATAGCGCAAACCGAGCCGCTTCACCGCTTCCGCCGTGCGTTCCGGCTCCTGCGGGTCCAGCGGCTGCGGCACGCCTGCGCGGACGTTGCAGAAACGGCAGTTGCGCGTGCAATTCGTGCCGAGTATCATGAAGGTGGCCGTTTTGGAAGCGAAACATTCCATGTAATTCGGGCAATGCGCTTCCCGGCAAACGGTGTTCAGGTTCAATTCTTCCAGCAGGGCCTCCACCGCGTCCCTGTTTGGATCGGCGGCATAGGTTTTACGCAGCCATTCCGGTTTTCTGTCCATTTGATTTTCACTCATCACGTGGCCGCAGGGTTACGCCCGCCCTGCGGCGGCGGAACCTACGTAACTATATTAAACATGCAGGCTATCAGTTCCTCTGCGGTAATCGATCCCAGACAGGGGCGCAAATCCGTCGTTTCCAGTGTCCGGCGGACGTCTTCCACGCGGTACGTCCTGCCTTTTAGCTGTTCTTCCAGCGAACGCACGGAAACCAGCGACAAAAAATCGCCATGGATCCTGCATTCGGATATGCGCCCCTTTTCGATTTCAAGATACGTCTCGATTTTTCCGCCGGGAAAACGTTTCGCGTTGGCAAAGGAAAACTTCGGCGCTTTCCCGAACGTCCATTCAGGGTTCGCGTATTTTTCGGCGCGGATGGCTTCGATTTCCCGGATGTCCTGTTCCGTCAGATGGTATTCCCGGATATCCAGGTCTTCAAACAGATGCTGCTTGAGCCTGTCCCAAAAGATACGCGGCGGACAGGGCGATTCCAGATATTCAATCAGGTTTGTGACACGGCTCCGCATGGAGCGCAGGGCTTTGGATTTGATTTTTCCCTCATCTGTTTTCAGAAACCGCGTAAGCTCTTCCAGATCCGTGTCAAAAAGCAGGGAGCCGTGGCTGCACAGCTTTCCTTTCGCGATGAACTGCGCCAGGCCGGAAACCTTTTTGCCGTCCACCAGGATGTCGTTGCGGCCTTCCAGGCGCGCGGGGATCCCCATCTGGTACAAGGCACGGATCACGGGCTCCGCCGCGGCACACATGGCCATCTGCTTCGCGTCGTCGTTTTCGCCATAGGGCAGGATGACCGTAAAAAGCAAGGCGCCCAAATCGGTGAAGATTGTCCCGCCTCCGCTGGAACGTCTCACGATTTGGACACCCGATTTCTCCGCCTCCGCGAGATCGATCTCGGCGGCGGCGATTTGGTTCCTGCCAAGCATCGCGCATTTTTCTGTCTGCCATATCATCCAAATCGGTTCTTTGCCTTGAAAATGCCGCATGCAATATTCTTCGGCGGCGAAATGGAACGCCGCTTCGGTTGAACGTGGTTCAATATAGATCAATTCGCTCATTTTTCCTCTAAGCCGGCCTCTTCTTCCGCGCTTTTTTTCTTCAGGCGTTTGGGCAGCGACGTATTGGCGCCGTCCCCTTCGTCTGTTGTTTCTTCTACGTCAATCCCGTCCGCTTCATCCGCAGGTTCTTCTTTTTCGGTTTTCTGCGGTTTCTTTGCGGCGGAGGCAGGGCTTTCCGTCACAACCTTTGAAACCGCCCAGCGCATGATTTCGAATTTTGTTTTATCGGCGCCCACTTGAATGGTCAGCACTTCATCTTTTGTCTTGACGATTTTCCCGCAAATTCCGCCAATCGTAATGACTTCATCGCCGACTTTTATGGCGTTGCGCATGGTGTTGACATCTTTTTCGCGTTTTTTTTGTGGCCGGATCAACAAGAAGTACATAATCGCAATCAGCAAAATCAGCGGTAAAATGGTTGTAAAGTTGCCCATCGTGTTCCTCCAATACATCAGTCAGTCCTAATAAAGTGCTCTCACCTTTCCATTATACCTTAGCCAGATTAAATTGCAACCGTTTTTTCTTTTTTTACGGCGCGTGTGCGGGTGCGTGTGCGGGTGCGCGTGAATAAGCTTAAATCCCGTATAAAACAGCAAAGTTCATATGTTTATAAACGCAGTCCGCAACAGAGAAACCCGCATTCTTAAACCAATTCAATTGCTCTTCTACCATCGATGGTGTATCAAGTGCCATGCTTTGCTGCATTCTTGCCATCTCCGCATCTGTCAACCCGCTGGATTTGACGATAGACGATAGACATCCATGTTTCTTCATACCGCTTCTGTAAATCCGAATCAGGACTGATGATTTGGTCACTTTCGCGTACGGTGTAATATCGAAGGGAGCCGTCGTCAAGCATCAGCATATTCTCCCCTCCTGGAACCCCATGCGCCCCGGCCTTGATGGTTTTGGACGGTTCGTCCAAAACGCTGCCGGAATGTCCGTCATAGGGGCGGGCACCGCCTTTAAACTCGTGGTTCGCATATCTGCTTGCCTCATTGTTTCTCGGATCGGGCAAACCATTCACTGCGTCACGGACGGTCTGCCAACGTTCACCGAACAATCTGAATAGCGGACAAGCTGTACATCCGTCTGGACAACATTCCAGTCTTCAATCCCCGAGAATCCGTTTGCAATGTTCGCCTTGATGTTGTCGCAGGAATCCTTGTCCCACTCCAACAGCGCGGCAGGTTCAAATCCCGCTTGATGCAACCCCAACGCAAGCCCGCCGGTGCCACAAAACATTTCTAAAGAACGAATCACAATCCATCGTGATATTCTCGCCTTTGCCGAGCTTCGCGATGGAAGTCGTGCTGACGCCGGACAACTCCTTCAGATCCTGCTTGTTCATGTTCTTGTCTATCAACAGTTTCCAGAGTTTGTTATAGCTTATCTACACAGTAAACACCTCAATCGGAATGCCGCCTCTCATCCTACTTACAGTATATCATCATGTCCGAGAATTTCAATGGAATCTTTGTGAACTCAAAGGCTATTTTTATTTTGTGTGCGGGTGCGGGTCGGGCTGAATTTCCCGCCTATGCCGTCCGGAGCAGCCCGGTCGCGTTGAGCAGGATCAGGACGATGGCGACGGGCACTATGAATTTTATCGCGGCGGGATACAGCCTCGCTATGAAAGAATGTTGATTTTTCGCGCCCAGCAGGAATTCCCGTTTAGACGCGGAGGCGCCGAAGCCGAAAAAGATGAACAAGGCGCCCAGCAGCCCCGTGACCGGCAGAAGGATGTTGTTCGCAAGCCTGTCAAGGAAAGTGAAATAGTCGAGCCCCAGGATCGTAAAATCACGCAGGGGTCCGAACGCCAGCGCGGACGGCGTTCCGAAAAACACCACTGCCGCGCAGATGATCCAGATCCCTTTTTTCTTCGGCAAGTGCAGTTCGTCCTCCAGAAAGGCCAGCGGCACCTGCAGGATGCTCATCATGGAGGTCAGCGCGGCGATGAACAAAAGCAGGAAGAACAGCGCGGAAAACAGCCAGCCCGCAGGCATCTGCGCGAAAGCGCCGGGCAGGGTCACAAAAGCCAGGCCTGCCCCTTGGCCGGGATCCAGGCCCAGTGCGAAAACTGCCGGAAATATGGCAAGCCCCGCAAGTACGGCAATCCCCGTGTCCAAGGCAAGGATGGAAACGGCGGCCTGCACGAGATCCGCGTTTTTCTTCATGTAGCTGGCATAGGTGATCATGATGCCCATGCCCAGACTCAGGGAATAAAAGGAGTGTCCCAGGGCATCCAGAACCCCGCCGACGCCCAAGCTGGAAAAATCCGGCTCAAAAAGGAAACGCACCCCTGCCATCGCGTTCGGCAAGGTGACGGAACGCAGCACCAAGATGATCAAAATCCCGCCCAGAAGCGGCATCAGCAGCTTGCTCCATTTTTCAATGCCCGCGGAAATGCCGCCCAGCAGGATGACCGCCGTGACGCATAACGCGATGCCCGCGAAGAGGAAGGATTTCCAGCCGGAAGTGAAAGCGTCGAATGCGGCGCCGGTATCGCCGGCAACCGCGCCCCAGTTGAAGAGGCTCTCAAACACATAGCCCAGCGACCACCCGGCAACCACCGGATAGTAGAACGCGATGACCGTCGCCGCCAGTACGCCGACCGCCCCCGTAAGCCACCATGCCGTACCGGGCGCCAGCTTCCGGAACGCACTGACGGCGCTGAGCCCGCTGTGCCTGCCAATGCTCAGTTCTGAAATGAGGATGGGCAAGCCCACCAGCAGCACGCACAGAATGTATATGACTAAAAAAGCGCCGCCGCCGTTGATGCCTAAAATGTAGCTGAATCTCCAAATGTTCCCAAGTCCGACCGCGCTCCCGACCGCAGCCATGGTCAGCCCGAACTGCGAAGCGAACGCATCCCGTCCGCCGCCGTCAATTCCCCCCTGTGACATATATTCATCCCCTTTTTATGCCCTGCTCTTCGTACACCATGTCAGCGATTTCCTGATGAATAAAATATGACATAACTATGTCTGAAAGTCAATAATAATAGCAAATGTTTTTGCTCATAAGTATAACAACTAACAACAACCAGAATGATCATGTAGCGGTCCCTCCTAAGTTACATGACGAAATAACGAAGCTGTGCGACTCTGCTCCGCCTTTCTCGCCTGAAAATGTTTTCCAAACTAGCTTTTTTGTATGATCCCGTCCGTGTATTCGCACATGGTTGATTTCAGATACTCGATAAAATCCGGTAAAATCGGATTCCGGTTCGGTTTCCGCCATGCGATCACCATATCGATTTCGGTATCCGCGCCTTCCAGCTCGATGGCTTTCAGGCTTGCGTAATGCTCTATCCGGCTCGTGCTGGGCAAGATCGTCATCCCCGTCCCGGCTTCAGTCAGCATCAAAACGGTTTCAAGCGACGTCGGCATGCAGACGATGTTTGGTTTGAACCCCCGTGATCGGCATATTTTTATAACCATATTAAAATAGCCGGTTGATTCGCGCTCCGAAAGCATGACAAACGGCTCATCGGTAATTTCCTGAAAACTCAGCGACTCTCTCGCGGCGAGCGGATGGTCAACCCTTACGATTAAAAAGATCCGATCTTTCATAAAGGTGTAGGTTTCAAACTCTGCGGAATCTATCGCGTCGCACGAAATCGTGAAGCCGATATCCAAGTCTTTGTGCTTCAAAGCTTCATATAATACACCACTATTGTATTGTGTGATATTGAGCCGGGTGTCCTTATGCGCCGCGCTGAATTCGGCAATCCGTTTCGGCAAAAAGTGCTTATAGAACGGGACGGGCAAAAAGCCGATATTCAAATCCCATTTGTATCCGAATTCGACTTGACGGGCTTTTTGAATGGCCTCTTCAGAAAGGGCAATGATTCGTTTTGCGTCTTCGAGAAAATATATGCCCGGTTTCGTCAAACAGACATTATGTTGATTGCGTTCAAAGAGCTTGACGTTCATTTCCAGTTCAAGGTTTGCGACACTGTGGCTCAAAGCAGGTTGCGCGACATAGAGGTATTTGGCAGCTTTTGTAAAACTAAGATGTTCCGCAATTGTAACAAAATAGCGAAGTTGCCGTAATTCCATATTTTGCCCCATTTCGCTGCGTGCGAAAAATTTTCCACGCCTCTCATCTTTCTCTGCGTTATGGAAAGGACTTCAAAATCTATCTCAATCATACAGCATTCATCTATAAAAATCACGTGCTTTTTTCACGCCGCATAAATGCTATCATTTAAAGGCAGAGGGGCAAATCTGCCCCCTTGCCAACGTTATATCGCCGGATGTCCGAATTTGTCACCATTTCAATTGCTGTCGCATTTGCACGTTATTCGTCTTCCGGCGGCGCGGGCGGTATGACTACTGCATCCTCCACTACGCCTTTATAATTCTTAAACCAGCCGACCGCACAAATAACAAGCATGATTACGAGGAATGTAATCAGATATAACGCTATTGCATTATCCACATTCAGCATCGCAAGTCTCCTTTCTTATCGCGGCGCACCGCATCAACCCCACAAGCCCGATTTGCGCGCCAGGAACTTCCACAACATATGCGTGACGAAAACGGCAAGTACGCCTACGACAAACTGTAAGACTATGAACTGTACCAACCACATAACCTTCTCCTCCTTTCCTGTGCGCTAATTCGCGAGGCGGGATTCGGCAGCGCCGCTTGTGCGCGCTTCGTTGATGATCTGCCTGAACGACTTTTTCCCTTGCGTCTTTCCTATGATAGCGGGGATGATCATTCCAAAAACAAGCGACACCAACGCGACCGGGTAGGTGATGGTCCCCCACGGCCACGGGACATCGGGCGGCGCGAACGTCCAAACAAACGCTACGACATAGCCGATAACAACGGTGATCCAACACCATGTTTTGCTGACTGAAAAGTACATGCCGGACACGTACACAAACCAAATCGGGATGCTGAGCATGAAACACCACATGAACACGGGCATGATCAGCGGCAGATTCAAAGCCGGGACGAGGCAGACGCACGCAACGACCACGATGCAAATCCTGGTAAGGATCAGCTCGTTTTTGTCGCTCATCTTCGGGAAGAGTGCTCCCTTGATGATCTCCCGTGCGAGCAAGGTCCCGTTCCCCATGCAAAGCGCACCGGCTGTGGACAAGGTTGCCGACAGCAGGGAAATCATCAGCAGGCCGGTGATGGGTTTCGGAAGCATGAGCAGCGCGGCTTGCGGAACGATCAGTTTCCCCACCTCTTCCGGCGAAATCGCGCTTACGACCGCCGGGACGGCAAACGCGATAAGGCCAAGCAGGATCCATGGGATGCAGGACATGAAATTGATCGCGCTGGCCAGATAAACGCCTTTGCGGCAATCCTTGGTGGATTTCGCCGAGAAGAAAGCCAGATTATGGCCCTGGCATACGCCGGTAGCCGTAATATGCAAAATCGCGACAGGGATGATCAGATCAAACCAAATCCCAGAGCCCCCAAGATGGGAAAACTGCGAAAGTCTATCGGACATCCCCCCGCTGTCGTAAAACGCCTGCACTGCGGCGAGTCCCGCATCGCCGGCAAAAACGAAATTCTTGGCAAGCCATACCGCAGCCGCGATGACCGCGACAAAAGAACCGCCGATCAGCATGATCGCGTTTACCACATTGACCCAGGCCATCTGAAGTACGCCGCCAAAGAAAACGTAGCAGATCGTCAGCACGAACGCGATCAAAATCCCATATGGGTTCATCGGGAGCGCACCGCCTGACAAGGTAAAAATCGCGACCCCGGTCGCGATCAATTCCCCGACTACGATCCCGCTAAAAGACGCGACCGTTACAGAAGCGTGAAACCAGGAAAAGACCCGCCCATACATCGCCTTCGTTATCGCGGGAAAGGTATTGAAACCGGTCCACCGTGCGAGCGGGCCCGACCACAACATCATGAGCGGGACGATCACCGCACCAACTGCGAGTCCCCACCAGGCCACCGATCCGCCCATGGGTCCGATCGACTGTTCCCACAACGACATGGAATGCCCGGACCCCAACGGTATGACCGCATAGGTGGTCGCAACCATAGGCCAAGCCAGGCTTCTGCTTGCGGACGTAAAGTCGTTGGTGGTTTTAATCCGTCGCCTGACGAAAAGCCCTGCGCCAACAATAAGAACGACAAAATAAATTAGTGCAATTGTCAATATCATCCTTTCTCCTCCTTTTCGTCCTCTACACTGAATCAAATAGACTATTGCTTAGATTTCGGGTAAGATTTGCAGGTTTCCCACCTCCTTTCCTCTATACGCGTCTTCAGAAATCCCCTAAGTCCGGCATCGCTTTTTTCGCGCGGGCGACCCAGTACTTCCAGCAGCGCCCCAGCGAGATGTCGCTATACTGCGTTTTTTCCGTCCCCCTCCCCTCTTCCTCTGACAGATACCTTATTTCTGCGGAAGGGGCAGGCAGTAACATCAGTTGCATTTTTGTATTGTCTCTGAGAAAAATCGAATTCATGACCATTTGTTGAACACTGTTTCCTGTCATCGTGAACCCGTGTCCTCGCATGACGATCCCATAGGCGTCCCCGAGCGCCCGGGCAAGCTCCGCGCCGTCTTCCGGCGTAGAAAGCAACATCCCTGATCCAGATCTGTAGGCGTCGAAAACCGGCAACGGATTCCAAAACATCCCGCAGAACTGCCCGAGAGAGCGAAAAGGCATCCCCGTCGTCGAAAATGCGACGACCTCATGGGGATGCCCGTGAAACACCGCGAAGACATCCTGTCTCGCTTTTAATACCGCAGCATGAATCACCCGTTCGCCATATGCGCGAAAATCAGTTTTGGTAACAATGTTTGCCTGAAGATCGACTTCGAGCATATCGTCGTATGTCACGAATTCAGGCGCGACGACGCGTGCCTGAAAAAATGTATTGCCTGTTTCCGGATTTCTGACGCTTACGTGCCCATATCCATCAAGCACATGTTCATTCGCCAAGATCCTGTTCGCCAAAACGCATTGTTTTTTGGCCTCGTCCGCTGTTTCAGGCAGACCCGCGTAAGGGGTATAGTCAAACATATCGGTTCATCCGCTCCTCTCAGCCAAGAAAACCATCGGCAATGCGGTATAGTTTTTTCACATTGCCGCGCAAAATCAAGGTCGCAAAATTCACCGCCTGCCCTTCGTCCACAAAGCCTTCCGCAATCAACTCATCGAGCGCAAGTGTCAACACATGTCTGGCGTTGACCGCCGACATCCACATCCCGAGGACACTGTTTCCGTCGCTGCCGTACAACAGTTTGTCCGCGAGCCCGTATTCGATCCACTCTTTGAGGATATTTTTGATCGAATCAGGCGAACCTGGGAGGAAAAAGGTCATCATCGAAAAATCCAGATAACAACTTGGAACATCGCCCGCGCGACCCGCCATAAAACCGGCTTCCCTGCAGAAAGGATATCCGCCGTGCAGCAAAACGATCTTTGCCGCTTTGATATCGGGGAGCCACAGGAACGGATCTAAAACGGCAGGGTTTGCCGATCCGATCGGCCGGGTGATCCCCAGCGAACCCGTGTGGATGTGAATCGGCAAGTCAAGCTCTGCCGCTTTCGCAATCAGATGCCGCATGAGGTAGTCTTGCAATCTTTTATATCGGTGCGGCGTCGTGTCTTTCTTGTTCCAGACATCCTCCGCCTCGTCGCGATCCACGACGTCAACGACCAAATCCCGCCAGTACGCAGTATTCATTTTAAGTGCTACGACATCCTGTTTCACCAGATCTTCCAACGCGTTCGAAATGAAACCGAGATAGGCGTCGAACGTCTTCGGATCGCTTTTTTGACGGAGGATTTTCGGATACACCTCAACCATCGTCACGAATTCTTTCACACGTTTGTTACCTTCGATCCCGCCATTGTCGAGCGGGATCAGGAAGCCGTCAACAAGTTGCGCTTTCGCAAAACGCGACGCGTCGATACCCGGCGGAAGCACCGGTTCGCTCAAACACATCTCCAACGCGCCCTCAATGCCCGCGATATCCATTGCCTTCATGAAATACCGTGCTTCGTCTTCGTCTTTTTGGCTGTCCGCGTAGATACGCTCCATTTCAGGAAGGTTTTCCTGCGTCAGTTCCTGATGCGGGAAGTCGAAGATTTCCTGAAAACCCCGCAACGTCGTTTTCTTTTTATTCAACAGTTGCATCGGGCCGAGCGGCGGAAGCTTCGAAGCAACGTCGGCAAACGGGAATGAGCCTACATACTGAAGCCAATACCATGGATCCACCGCGTGGACATGCCCGTCAATGATCTGGATCGAATCGATCTGTTCTTTTATGCTCATCGAGAACCTCCTTTTTCCGTTTGTCGTAAGCCGATGCAAGATTGCTGTGCGCAACTGCATACGGCATTACGGCAGGAAAATCATGCCGCCGTCCACGACGACGGTCTGACCCGTCATGAAAGCCGCTTCCTCCGAAGCCATGAACAACGCGATCCCGACTAGATCCTCCGGCACTTGCGTCCGCTGGACGCAACGGTTGGCCATCACCTTCTTTTTCCATTCCTCGTTGACGGTTTCCCTTGGTACCTCGGTCACCGTGGCGCCTGGCGCGATTGCGTTCGAGGTGACGTTGAAACCACCGAGTTCTCTGGCCACGGCTCGGGTGATGCCGATGACACCCGCCTTCGAGGAAACATAGTGGACATAGCCGCCACGCCCTTCGAAAAACGAACAGGATGTCAAATTGATGACCCGCCCCCATTTTTGTTCCATCATGTAAGGTGCCGCCGCTTTGCACGCGATCAGTGTCCCTGTCATATTGACATCGATCACCTGACGATATTCTTCGATCGACATTTCATAAAATGGCTTCATCTTTATCGTCGAAAAGATCGCCGCGCTGTTGATCAGGATATCAAAGCTGCCAAACGTCTCTTTTGTTTTTTTCGCCATCGCTTCCGCAGCCGGCAGATCCGTGATGTCCAGTCGATGCGCGAACGCTTCGCCGCCGGCATCTTTGATTTCTTTCGCCACGCGCTCGGCCTTTTCGCCGTTAATGTCCGTCACGACGATCTTGGAACCCTCCTTTGCAAAAGCGAGCGCAAATTCCCTGCCGATCCCCTGGGCCGCGCCCGTAATAACCGTTGTCTTCCCGCTGACACCAAACATTTCCCATCCTCCTTCTTTGTTTTAATCCAAGATCACATTAATTGTTTTCGCTTCGGTATAGCTTAGAATCTCATCCACGCCTTCTTCCTTGCCGATGCCGCTGTTTTTGTACCCGCCGAACGGCGCCGCTTTGTAATGGTGCGATACCGCGTTGACCCAAATATAGCCGGATTCGATTTTCTGTGCCGTCCTGAGCGCACGATTCAAATCGCTGGACCAGACAGAACCCGTCAAGCCAAGGTTCAGCTTATTGGCCAATGCGATGACTTCGTCCTCTTCGGACCACCGAATGATGGACAAAATCGGCCCGAAAACCTCTTCGTTGAAAAGCCGCATGTCCTGCGTGACATCCGCGTATGCCGTAGGTCGTACCCAGTACCCCTTTTCAAACGCCTTCCCTTCCGGTCGTATGCCGCCGGCGACCAAACGGGCGCCGTCTTCTTTGCCAGCCTGAACGTAATGCAAAACTTTCTCGTATTGCCTTTTGTGGACAATCGGCCCCATATCCGAGGCCTCATCCAACGGATCGCCGACTTTCAGCGCGTTGATCAGGGCGGCTATCGTTTCCACCCCTTTGTCATAGATGTCTTTGTGCAAGAAAAGCCTGCTGAGCGAACCGCAGGATTGCCCGGACCAGGCAAAGCTCATCCCGCCGATGATGCTCGAAAACGCTTTGTTGACATCTGCGTCCGGAAAAACGATCATCGGGTTTTTACCGCCCAATTCAAGCGTCAAATGCTTTATGACGCCGGCGCGCGCCGCTGTTTCCTGGATATTCAAACCCGTTTGCTCGGATCCGATAAAACCAATCCGCTTGATTTTGGGATGTCTGACAATCGCGTCGCCGGCCTCGGTGCCCGTCCCCGTTATGATATTAACGATGCCCGGCGGGAACACTTCCGCACAAATTTCGGCGAATTTCAATATGGAAAGAGATGCTTCGCGCGGTGCCTTCATGATGACGGCATTCCCGGCGATCAGCGGCGCCGCCAGCCTCGATGTGAACATGACGGGGTGGTTGAACGGCACGATCTTCGCTGCGACCCCATACGGCTGCCGGATCGTAAGATGATATCCGGTTGGCGTCGCGGGGATCGTTTCTCCCTTCACCATCCATCCCAATCCGCTATAATACCGCAAAAACCAAGAAGCCGACGAAATGTCGCCGCGTACTCTGCGAATCGTATGACCCGTGTCTGTCGCTTCGAGTTCGGCAAGCTCCGGCGCGATCGCGTCCAAGCGCTTCGCGGCCTCCAGTATATAGGAGGCCCTGCCGTCGACATCCAAAGCCTGCCATGCGGGCAACGCGCTCTCCGCCGCCCGCACCGCATTGTCGACGTCTTTTTCAGATGCCTGTGGAATTGTCCCTATCACTTCTTCGTTTGAGGGGTTGATGACGTCAATTCGGCGGCTGCTTTCACCGTCGACCATCTTCCCCCCAATCAGCATTTTGGCTTCAATCATGAAATTCGAACCTCCTTTTCATTAGGAAAACAACCTGAAAGTATAAAATCATACGCCTGTCCCAACGCCATGATAGTATCATACTCCGGTTTTATGATTCATGGTGATAGTGCTTTTTTATCATCTCATAACCATAAATAATCGCCACAGGCATAATAAAAAGCACCGGAACGATGTCCGGCGCGGCCAGTTTGACGCAAAGTTGACATTGGCTTACAAAGCGAAGAACGCGTTACGCGTTATGTGCAGATTGGCGCGTTGTATAATCATACTAACGTCTCAGTTGAACGAATGTGGAAATTCATGAAGTCAAAGCTCCGGTCGAGGCGCCATAAAGAGTTCACCGCCCGACGTGCCACCCCTCCGTGACCGGAGTACGAACAATCTCAAACAAACTTAACAAAAACGCGGTTTGACACGTCAATGCCTTTCGGCGTGAGCCGCAGCATCCCCCCGCTAAGCTCCACGAGCCCGTCCCGCTGCATGTCCGTTATCTCGCCTTCGAAACGGTCAAAGATATCTTCCTGAAACTCCAGAAAAAACTCTTCCAAGGAAATGCCTTCCATTTTCCGCAGCCCCAAAAAAATAAACTCCGAAATTTCTTCTTCCAAAGAGTTGGCGTGTTCCCAGACGGTGATCGTCTCTCCCTCTCCCTCTTCCACGGCCTGGATGTAGCCGTCCAGATCCTCCTGATTGGAAAAACGGTTCCCGTCCACATAGGAGTGGGCGCCCAGGCCCAGGCCCAGATATTCAGCCAAAGACCAGTATTTCAGGTTGTGGCAGCATTGAAATCCCGGTTTTGCGGCATTGGAAATTTCATAATGCGTATAGCCGGCGTCTTTTAAGAACCGGACGGCGTGATGGTACATGGCCCGGTCGGTCTCTTCGTCCACGACCGTATGGGCGCCGCTGTGTACGGCATCCCAAAGCGGCGTCCCTTCTTCCAGCTGAAGGCTGTAAAACGAGATATGCTCCGGACGCAGGCTGACGGCCTCCGCCAGCGTGTCGCGCCACCCCGCCAGCGTCTGGCCGGGGAATGCGAACATCAGGTCGAGGTTGATGTTGTCAAAGCCCGTGTTCCGGGCAAGCTGGTAATTTTCCAGAAACATCTCCTTGGTATGGATGCGCCCGAGCGTCTTGAGATGCGCGTTGTCTAAAGACTGCAGTCCGATGCTCAGACGGTTCGCGCCATAAAACAGGCACGTTTCCAGCTTGCCTTTGTCCAAGGTTCCGGGATTGGCCTCTATGGTGATTTCACAGCCCCTGAGCATGCGAAAAGAACGCGTCAGGCCTGTCAGGATACGCGCAAGCTGTTCCGCCGAAAGCGCGGTGGGCGTGCCGCCTCCGATAAAAATAGAGTTTACATAAAAAAAACCGCCGTAAAAATCCCCTTGCTCCTCTATTTCCTTGAGCAGCGCCGAAACATAAGCTTCCATGGCTGCCTCTTCCTGTTTTTCAAAGGACCGGAAGTCACAGTAGGAGCATTTTTGGATGCAGAACGGGATGTGTATGTATAAACCGATTGTTCTCATTTGTTTTCGTCGTATTTAAGGACTGCCGTAAACGCTTCCTGGGGCACTTCGACCGAGCCGAATTGCCTCATGCGCTTCTTGCCTTCCTTTTGCTTCTCCAGCAGCTTTCTTTTGCGCGAGATGTCGCCGCCGTAGCATTTGGCGGTCACGTCCTTGCGGAACGCACCCACGGTCTCGCGAGCGATAACTTTTTGTCCGATCGTCGCCTGGATGGGAATCTCAAACTGGTGACGCGGTATGATTTCTTTCAGTTTTTCGCAGACGAAGCGCCCGCGGGCATAAGCTTTGGACTCATGCACCATCATGGAAAACGCATCCACCAGATCTCGGTTCAGGAGGATGTCCATCTTCACGATGTTTGACCTTTCATAACGGATAAACTCATAATCCAAGGAGCCGTAGCCCCGCGTTCTGGACTTCAGGGCGTCGAAAAAATCGTATATCACCTCATTCAAGGGGATTTCGTAGTGCAGGTTCACGCGGATCTCCGTGATGTACTCCATATGCAGCATCTTCCCGCGCCGCTCCTGACAGAGTTCCATGATGGCGCCCACGTAATCTTTCGGTATGATGATATCCGCCTTTACGATAGGCTCCTCTATGTAGGCGATGAAGGTCGGATCCGGCAGGTTGGACGGGTTTTGGATCATCTCTTCGGATCCTTCGTTCATAACCACCTTGTAAATGACGCTCGGCGAGGTGGTGATGACCGCCAGGTCGAATTCCCGTTCCAGCCGTTCCACGATGATCTCCATGTGGAGCAGGCCCAGAAAGCCGCAGCGGAATCCGAAGCCCAGGGCGGTGGAGGTTTCCGGCTCAAAATGGAACGCCGCGTCGTTCACCTGGAGCTTTTCCAGCGCGTCCTTGACGCTTTCATACTTCTCCCCGTCCGCCGGATAGATGCCACAGTACACCATGGGCTGCACCCGCTTGTAACCCGGCAGCGCCTCCTGCGCCGGCGCGCTGTCCAGCGTGATGGTGTCGCCCACCCGCGCGTCTGCGACCTGCTTGATGCTGGCGCAGATATAGCCCACTTCCCCGGCGGAAAGCTGTTCCCCCGGCATGGGACCCGGCGTGCAGACGCCTACCTCCGTGACCTCGTATTTCTTCTTCGTGCTCATAAGCCGGATGATGTCGCCCCTGCTGACAGATCCGTCGATCACCCGCGTATAGATGACCACGCCTTTGAAATTGTCGTAATACGAGTCAAAAATCAAGGCTTTCAGCTGGCCGCCCGGCTTCCCGTCCGGCGGCGGCACGCGGGCGACCACGGCTTCCAGCACGTCTTCGATGCCAATCCCTTCTTTCGCGGAGATCAGCGGCGCGTCCGCGGTGTCCAGCCCCAGCAGATCCTCTATCTCCGCCCGCGTCCCGTCCGGGTTGGCGCTGGGCAGGTCGATTTTGTTCAGCACCGGGATGATTTCCAGGTCTTCGTCGAGGGCCAGATAGACGTTCGCCAGGGTCTGCGCCTCCACGCCCTGGGTGGCGTCCACCACGAGGATCGCCCCCTCGCAGGCCGCCAGGCTTCTGGAAACCTCATAGGTGAAATCCACGTGTCCCGGCGTGTCGATGAGGTTCAGCACGTAGGTGCGGCCGTCCGCCGCCTCGTAAGAAAGCCTTGTGGTCTGCAGCTTGATGGTGATCCCGCGTTCCCGCTCCAGTTCCATGTTGTCTAAGAATTGTTCTTTCATGTCGCGCCGCGCCACGAGGCCCGTTTTTTCTATGAGTCGGTCCGCCAAGGTTGACTTTCCGTGGTCAATGTGCGCGATAATGCAAAAATTTCTGATATACCGTTGTTCCATGCTTTAAAATACCCCGCAGAGGGTTTCCCCCGTTCTGATGTCGGTAACAATTTTGAGTCCTTTTTCCGTAACTTCATATACCCGGACGATTTCCGCCAGTTCCTCCGCTTCCGGTTCGCCGCATATCCTGCGTGTCAGGTTCTCCGCGTCCCCGAAAAAATCCGGGTCGTAATATAACGTCGTATGCTTGTTTTCAAATATTGAAACGTAGAATATGTCCGTTTCCACGAGATCCTGGAAAAAGTGGCTGCCGAAGGAAAGCTCCGGCAAATAGCCCGCCCCCTCGTATGCCACCTCGCAGGCGACGTTCATGTTGCTGATTTCCGCGAATTTCACGGGAACCCCCAGCTCCGGCGACGTGGTGCCGATCCGCCCCGGCGACAGCAGCATGATCACCTTGCCCATGTCCCTGTAATATTGGTTGATTTCGCCTATCAGCCGCGCAACCGCCGGTTTTTTATGGTAGGGGTATTCATAATAGCTGCGGGGATCCACGCGGATCACCACGTCGATGGGCTGGAAATAAGCGCCGCCCATCGTCCCGCCGTTCAGATGGAAGAAGGTCTTTGCCGGGTCGATCCTGGGAATCTCCGCCCGGATGCCGCTTCCCCCCACCTGGAGCGGGCGGCACTGGAGCAAATTGATGACAAAATCTCCATTTTTTGAAAAATTTACCGCAAATTCAACGTCCACGGGATAATTGTATTCTTCTTCGATGGCCGAAAGGATGCCCCGCATGCCGTTCACGAAATCTTCCCTTTTCAGCAGTTTATCGCAGGTCGTGAACACGATCTTGCGTGTAAGCCCCAGTTCCTTGAGTTCCCGTTCCCGGGCGTAATCGTGTTCGATCATGAGCGTCCTGAACCATTCGCTCATCTTGTCCTGCACCGCCTGTATCTCCAGCGTTGCCAATGAATTCGTCGCGAATTCCAGGACATCCACCTTGTGCTGCGCGAATTTCGAGATGCCCTCGCCGCTGTTGGGACGCAGCTCCGGCTTGTCCAAGGCGGCGATCCGCGGATAATCCCCGTCCGTCCGGTCAACCGCCCGCGTTCCCAGTCCCATGACGATGCGGATCATGCCCTGCTCCGGGTCGATGTCCTGGCTCCACCGGTAGGAGTTGTACGAATACGCCACGCCCGCCGCCGCCGGCATATAGAAATCTTTGAACAGGGAGCCTGAAACCCGCTGGACCAGAAGCGCCATCTGCTCTTCCCTGTCCGACAGGCCGCGCTGCAGCCTGTATTCCAGCACGGATTCGTCCATCGTGCTGGCGTACACGGTTCTTACCGCGTCCTCAAAGGCGACGAGCCTCTCGTCCAGCGTCCCCACGTTGACGCAGAAAACCGATTCGTATTTTCCCGCGAAGGCATTGCCGAAACCGTCCTCCAGCAAGCTGCTGGAACGTACGATAATGGGGCTTTGGCCGTAGTATTCCAGCATTCTGCGAAACTGCTCCCGGATATTGTCGGAGAAATTTCCCTCCATGATCTTTTCTTTCAGGATCTCCGCCACGGTGAAATAACCCCGTTTCGTCCGCTGTTTCAGTTTCAGTCCCCAGCAGTTATTTTTGACGAGGAAAGTGTAATACAGGTTTGAGCAGATATAAAAGGAATCGTGCGGCTCCAGCAGGCGGGCGATCTCCGGCAGCCGCTTATCGACGATCATCCGGGACAGGATCATGCCGGTGGATTTTCCGCCGATGCTGCCGACGCCGATCATGCGCGCCTTGATGGCAAGGATGTCCTTCAGGTTTACATTTTTGGATGCGATGCCCAATATGCGCTCATCGGCGCCGAAGACCAGGCGGCAGAGATCCCGGATGCCGCCGTCCGTCTGCGGCTGGCAGACGGAAACCCCGTCCGGATCCGCCCCGTCTTTTTCGGCCTTATACAGCTCCCGTTGTTTTTCCAGAAAAAAGCGTTCCCAGCTGTCTAAGCGCTGCTCGCTGTCCACATTGCCGCTCGCGCCCACGACGGAATAAAAATTGCTGACCGCGATGCCGTTTGTCAGCGGTTCGATGCTGTCCGGGTCGTCGATGTCCACGCTATGGGGCAAAAACATGCTGAAATGATAGCGTTCCGTCACGCGGAGGGGCAGCAGGTACATGTTTTTTTCCTGCTGGAACACGTCCAACAGGATTTGCGCGGACTCGCGGATCCGTGCCACCGCCTCAATCGAATGGAGGTTCCGGGTAAACGCGAAATACGCGACGCTCTTATGCTTCACGATGTCCGGCGCCAGGACGACAAAAAAATTGCTCATCATGAAATCCGCGATCCACGCCGACTGCAGATCCGTCATGGAGTCGAAGATATAATGCGCCTCGCTTCCTTCTTTCTCTATGACGTCGTGGATCTGCATGACCACCATTTCAAAACCGTCGGCAAGGTTGATTTCAACGGTCTTCAGCCGGCTGTCCGGCGGAAGGACGGGGTCGTGCTTTCCATACCTGAAATATATGATATTCCTGCCGTCCTGCATGGAACGCTGCGCGAACGGCTGCGCGAAAAAGGCGTATTCCCGGCTGTCGGAAACCTGCCACACGACGTTGTCGCTGTACCGGATGTCGTC
>JAITOE010000163.1 GCA_031290135.1 Eubacteriales Family XIII. Incertae Sedis bacterium
ATATTCGGGCATCCGGGAAAATGACATGGCGCGGGGCATAAAGTGAAACTGCATATATTATGCGGTCTATTCAGTGGCTCGTTTCTTGTTACGCCTAAAGTGGCTGTGAATAGTAACGACGGCATATGCCGCATGAGCCTGGCAAGGTTTAATCGGGGGAGCAATACTATGAAATGAAAACAAAATTCGGGAAAAAGTTTGGATTCTATCTTGATGATTGTGATAATGTTATCGGAGAAATAGCGAAAAAACGCAGTATCTTATATGAAACATTGTATCATGTTGAGGATTCGTGGGAAAACTACGACTTGTTTAGGGGGATCATCACACGACGTTTCGCTGAATGGCGAAAATTCCGAAAGAAATAGCGGGAACGCATTTTGCGCAATCCTGCACTTACGAAGTTATTGGAAATTCGGACAAACAGAAAAGGAATCTTTGCAATGCCGGAAACGCTAAGACAAGAGTATCGACAATTTCTCGCCAAAAGTTTTTGTGGTCTTAGACTGCGTCGACCGCTGTTCTATAACTGGAAGTATGGATTGCGGATTGATTTGCAAGATGAAAGTATTTTGCTTAGAGATATTGAATTGCGAGGCAGCGCATATTTTGAAGAAGTCACACGGCGGGCCGGATTGATTTTCAAGGATGCTTTCGATGTGTCCGATGATGTGATTTTTATATATATGGACCTTGTTGATAAGCGGGGTAGGATTCGCTTTCACAATTACGCATTTAGACAGATAGATGGATTGCGAAAAGACGAGGTTCAATTCACCAATGAGCGCAACTTATATACGCATATTTACGGAGTTGCGGGTAAACATCAAGTGGCATTAATCAAAGTAAAAACGGCCAGAATCAATTACAAAAATATTTTGACAGCCATTGCGCACAAGGATTTCCCCGGGAAGTATCCGAGGTTTGACGAAAAAGGAGCATTTTCGGAAAAAGATGTATATTTTATCAATGTCAGCAAAAAATTGATTTACAATATGTATGATGACAGAGGTATTGACATCATAGCGGCAGATAAAGAAACGCTTCGCCCGATTTACGAGAAATACCCCAACTTGATTCTTGATTATGATAGGGAAAAAATGGATCAGTTGTTTGAGGGATGATTCACGGCCATCCACCAACAGGTTTTGTAGACTGAAAGAAGTTAAAATATGAACCGGTTCGTTGATTATCAAATTATTCGACTGATTGAAGATTTGTTGAAGAAATCGACCCGTCATAGTGATTGGGACGCGATAAGTGAAGTGATGAAAATAATTGGAGTCTAATTCACAAATTGTGTAAACCTCCTATCTGACGTAGAATCATATCAGACAGGAGTCCTGCAAATAAAAGTCAAGCCCTAAAATAAAAAAATGCCGGAAAATCGCCGGAAATCGGAAATCGGAAATCGGAAATTTAAGGAAACACAATATGGCAAAAAAGCGCATGTCAAACAGCCGTCGCCAAACTCACGGTTTGCGAAAGCTCCATAAAAGAACAAGTGTTGCTTATGCCCTAAACGTCACTTTCCCCGGCGTCCAGGAATTCCTTGACGCGGGCATGGTAAATGCGCAGGAACTTGTTCATGGCCGCCGTCATGTAGGCGTAGTAAGGCTTGCCCTCCCTGCGTTTGCGGTCAAGGAACCGGTAGACCGGCTCGTCCTCCGGGGAACGCTTCAGGTGCGTGCTGACGATCTGGAACAGCGTCCTGCGCAGGTGCGCGGAACCGCGTTTCGAGGCCGGCGAGCTTCCCGGGTTACGCGTCCCGGACTGGCTGACGGCAGGGTCAATGCCCGCGAAGGCGACAAGCGAGGAACGCCTGTCAAAGCGGCGCACGTCGCCGACTTCAGCCATAAGCTGCGCCCCTGTGGTTTCGCGCCTGCCCCGTACATCGACAGGGCGATGCCGTGTTCGGGCATCATGGCGGACAGCGCAGCATCTCAGCCTTTATGACGGCAAGCGACACGTTGACGTCCGTCAGCTGCTTTGCAGCGTTTACGACGAGAAGCCTGCTGCCGGGATTTTCCGGAAGCGCGGGGAAGCCCCCGATGGCAGCGCCGATAATGTCCAGTGCCTTGTCCCCGGAGAAATGGTAACCGTTCCGCCCGCACCACTTGCGGTAGCGCTCGGTGAAGCCCGCTTCCGTCATGCGGCAGACGCAGCCGCGGTGCCAGAAGGCCGCCACGAAGTCAACCCGCTTCGTATGGCCGTCGGCTTGTCAAGAAGCGAGACAAGGTTGTTCCGCAGGGACACGGCGACGCCCATGTACTTGTCGTACTGGCGGCTGAACAGCTTCAGCTGCTGCCGCAGGACGTCGGCCGGAAGATGCTCGCGGAGCGTGTTCCAGTTGCCGGTGCCGTACTTCGCGGTTTTGACGGCGTCCTTCTTGTCGGTCTTTACTTTGCGGACGGATCCCGCCCCGGACTGTTTGATGACGATCGGGTTGAGGACGCAGACCCAGAGCCCCGCCTGCTGCAGCGCGGCGGCCACGGGTTCGTGGTAACGTCCCGTCGCCTCCGTGATGACGCGGGTTTCGTGCCTGGAAGAAATTGGGGTCAATGTCCCGGCCAGATGCCCGAGCCCCGGATCCGTGTGGGAAAATTCCCTTGGGGGCATGAGCATTTCCCCGAAAGGCCGCATGGCTGCCACCATGCACTTGCCTTTGGAAATGTCGATGCCCACGCTGACTACGTTCATAAATGCACCTCCTGACGTTACTGGGGCTAAGATTGTTTTCGCGGCGGCATGCCGCTTTACTCATCGCCTGTTCAATCTCCCGAGTGACACGAACGCGCCGGCTGCCTTGACCAAGGGCAAAGGGCGCCTTTAAGGGTTGGCGGCGGCGGGACAACCTGCGTAAATCGAACGCCGCGGATGAGAGGGGCGGCTTACTGACTCCTGTACGGACGTGCCGGTCCAAGGATTAAATCGAACGGCCGCCGCTCTCTCATTCTAACAGCTTAAGCTAGAGTTGGTAAACCGGCACGGCTGGCTGCCGTGTACGATGACCATAATTATATTGTAGGAGGTTCAAATCCCAGCGCTTCAAATATCTGACGTTGCTTGTCAGTGACCTCCAATATGCGAGGCTTGTGTCCTGAATGCTCATATCGTTCTATCGTGTCGATTTCATCAAGCAAGCCTTGCATCGTCCATTTATTGCTCAATCCGCTCTCCGCCATCTTCCGTTTAAGCCATGACACTATCATCAACGAAATAAAGACGACCAGAAGTTTTCCATTAAGCGTTTGCTCGCTCGACACTTTGGGGGTGCGGAAGTCCAGGCGGCCCTTGACATCGGCAAAGGCTTTCTCCACGGCGTCCTTGTTCCGGTAGATTGCAAGCGCTCTCGCCGGAAATTCCGCTGACGGATCTGCCCCAAAAGTTAGAAAGTCTGCCGCGTGACAGGAGGGCTAAACTTCCACCGGCTAAAGCCGGTGGGTTGGCACATAAATGTGTTCCGGCTGAAAGCCGGGTTAAAGGATAAATCCTTCTGAAAGCCCTCTTGCTGAAACAAGCTGAATCATGACTGAAACTCAGTCTTCGATTTTGAATGAATCCTTAGCTGTCGTCTCTTGGTTCTCGATATATTGTTTTATCATGTCCTCCGTCACGCTCCCGACCGTGGCGCAGAAGTATCCCCTGCTCCACAGGTGTTGCCCCCAGTATCTCTTCTTCAGATCCGAAAACTCTTCCTGGAGAAGCCGCGACGAACGCCCTTTCAGATACTGCACGACTTTGCTCGGGGCTATGCCCGGCGGGCATGACAGCAGAAGATGTATGTGGTCCCTCCGGATATTTCCGCTCACG
>JAITOE010000179.1 GCA_031290135.1 Eubacteriales Family XIII. Incertae Sedis bacterium
GCGTCCCATGGGGCGCACGTCGTCCTCCGTGAAGCAGATGCACTTCCCGTGTTTCGTCACGATGATGACGTTGCTGGCGCCGCTGGTCTGCTTGATGCCGATCAGCTCGTCCCCTTCCTTCAGGCTGATGGCGATGAGGCCGCTCTTCCGGTTGGTGTCGAACTGGGAAAGGGGCGTCTTTTTAATGGAGCCGAATTTGGTCACGGCGATCAGGAATCTGTCTTCGCTGAATTCCCGTATGGGCATCACCGCCGTGATCCGTTCGCGCTGCATGAGCGAGAGGAAGTTGATGGCGGGCGTGCCTTTGGCCGTCCGCTGCGCGTCGGGGATTTCGTAGGCTTTTATTTTATGCACTTTGCCGGTATTCGTGAAGAACATCAGGTAGTCGTGGGTGGACGTCATGATGAGGTTCTTCACAAAGTCGTTTTCCCGCGTGGTGACGCCCATGATGCCCTTGCCGCCCCGCCGCTGCGTCTTGTAGGTGTCGGCGGAGACGCGCTTGATGTAGCCGAGGTGCGTCAGGGTGACGGCCACTTTGCCTTCCTCTATCAGGTCTTCGTCTTCTATTTCCGCCGCGTCCATGGTGATGTCCGTCCGCCGCGCGTCACCGTATTTTTTCTTGATCTCCAGCAGCTCTTCGCGGATGACGCCCAGGAGCAGGGTTTCGTCCGCCAACAGGCTCTTGAAATAAGCGATTTGTTTCTGTAGTTCGTTATATTCGTTGTCGATTTTTTCCCGTTCCAGCCCCTGCAGTCGGCGCAGCTGCATTTCCAGGATGGCCTGCGCCTGTATTTCCGAAAGCCCGAAACGCTCCATGAGTCTTTCCCTGGCGTCGTTGTAGCTTTCGCGTATGGTCTTGATCACTGCGTCGATGTTGTCCAAGGCAATGCGCAGCCCTTCCAGGATGTGCGCCCTGGCTTCGGCTTTTTTCAGGTCGAAGAGGGTGCGCCGCGTCACGACGTCTTTCTGGTGGTTCAGGTATTCTGAAAGTATTTCCCTTAAATTCAAAATTTTGGGTTCGCCCTTCACGAGGGCGATCATGATCATGCTGAAGCTTTCCTGGAGCTGCGTGTGCTTGTACAGGCGGTTTAAAAGGATCTGCGGGTTCACGTCCTTTTTCAGCTCCATGACGATGCGCATGCCCTCGCGGTTGGATTCGTCCCGGAGGACGGAGATGCCCTCCAGCCTCTTTTCCTTCACCAGGTCCGCGATCTTTTCGATGAGGTTGGCTTTGTTGACCTGATAGGGGATTTCCGTCACGATGATCTGCTGGCGCCCTTTGTTTGTTTCTTCGATTTCCACTTTGGAGCGGACGAGCACCCGGCCGTGTCCCGTGCGGTAGGCTTCTTTCGCGCCGTTTTTGCCCAGGATGACGGCGCCCGTGGGGAAGTCCGGCGCCTTGATGATGCGGATCAGGTCGTCCACCGTGGCCTGGGGGCTGTCTATCAGCTTGACGGCCGCGTCTATCACGTCGCCGAGGTTGTGGGGCGGGATGGAGGTGGCCATGCCCACGGCGATGCCGTTGGAGCCGTTGACCAACAGGTTGGGGAAGCGGGCGGGCAGCACGACGGGTTCTTTTTCGTCTCCGTCGAAGTTGGGTTCGAAGTCCACGGTGTCCTTGTCGATGTCCCGCAGCATCTGCAGGGCGAAGGGGGTCATGCGGGCTTCCGTGTACCGCATGGCTGCCGCGCTGTCGCCGTCCACGGAGCCGAAGTTGCCGTGGCCGTCCACCAATTTGTAGCGGATGGAGAATTCCTGCGCCATCCGGACCATGGCATCGTAGACGGAGGCGTCGCCGTGGGGGTGGTATTTACCCATGACGTCGCCGACGATGCGGGCGGATTTTTTGAAGGCTTTGTCCGGGGTCAGCCCCAGTTCCGCCATGCCGTATAAAATCCGCCTGTGGACGGGTTTCAGGCCGTCGCGGACATCCGGGAGGGCCCGCCCCACGATTACGCTCATGGCGTAGTCTATGTAACAGTCGCGCATTTCCGTGTGTATTTCGTGCTGAAGCAATTTCCGGTCGTCTAGCAGATCCATGTTATCTCCTTACTTGTAGTTGATGTTAGTCTGGTTACTATGAATCTTTAGGTATGTAAAACCGTCGCCACGGGACGGGCATAACCCGCCGGTCGGGTCGCTGACGCTTGTGCGGGCGCTACACTCGCTTTGCTCGCTCCGCTCGTATGCCCGCAATCCCGCCTCTGGGTGACGCCCGCCCCGCAGCTGGGTGATTCGTCCCGCATGTATCCCCCGCTCCGTTAAATGTCCAGGTTCTTGACCGCCCGCGCGTTGTCCTCGATGAACTTCCGGCGGGGGGGGACTTTGTCGCCCATCAGCATGGAAAACGTCTCGTCCGCCGCCGGCTCGTCGTCCAGCATCACCTGGATCAGCGTCCGCTTGTTGTAATCCATCGTCGTGTCCCAGAGCTGCCCCTCGTCCATCTCCCCCAGCCCTTTGTAGCGCTGGATCTCCAGCTTGCTCCCGGTGTCGATCTCGCCAAGAAGCTTGTCCTGTTCTTTCTGGGTGTAGGTATAGTAGACTTCCCTGCCCTTTTTCACCTGGTAGAGCGGCGGCTGCGCGATGTAGACGTAGCCGTTCTGGATCAGAGGCTTCATGTAGCGGTAGAAAAAGGTCAGGAGCAGCGTGCGGATGTGCGCGCCGTCCACGTCCGCGTCCGTCATGATGATGATTTTATGGTAGCGGAGCTTTTCCTCGTTGAATTCGTTGCCGATGTTGCAGCCGAACGCCGTGATCATGTTTTTGATCATTTCCGAGTTCAGGATCTTGTCCAAGCGGGCTTTTTCCACGTTCAGGATCTTGCCGCGCAGGGGCAGGATGGCCTGCCGCTTCCTGTCGCGCCCGCTTTTGGCGGTGCCGCCGGCGGAATCCCCCTCTACGATGAAGATCTCCGTGAGCGCCGGATCCTTTTCCGAGCAGTCCGCGAGCTTGCCCGGCAGGGAGAAATCATCCAGCGCGCCCTTCCGCCGGGTCAGCTCGCGGGCTTTCCGCGCCGCTTCCCTTGCCCTGGCGGTCAGCAGGCATTTGTCCAATATGACGCGGGCCTGTGAGGGGTTTTCTTCCAGAAACGCCATCAGGTTTTCGTTGACGCAGGTCTCCACCATGCCCCGCATTTCGCTGTTTCCGAGCTTGGTCTTGGTCTGCCCCTCAAACTGCGGCTGGGTCAGCTTCACGGAAATGATGGCGGTCAGCCCTTCCCGCACGTCCTCGCCGGCCAGGCCTTCGTCGTTGTCTTTCAGGATCTTGTTTTTTCTGGCGTAGTCGTTGAACACCCGCGTAAGGGCGGATTTGAAGCCGATCATGTGGGTGCCGCCCTCGGTGGTGTTGATGTTGTTCGCGTAGGAAAGTATGGTCTCGTTGTAGCGGTCCGTGTACTGCATCGCCACTTCGACTTCCACTTCGTCGCTTTTTTTCACTTCAAAATAGATGATGTCCGGGTGGAGGGGCTCCTTGGTCTTGTTCTGGTGCTTCACGAATTCGCGGATGCCGCCCTCGTAGTGGAAGGCTTCCTTCCGTTTGCGTCCCTCGCGTTCGTCCGAAAGGGTGATTTTTACGCCTTTGTTCAGAAATGCCATCTCGCGCAGGCGGTGTTCCAGCGTGTCGTAGTCGAAATCCACCTCTTCAAAGATATCCGGATCCGGCCTGAACATGGTCCGCGAACCGGTTTTCTTCGCTTCGCCCACGATCTCCAGCTTGGACTGGGTGGCGCCCCTTGAATAGGTCTGCCTGTAGATGTTCCCGTCGCGTTTGATCTCTACCTCCATGATCTCCGAGAGCGCGTTCACCACGGAGGCGCCGACGCCGTGCAGGCCGCCGGAAACCTTGTATCCGCCCCCGCCGAACTTGCCGCCCGCGTGCAGCACGGTGTGTATGACCTCCACGGCGGGTATGCCGAGCTTGGGATGCTGGTCCACCGGCATCCCCCGGCCGTCGTCCTCCACGACGATGGAATTGTCTTTCTGTATGGTTATGCTGATGTTCTTGCAAAAGCCGGCCAGCGCCTCGTCCACGCTGTTGTCAACCACTTCATATACCAGATGGTGCAGTCCCCTGGGCCCCGTGCTGCCGATGTACATGCCTGGCCTTTTCCGGACGGGTTCCAGCCCCTCCAGCACCTGTATCTGTTCTGCGTCATATTTCTGCTGATTTACGTTTGCAGCCATAAACTGTACTCTCCTTCGCCTCCCGTTGATTTTTACCACAATATATTGTACTATAAAATTGAAGTTTTTACAAGCTTTTTTGGCGGGAGGGGCGTATTTTTGCGGTGTATTTTTTGTGCCTTGTGCTTTTTGTGCTTTTGCAATCTATATCGGCTTCCTCAGTCAGGTTGTTGCTCAGCTCAACGAGTTGCGGCTTGATGATTCTTTTAACGGTATAATATTTTTCGCGATCACCGCTTGATTTGTCAATTTTCGAGCCGAATTGCAATTTTTTCACGTCGATTTTCTTGTCCATCTTGTGCGGGTCAACAAACTGGTACGGCAATGAGTTCATAATAATAACTACTCCTTTTTGGCGGCCCGCCCTTCTTTGACGTGGAACACGTCCCCCCTGGGCAGGCGTTCCAGAATTTCCCCGCTTATTTCCGCGGCGGAGAGGAAGATCTGGTTTTCCGAAAGGGAGCGGATCAGGAACTGCTGCCGTTCCCCGTCCAACTCCGAAAACACGTCGTCCAACAGGATGATGGCCTCTTCACCTGTCTCTTCCTTTATGATTTGCAGCTCCGCCAATTTCAGGGAAAGGGCGGCCGTGCGCTGCTGCCCCTGGGAACCGAAATGGCGCACGTCCGTGCCGTTCACGAGGATGCAGAGGTCGTCCCTGTGGGGACCCGCGTCCGTATAGCCCCTGTAAAGATCCTTTTCCCGCGTTTCCGCCAGTTTTGCGGCGAAGGCTTCCCGCGAGAAATCAGGCTCCCCTTTTTTTTCTATGTTGGATTCGTACCGGAGCGACAGCGTTTCCTTTTCGCCCGTGATGCCGGCGTGGATGCGCCCGCTGACACGGCTGAGCTTTTCTATGAAAAGCCCCCTCTCTTTCATGATTCTTGTCCCATGCTGCGTCAGATGCGCGTCCCAGACCGCCAGCATGTCTTCGCCTGGATTTTCCCTCTTCAGGAGCGCGTTTCTCTGCAGCAGGGATTTTTTGTATTTTGAGAGGTCTTTGTAATAGAGCGGGCGGATCTGGAACAGTTCCCTGTCGATGAAGCGGCGTCTTTTTTCCGGGTCGTCCTTGACGATGCGCAGGTCTTCCGGGGAGAAAGAGACCATGTATGCGTTTTCCAGCAGATCCGCGTTCTTTGTCCCCTGGAAGCCGTCTATTTTGAAGCGTTTTTCGTTTTTGGACAGCATAACCTCTATGACAAGTTTCCTCCCCTCTTTGCGAAAACTGCCTTCCACGCGCAAAAAATCCGCTTCGAAGCGGATCATTTCTGTTTCCCTGGAGGTGCGGAACGATTTACCCATGGAAAGGGTGTAGATGGCTTCCAGGAGGTTTGTTTTGCCTTGGCCGTTGCTTCCTGTCAGGAGATTTATTTTTTCGTGGAAAACAAGCCTTTGCTCTTCGTAGTTCCTGAAATCCTTCACGTATATTTCTTTCAGCTGCATGGACGGATCCTCTCCCGGACGCGGGCGGTTAAAAACCGGATACGAGGCGCACCGGCAATATGAGGTACTCGAAGCTTTCCCCTTGCAGGGGGCGTATGATGCAGGGGCTTACGGGGGTGTTGAACTCCAGCTTGATTTCTTCTTCCGGGACGGCTTTTAAAACGTCTAAAAGAAAACGCGCGTTGAATCCTATTTCTAAGTCTTCCCCTGTTTTGTCTATGTTTATTTCTTCGTGGATGGATCCTTCTTCCGAGCGGGACGTTATGAACATATGCCCGTCCGTCACCGCCATTTTGATGAAGTTGTTTTTTCCTTCTTTGATCAGGATGGAAGCCCTTTCTATGCTTTCCTGCAGATCCCTTTTGCTGACCAGCGCGTCCGTATTGTGCTGCGGGGGGATGATTTCCCTGTATTTTACGAAGCTTCCGTCCAGTATGCGCGAGACTATTTTTGTGTTTTTCAGCCGGAACACGGCTTTTTTCTCTTCAAGCACGATGTCAAACGGGGGCGGCGGGTCTTTTTCTTCTTTTTCCGCGTCGGTCTCCGCCAGTATCTTCCCTACTTCGTTCATGATGCGCGCGGGGATCACTATGTCTTTTTCTGTTTCGTTTTTTATGTTTTCCCGGACGACGGCCATGCGGAAGCCGTCCAGCGCCACCATGGTGAACGATTCTTTCTTAACTTCCATCAAAACGCCCGTGATGATCCCCCTCGTTTCGTCTATGCTGGCGGCGAAACAGGTCTTCCTGATCATTTCTTTCAGGCTGTTTTTGTCCAACGGCATCCTTTCCCCTTTTTCGCTTTCCTCTATCACGGGAAATTCGTCAGGCGGCACGACGCCCATGATCTTGAATTCCGTCTTCTGGCAGCTTACGTCCACGCTCCCGCTTTCGTTTTCCTCCACGCGGACGTCGCCTGCGGGCAGTTTCCGTATGATGTCGCTGAAAATTCTGGCCTGCACGACTAAGGCTCCCTTTTCCTGAACGGTCGCTTCTATGGATGTCTCGATGCTGAGGTCCAGGTCGGAAGCGGACAGGGACAGCGTGTTGTCCGGCTTTGCGTCCAAGAGGATGCCTTTCAGGATGGGCATGGTCGTTTTCGAAGAAACTGCTTTGGAGACGATGTTCAGCGCTTTTATCAGGTCATGCTGCGTACACGAGAATTTCATGGGGGAACCTCTTTTCTTTTTCTATATATTTTAGTAACAGTAATAGTAGGGGCTGTGGATATGTTGATAAATACTGTGGATAAGTAAATTTCAACATTTTCAAGCAGAAAAAACCTGTGAATTGTTTGCTTTTTTCATGGCCTCCGCCTGTGGTCAACTGTTTCTTATATCCTCTTCCATTTTTAAAAGGATATTTTCCAGCTGGTGGTTCATCTCTTTTGCATGTATGATTTTATCGCAGGCATAGAGGACGGTGGTATGGTCCTTGTTTCCGAAACATTCGCCTATTTTAGGGAGGGACAGGGTGGTCATTGTGCGGCACAGGTACATGGCAATTTGCCTGGGGTAAGAGTATTTTCTTGATCTTTTGGGGGATTCCAGGTCTGAAAGTTTAATGTCAAAGTGTTTGCAGACCTGCTTTTTTATGTCTTCGGGCGTGGGCTGGTTTTCTTTTGAGGAAAAAATGTCTTTCAGGACTTCCCGCGCCAGTTCCTGGTCTATGTTTTTTTCCAGCAGGAGACCGTGGGCGATGACCCGGTTCAGGGCTCCTTCGAGTTCCCTTATGTTGGAGTGTATTTTCTCGGCGATCAGGTTGATCACGCCCAGAAAATCATCGCTCAGGCCGTCGATTTCCATTTCCGCCTTGTTTTGGAGTATGGCGACGCGGGTCTCGTAGTCAGGCGCCTGGATGTCCGCGACAAGCCCCCATTCGAAGCGGGAACGGAGGCGGTCGTTCAGCGTTGAAAGGTCTTTGGGGGGACGGTCGCTGGATATGATGATCTGCTTGTTCGCCTCATAGAGGGTGTTGATGGTATGGAAGATTTCCTCCTGCGTTGTCTCTTTTTTTTCGATGAACTGTATGTCGTCGATGAGAAATACGTCTATGTTCCGGTATTTGTTGCGGAACTGGACGTTTTTGTTTTCTTTTATGGCTTTGATGAGTTCGTTCGTGAACATCTCAGAGGATACGTACAGAACCCGCAGCACGGGGTTTTTCTGGTTGATGTAATGCCAGATGGCGTGCATCAGGTGCGTTTTTCCGAGGCCGGCCGCCCCGTAGATGAAAAGGGGGTTGTAGGCCCGGCTCGGCGTTTCCGCGACGGCGAGGGCCGCGGCGTGGGCGAAACGGTTATTTTTACCGATGACGAAGGAGGCGAAGCTGTACCTGGGGTTGGGGATGTTCTCTTCGCTGAAGGCGCTGTGGGGGAAATCTTCCGTTTCGTTTTCTTTGGCGGAAAATATGCTGCGGGAGGTAATGGACACTTTCAAGGGGGTGTTTGCCGCGATGGAAACCTTTTCTTCTATCACGGCTTTGTAGCGTTCCAGGACGGATACGGGGACGAAGTCTTCCGTGGAGATGGACAGGGTGTTTTTTTGGCTGTCTATCTTCACGGGGACAAGGGGCAGTATCCACGTGTTGTAGCTGACGGGGGTCAGTTCCGATTGCAGCAGTTCGAGGGCGTTTTTCCATATTGTGGCGAGCTTTTCCATTTTATTACTCCGGTACCTGCGTGTAAACATAAAGTAAGGGGAAGAGTGCGTCTCTTATAACGCATCCGTAGAAAAATTTCGACTGTAGAAATTTTTCTTACGCCTGTGCGTTTCAACGAAGCGGGGAATATAGCCGCCGCTCGCTGCGAAAAGCGGAACCCTCAGATTCGCTTGGAGAGGGGAAACGCGCCCGCTAAGTTATAATATCAAAAAACATAACAGCTAGCAAGCCTTTTGGAAATTAAAAAAATGATTTTTAAAGGACTTATCCACAAGGTTTTACGGGCGGGAAGGGCAGGATATGAATAAAGGGGCGGTTTTTCAACAGGCTTGGGATAAATTGGTCTACAGTTAAATTTTGTGAGAGCATCGCTATTATACCACGCCGGCAGCAAAGCAACAAGCGAATTCGATGGAAAATTATGGAAACTTACAAACTTACGGAAAAGCATTGACAGGGGGCTTGCGTTGTAGGTATAATAAAACCATCTGCCCCCATAGGGGGCGTTATTGCTTTGGCAATTTGTCTTGCCCGGTGAAATTCAGATTGGGCGCGTTGGACGGACAGCGTCCGTCCAACAGTTTACGTGCGCTCCGCGCTTCAATTTTGGGCGAGACCAAAATTGAATTTGAAAGGCGACGCGAGAACGCGAAGAAGGAGGAACGGATTTTATGAAAATGACCTATCAGCCAAAAGTGAGGCACCGGAAAAAGGAGCATGGCTTCAGGAAGAGGATGAAGACAAAGAACGGAAGGAATGTTCTGAAGAGAAGAAGGGCGAGGGGCAGGAAGCAGCTTTCAGCATAGGAGACCGCAGGACGTGGTCTTTTTGTTTCGGCAGTCCGTCCGGGGTGCGCCCCGCCTCTTATCGGACGGGCCAAAATTGAAAAAGCCGGGAAAACATGTTAAAACCTGATGTATTGCGCAACAAAAAGGACTTTACCGCCCTGTACAGCAAGGGCAAATCGGCAGGCGGGAAATACGTGGTCCTGTTTTACAAAAAGAACGGGCGGCCTTTCAGCCGAAAGGCGTTCCTCGCCAGCAAAAAAGTGGGAAACAGCGTAAAACGCAACAGAGCCAGGCGTTTGATGAAGGAAAGCTACCGGCAGGTGGAAAAAACCCTCCCGGCCGGCTATGACATCCTCTTCATCGCCAGAAGCACCATTTCAGAAAAAGGCGTGAAATGCGGGAATGTGGAAGGCTCCATGAGGGCTTTGCTGAAAAAAAACGGGCTGCTGAGCACCTAACCCGGTTTCTGAAAGAAACCGTCGGCAGGTGCCATGCGCGGCTCTCCAAAATCTATGATTTTGTGAGAGCTACCGCTGAAATGAAAGATGTCCTGATTGTTCTCATAAAAGGGTATCGAAAGTTTGTGTCGCCCCTGTTTCCGCCTACGTGCCGGTTCTACCCTACCTGTTCGGCGTATTTCATGCAGGCAGTGGAAAAATACGGTTTTTTAAAAGGGAGCTTTCTTGGAATGAAGAGATTGCTGAAGTGCCATCCGTTTCACCCCGGCGGATATGACCCCTTGCGGTAGCCGACAACGGTGCAACGATACGTTGAGGGGCGGAACAATGAAGTAGCGGAGGAGTTGAATTGAAATATATTGCCGGCCCCATGGGGGTTCTGCTGAGCGCACTCTATGACTGGATCGGCCAGTACGGCCCTACCCTCATCGTGTTCACTTTCATTGTAAGGCTTGTCCTTTTTCCGATCTATGCCAACCAGATAAAGCATACCGCGAAGATGGCGGAGGTGCAGCCTAAGATGCAGGCGCTTCAGAAAAAATACGCGAACGACAAAGAAGCGCTGAACGCGAAGATGATGGAGCTTTACAAAGAAGAGAAATTCAACCCGATGCTGGGCTGTCTGCCCATGGTCATCCAGCTACCCATCCTGTGGGGGCTTTTTTCGCTGCTGCGGAACCCGACCGTATACATGTCCAGCGCGGAGATGTGGATCGCGGCGCATGAAGCCTTTTTCTGGATTCCGGATTTAAGCCAGCCCGATCCGTGGATCCTGCCGGTCCTGGCGGGCATCAGCACATTCTTTTCTTTCAGGATGACGCAGCAGCAACAGCCGGCGGCGCCGGGCGCCGGGGCGATGGGGCAGATGGGACAGACGATGAAGATGATGGGGTATTTTTTCCCTATTATGATCGTCTGGATGGGGCGGTCTTTTCCGGCGGGCCTCGCCCTGTACTGGTTTTTCGGGACGCTGGTGCAAATCGGCCAGACCCGGATCCTCAACATGTGGAAAAAAAGGCTGATAGCCAAGGTTTCGGCGGAAAAGTAAGGCTGTACTCATCCGTCGCGGAACGAATCATGTAGCCGCAGGGCGGGCAAACCCTGCGGGTCGGGGCGGCTGACGCCTACGCGGGCGCCACACTCGCTTGCGCTCGCTCCGCTTGTATACGGCAGCAGAGCTGCCGCATAAGGTTCGCTTAGCTATTTCTTGCCTGCGGCAGGAAATAGAGCGAGACCATTATGCCCGCAATCCCGCCCTCCGGGTTGCGCCCGCCCTGCGGCGGCCATGTATACCTACGGGTTCATAATCGTTACATAAATAAGGAGCGGAACATGAAAAAGAACAGGCGGCAAATACCGCAACCGCGGAGAGTGGAACTGGATTATTCTGAAAAATGGGGCAAAAACGTAGATGAAGCCGTCCGGCTCGCGCTTCTGGACCTGAAACTTTCGGAAAACGAAGTGCAGGTTACGGTGCTGGAAGAACCCACGCGGGGGTTTTTGGGCATCGGCGCCAAACTGGCGAAGGTGCGCGTCGAAAAATTGGATGAAGAGGAAATGATCGAAGCGGCGCTTACGATAGAGGCGGCAAAACCTGAACCCCGCGGGGCGGGCAAACCCGAACCCCGCAAGGCAGCCGAAGCTTCCGGAGAACCCGGCAAAAAGGCGGAAAGCGCAGAACCTGCGGAAAGCGTGAAACCTGTAGAAGGCGCGAAGAAAGCCGGAGGGTCACAATCTCCGCCGGACCGTTCCGGCGGCAGCCGTTTTGACCGTCCGGACGGGCATTTTGACAGCCGTCTGGGCGGGCGCGCGGACTATTCGCGCCCCAGGCGGCCGTCCGACGGGAACAAGCAGAGGCGCGGCGGGAAACGCCCGGACGGGCACAACGTCGTTCGCAGGGAAGAGGATCTTTCGATGTACGCGACGAAGCCTGAAAGCGCGGGCGCGGAATCCGGTTTTCTCTTCAACGACAGGCCCGCCGATCTCAAGCCGGTTTCGGAAGGAAACGCGGCGGACGGCTTTCTGAAAGAAATCTGTGAAAAGATGGGGCTGGACGTCAACATCCACGCTTTCGAAAACGACGACTGCGTTTACATTGAAATGGACGGAAACGATTCGAGGACGGTCATAGGCAAACGCGGCCAGACGCTGGACGCAATCCAGTATTTGACGAACTTGGTCATGAACAAAAATCAGGAAAAGTATGTCCGCGTCATCATCGACGTGGAGCAATACCGGTCCCGGCGGGAAAAAACCCTGGAGCAGCTGGCGTCAAAGCTCGCGCGGAAGGTGGAACGCTCCGGGCACGAGGTCCGGCTTGAACCCATGAATCCTTACGAAAGAAAGGTCATTCATTCCACGCTTCAGGGCAATGCGCTGGTGAAGACGCGCAGCGAGGGCGAAGAGCCGTATCGCCGCGTGATCATAGAAAAGAAATAATTCTGATGCCAGATACAATCGCGGCCATTTCAACCCCGCCCGGAGAGGGCGGCATCGGGATTGTCCGGATGAGCGGCCCGGCCGCCGCCGCTGTCCTGGCGCGGATTTTCCGCCCCGGCGCGTACACGGCGCGGCACGGAGGGGACGGCGCGGGAACGGCCGGGGAGACCGCGCAGCCTTGTTTTGCCGACAGGCACATGCGCTACGGGCATGTCGCGGACCCGGAAAGCGGCGCCCTTGTCGATGAGACGCTGGCGGTGTTCATGAAAGCCCCCCGCACCTACACCGGCGAGGACGTCGCGGAAATCCACTGCCACGGTGGCATTGTTCCGCTGCGGAACACGCTTTTGCTGATGCTGCGCGAAGGGGCGCGGCCCGCGGAGCCGGGAGAATTCACGAAGCGGGCTTTTTTAAACGGCCGTCTTGACCTGGCGCAGGCGGAAGCGGTCATCGATCTCATCCAGGCAAAAACGGACACGTGTTTTGACGCAGCCATCCAACAGTTGGATGGCTCGCTTTCTCACAGGCTCAAAACGATCCGGGACGGCATGACGGATTTGCTGGTGGACATTACGGTAAACCTGGATTACCCGGAGGAGGACATAGAAGAAATTACCTATGAAAGCCTCGTAAAACGCTTATCGTCAATAGGCGGTGAAATTGAAAAACTAAGGGATTCTGCAATTACAGGGCAGCTGATCCGCAACGGTCTGCGCGTCGTGATTTCGGGGAAGCCCAATGTCGGGAAGTCTTCCCTGCTGAACGCGCTTCTGAAAGATTCGCGGGCCATCGTCACGGAGATCCCCGGCACCACGCGCGACGTCATTGAAGAGGGCGTCAGCATCCGGGGCGTACATATCAGGCTGACGGACACGGCTGGCATCCGCGACACGCAAGACCCGGTGGAGCGGATCGGCGTGGAAAAGAGCAAGGACGCGTTCAACAACGGCGACCTGATCCTGTTGGTCGTGGACGCATGCATGCCGTTGGACGCGGACGACGCGGAGATTCTGCGCCACGTCGGCACCCGGCCTGTCATCGCGCTGCTGAACAAGATCGACCTGGCGCGGGACGGAAGCGTTTGGCGTAAGAATGAAGACGACTTGCGGCGCCTGCTGCCGGGGGCGCGGGTCCTGCGGACGTCCATGAAGAGCGGGGAAGGCTTGGATCTCTTGGAGGAGGCGCTCGTGGAGGTGGTCTACCGGGGGGAGGCGCGGCAAAAAAGCAGCCTTTTGGTGACGAACGCGAGGCATGCGGACCTGCTGGAGCGGGCGGGGCGCGAAATCCGGGAAGCCTTGGAAATGGCGGGGCGGCGGGAAGCGCTGGATTTTACGGAAGTGAATGTGCGGCAGGCGTGGCAGTGCCTGGGCGAGATCACGGGGGAGGCCGTCGGCGCGGACGTCATCGACGAGGTGTTCGCGCGTTTTTGTCTGGGGAAGTGAATCGCGGGGCAGAAAATATATGCGACAATATGAGATGGGACAATATGACGTGGTGGTTATCGGCGCGGGGCATGCGGGCTGCGAGGCCGGGCTTGCAGCCGCGCGCATGGGGAAGAAGACGCTGGTGCTGTCCATCCAGCTGGAAGCCGTGGCGATGATGGCGTGCAACCCTGCCATCGGCGGGACGGGAAAAGGGCAGTTAGTCCGGGAAATCGACGCGCTCGGCGGGGAAATGGGCATCGTCATCGACAAAACTTTTATCCAGAGCCGGATGCTGAACCGGGCGAAAGGCCCTGCCGTCCATTCGCCGAGGGCGCAGGCGGACAAGGCGCGTTACCACGAGGTCATGAAAGCCACGCTTGAATCGCAGGAAAACTTGGATTTGAAGCAGGGCGAGGCGGTGGACCTGCTTCTGGAAGACGGCCGCGTAAGGGGGGTTTTGCTCCGGACAGGCGCCGTGTACCGCTGCGGCGCGGCGGTCCTGGCGACGGGCACGTTTCTGGGCGGGCGGGTTTTCATCGGGGAAAGCACCTATGAAAGCGGCCCCGGCGGACTGGCGCCGGCCACGCTGCTCTCTGGGGCGCTGGCGAAGCACGGGCTGGCGCTCCGGCGCTTTAAGACGGGAACCCCCGCCAGGGCGCGGGCGCGAAGCCTTCATTTTGAACGCATGGAGGAGCAAAAGGGCGACGAGGACAGAATGCCCTTTTCCTTTATGAACGAAGATATCGGCGAAAACAAGGTCAGCTGCTGGCTCACCTACACCAACGCGCGGACCCATGAAATCATCATGGAGAACCTGACGCGTTCCTCGCTTTACGGCGGGCTGATCAAGGGGGTCGGCCCCAGGTACTGCCCTTCGATCGAGGACAAGGTCAACCGTTTTTCCGACAAAGAGCGGCACCAGCTTTTCATAGAGCCGGAGGGGCTTTCCACGGACGAGGTCTACATACAGGGCATGTCCACCAGCATGCCGGAGGACGTGCAGGCCGCGTTTTACCGTTCCATCGCCGGGCTGGAGGACGCGGTTTTCGCCCGTCCCGGCTATTCCATCGAGTATGACTGCATCGACCCGCTCTCCCTGCGCCCCAGCTTAGAACATAAGACGGTGGAGGGGCTTTTTTGCGCGGGGCAGTTCAACGGCACCTCCGGCTATGAGGAAGCGGCGGCGCAGGGCCTGATGGCAGGGATCAACGCGGCGCGGAAATTAGACGGGGCGGATCCCTTTGTTTTGGACCGTTCGGAGGCTTATATCGGTGTCCTGATCGATGATCTCGTGACGAAAGGGACGGACGAGCCTTACCGCATGATGACGTCGAGGGCGGAATACAGGCTTTTGCTGCGGCAGGACAACGCGGACCTGCGCCTGACGGAAGCGGGCCGCCGCATAGGCTTGGCGAGCGAAGCGCGGTATGTACGCTATTTGCGCGCCAAGAATGAAATTGAAGCGGAGATAGGACGGCTGCGCGCCGCAGCGGTCTCCCCTGAAACGGCGGAGGCGTTTTTGATCCGGCGCGGCACGGCGCCGGCGCAGGTCAGGACCACGCTGGCGGAGCTGCTGAAACGCCCGCAGATCGATTATGCCGCCCTTGCGGAAATCGACCCGGAACGGCAGAAGCTCTCCCGTCATTCTCAATCACAGGTCGAAATCCAGATCAAATACGAGGGTTACATAAGCAAGCAGGCGGAGCAGGTGGCGCGTTTTAAAAAGCTTGAAAACAAGCGGATCCCAAGCGATTTGGACTATTTTGCGCTGGAAGGGATCCGCATGGAGGCGAAGCAGCGGCTGAGCCACGTAAGGCCGCTTTCGGTGGGCCAGGCAGCCCGGATTTCCGGCGTCAGCCCCGCGGACGTCAACGTGCTTTTGATCCATCTGGCGCGGGGGAAGAGAGGGGAATCGGGAGAGGTGAATTATTGCACTGATAACTAAACCTTGGAGTCGTGACGGTCTTTTTTCCGTCAGGCTTCGTTGGCGGAACCCGTTGATACAGCCAGTATCAGCGGAACCCGCCGCCTTGCCTGGCGAAA
>JAITOE010000237.1 GCA_031290135.1 Eubacteriales Family XIII. Incertae Sedis bacterium
TCGCTTAGCTATTTCATGCCTGCGGCAGGAAATAGAGCGAGACCATTTCCGACGTACTTCTTGGCCGGCGTTAGCGACAGAGCCTCCCCTCGCGTTCCCATGGGGCGGCGTTGGTGTTAATCCCTCCGGTATGTCGGGTTTGCCTTTCGAAGAGACATCCCGGCGGGACTGCCCCCCAGACGGACACACCTTTGAATCCTTTGAATAGTAACACGCTTTCGCCGGTCACTGGCCGGCGGGTGTAACCCGCATACGCCGGATTGCTTCGTCGTTTCACTCTTCGCAACGACATGGGCCATGCCCCGGCCCCTGCCGCTGCGTCAAAACTGTCCCGCACAGACAAAATCCGCGCTTACGCACGGATCCTGCCTCGAGTATGAAGGAATATTAAATTATTAAACGATCGTGATCAGCGATCATTTAAGCAAAGAAACAATAACGAAAGATGCCCCGGCTGCATTCAGCCCGGCAAACACCTTTCGTTATATATTCTATCGGCCGGGACGAAAATAACTTTAGCGTTTTTTGAGATTTTTTGAAAGCTGCTATTCCAGCGACCCGCTCACCGCGTCCGCCATTCCGCCGACGTCCACGACGCCGCTGTGCCGGATCTCCCTGCCCTCCAGGTTTTTCAGGGCGTCCGGGACCGCCACGCCCGTATGCTCGTGCAGAAGCCTTATATTCTCAAATTCATCGGCGTCCGTCTGCAGGCCGATGGATTTCGCCACGCTGTCCGCGAATTTGTAAGGGCTGGCCGTGGACGCGATGACCGCCGGCGTGCCGTCCCCCGTTTCTTTCAGATAGTCTTCATAGACCTTGTAGGCCACCGCCGTATGCGTGTCCACGAGGTATTTTTCGTCCTGGTAGAGCTTGCCTATGGTCTCGTTGGTTTCCTCTACGCCAGCAAAGCCGCCGTAAAAGTCTTTCAGGCCCTCCCGGATCTTGCCCGTCACGCAGTATTTCCTGCTTTCCTCCAGTTTCGCCATCAGCGCGGCGGTTTCCCCGGCGCTGTCGCCGGAAAGATGGTACAGCAGGCGTTCCAGGTTGCTGGAAATCAAAATGTCCATGGACGGCGAATTGGTCACGTAGAAATCCCGGTTGGCGTCATAGACCCCCGTCCGGATGAAGTCCGTCAGTATTTTGTTGCGGTTGGAGGCGCAAATCAGGCGTCGGACGGGAAGCCCCATCCGCTTCGCGTAATAAGCCGCCAGGATGTTCCCGAAATTTCCGGTGGGGATCACCACGTTCATCGGCGCGCCCGTCTCCACGGCCCCAAGTTCCAGCAATTTTATGTATGCGTAGACATAATAGACGATCTGCGGCGCAAGCCTGCCGATGTTGATGGAATTCGCTGACGAAAGCCGGTAACCCTTGGCCGCCAGCTTCGCCGCGAACGCTTCGTCGTTAAATATTTTTTTTACGCCGGCCTGCGCATCGTCGAAATTGCCCCTGATGGCAAAAACGTGCGTATTTTTGCCGCTTTGGGTAAGCATTTGGCGTTCCTGCACCTGGCTGACGCCATCCTTGGGGTAAAACACGACAATCTCAGTGCCGGGTACGTCCGAAAAGCCCTCCAGCGCCGCTTTCCCCGTATCCCCGGACGTCGCCGTCAGGATGACCACCTTTTTTTCTTCTTTCTCCTTGTTCATGGCCGTGGTCAGGAGATAGGGCAGGATGGACAGGGCCATGTCTTTAAACGCGGCCGTCCTGCCGTGGTACAGTTCCAGAAAATACGCCGATCCGGCCTTTACCAACGGCGCTATCTCCGCTGCCTCAAACCTGGAATCATAAGCGCCCTCGATGCATCTTTTCAGTTCTTCGTCCGTAAAATCCGGCAAGAAGCTTTTCAGGATATGAAACGCCGAATAGTGGTAAGGCGTGGCCGTTTTCTGTTCCGGTTTGAACGGGAGGGCCGGGATCGTTTCCGGCACAAAAAGCCCCTTGTCCGCCGCGATTCCCTGTATGATGGCTTCCGTGCTCCTTTTGGACTCGTCGCCCCCTCTTGTGCTTTTATATCGAATCATATGCTGTCATCTAAGCTCCTGTGTATAAACGAGGCTTTCATTAAAGTAATGCCACACGTCCATCGTAATCTGTTTGTAACCGGTGCTGTCCCGGATCAGATCGAGAATTTGATGATAATCGGCTTCCACCCCTGCCAGGCCCTGGATGAATTCGCGCTCCAGCTGCGCCTTTTCTTCCGCCGTGGCCTGCGTTTTTGTCGTTTTGGATATTTCCAGCGTCAGTTTGGCGCCCGCCGCGCTCGTGTAAACCTTGGTGCCTTCGCCGAAATATTCCTCCAGCAAAGCGGAAAAATCCGAACCGTTTTCCGAAAGCCATTTTTTCAGCGCCGTTTCCGGGGTTTGGACCGGCTGTTCCGTTTTGGGCGGCGTTTCCGGTTCAGGCAGTTCGGGCGGCTCGCCGATGTACACGGTCTTCTCCGATCCGTTCCATTCCACGTCCTTGCCCAGCGCCTCCGCAACGGCCCGCACCGGCAAATACGTCGTCCCGTTGACAATGAACGGCTCGACATATGTGCCATTCACGTCCTGCGGGATAAAGGGCTCGCCATCCACGACGATGCTTATGTTTGAAAATGTCGCCAGCAGCTGGTACGAACCGACGGAGCCAAAGGCCGTGGCTGCCATGCCGAAAACCAGAAATGCCGCCACAAAGCCTATCAATACCCCTTTCGCCTTATCTCTGTTCATTTCACCCCTCCAAAATCAGCAGCGCTTCCGCGCCCTTGAAGTTATTGCTTGTCGGTGCAATAAGTATACCACAAGCGGGGAGATAAGTAAACAAGGGGCGGATGTTTGAACGGTAACCTACAGCTCCCGCAGGGCCTGCACGATTTCTATTTTTGCGCTGTCCGTGTCCTTGACGTTTTTGATCGCCCGCGCCGGAATGCCTGCCACGACCGTTTCCGCGGGCACGTCCTCTATGACGACAGCGCCCGCCGCCACGACGGCGCCTTTTCCGATGCGCACGCCCTCCAGCACCACCGCGTTCGCGCCGATCAGCACGTTGTCTTCCACCACCACCGGATCCGCGCTCGGCGGCTCTATGACGCCCGCCAGCACCGCCCCCGCCCCGATATGGCAATTTTTTCCAACCGTCGCGCGCCCGCCCAGCACGGCGCCCATGTCGATCATGCTCCCATCGCCGATCACCGCGCCGATGTTGATCAGCGCGCCCATCATGATCACCGCGTTGTCGCCGATCTCAACCTGGTCCCGGATGACTGCCCCCGGCTCGATGCGGGCGTTGACGTTTTTCAGGTCTAAAAGCGGTATGGCGGAATTCCGGCAATCGTTTTCGACGACCATGTCCGCGACGTCTCCGCCGTGGGCGTCCAGCGCCTTTTTAATGTCCGCCCAGTCGCCGAAGACCACCTTGTCCCCGACGCCGAAAACCTGGCAATTTTCAAATTCGATGGCGTTCTTTTCCTTGAGATAGAGCTTCACCGGCGTCTTTTTTTTCGAATCCTTGATGAATTGTATGATCTCTGCTGCGTCCATGGCTTTCCTTTCTCCTGTTGTTTTCGGGCATAAAATCATAGTTATTGTAACCCCTTTTTCATCAAAAAAGCAAGTGATTTTGAAAAAAACAAAAAATCCATTGACAAGCCGCATGAAAGTCTATTAGACTGGTTACAATATAAATGAATGGAAACAAAACGGGAAAGGGAAAAGCAAAATGAGACACGTCAAAATTTTCGATACGACGCTGCGGGACGGGGAGCAGTCCCCCGGATGCAGCATGAACCTGAAAGAAAAAATCGAAATGGCGCGGCAGCTGGAGCGGATGCGCGTCGATATCATCGAGGCCGGCTTCGCCATCTCTTCCCAGGGCGATTTCCTTTCCGTGAAAACCGTCGCGGAAAACGTGAAGGAATGTACCGTCGCCAGCCTGGCGCGGGCGGATAAAAAAGACATCGACCGCGCCTGGGAGGCCGTGAACGGCGCCGCGGACCCGCGCATCCACCTCTTCATCGCCACCTCCCCGCTGCATATGGAACACAAGCTTAAAATGCGGCCGGAGGCAGTCCTTGAACAGGCGGCCGCCATGACGGCCTACGCGAAAAAATACTGCGCCAACGTCGAATTCTCCGCGGAGGACGCCACGAGAAGCGATCCGGGATTTCTGGCGAAGGTCATCGAAAGCGCCGTCGCCGCCGGGGCTACCACCATCAACCTGCCGGATACCGTCGGCTATGCCATGCCCGAAGAGTATTACGCGTTTTTGATGCGGATTCAGGAACTCGCGCCGTCGCTGGGAAACGTCACCCTCTCCACCCATTGCCATAACGACCTGGGGCTTGCCGCCGCCAATTCGCTTGCGGCCGTCCGGGCGGGCGCGGACCAGGTGGAATGCACGGTAAACGGCATCGGCGAACGCGCCGGCAACGCCGCCATGGAAGAGATTGTCATGTCGGTCGCCACGCGCCGCGACTATTACCAGGCGGAAACGCAGATCGCCACCACGGAGATCGCCCGTTCCTCCGGCCTGCTGACGCGGATTATCGGGGTCAAGGTGCAGCCCAACAAAGCCATCGTCGGCGAGAACGCGTTCGCCCACGAGGCGGGCATCCACCAGCCCGGCATGCTGCAGCACCGGGGCACCTACGAGATCATGACGCCGGAGTCCGTCGGCCTGAACAAAAGCAACTTGGTGATGGGCAAACATTCCGGGAAGCACGCGTTCCGCGACCGCGTGCTGTCGCTGGGCTACGAGCTGGACGACGCGGAGCTGGAAATTGCCTTCGGGAAGTTCAAAACGCTTGCAGACAAGAAAAAAACGGTATATGATAGAGACATTGAGGCGTTGGTCGCAAAGGAATCTGTCCAGGTGCCCCGGACCTACCGCCTGCACAGTTTCGTGATCAATAGCGGAAGCCACATCACTTCCACCGCAGTCATAAAAATGACGCGGGACGGGCGCGTCGTCGAAAAGGTTTCCCGCGGCGAGGGACCCATTGACGCCGCTTTCAAAGCCATCGAAAAAATCATCGGGCACAGCCTGGCACTGGAGGACTACCAGCTCGGCTCCGTCACGGAAGGCGAGGATGCCTTGGGCGACGCCCTTGTGAAAATCAAGTCGGAGAACGGCGCGGTGTTTTCCGGCCGGGGGCTTTCCACCGACGTGATCGAGGCCAGCATCTGCGCCTACGTGAATGCGGTCAACAAGATGATCTACGCCGAAAAACAGGCACTGTGATTGTTATTGCGCGGTTCCGCAGGCGAAGCCGGGCCGGCCTGGAACCTGCCGCTTATGAAAAGAAGGAAGGAGCATGCCATGGGAATGACGATGACGCAAAAGATCCTCGCGGCACACGCGGGGCTGAAGGAGGTCAGGGCGGGGCAGTTCATAGAAGCGGATCTGGACATTGTTCTTGCCAATGACGTCACTGGTCCCCCGGCCATCAAAGAATTCGCGAAAATGGGCGTAAAGAAGGTTTTCGACGCGGACAAGGTTGTGCTTGTGCCGGATCATTTTACCCCCAACAAGGACGTCAATGCGGCGGAGAACTGCAAGGAAATGCGGGATTTTGCCGTCGCGCAGGGTCTGACGAACTATTTTGAAGTCGGCCAGATGGGGATCGAACACGCGCTGCTGCCTGAAAAAGGGCTTGTGACGGCAGGCGACGCGATCATCGGCGCCGATTCCCACACCTGCACCTACGGCGCCCTCGGGGCTTTCGCCACCGGCACGGGTTCCACGGACATGGCTGCGGGCATGGCCACGGGCAAGGCCTGGTTCAAGGTTCCTTCCGCCATTCGCTTTGAGCTTTCCGGGCGTCCGTCGAAATGGGTCAGCGGCAAAGACGTGATCCTGCACATCATCGGCCTGATCGGCGTGGACGGCGCACTGTACCAGTCCATGGAGTTCACGGGTCCCGGCCTCAAACACCTCTCCATGGACGACCGCCTGACCATGGCAAACATGGCGGTTGAAGCCGGCGCGAAAAACGGCATTTTCTTAGTGGACGAAATCACCAAGGCGTATATCAAGGCGCATAAAAACAAAAATCGGACGCCCGCAAAACGCGCCCGTGCCTACGCGCCGGACAAGGACGCGGTCTACGAACGCACCGTTTCCATCCATCTTCCGGACATACGCCCCACCGTGGCGTTCCCCCACCTGCCGGAAAACACAAAAAGCATCGACGAGGTCGGCGAAATCAAGATCGACCAGGTGGTGATCGGCTCCTGCACCAACGGCCGCCTCGCGGACATGAAGGCGGCGGCGCAGATCTTGAAAGGCCGGAACGTGGCGAAAAACGTCAGGTGCCTGATCTTTCCGGGCACGCAGCAGGTTTACTTGGACTGCGTCCGCGAAGGCTACGCTGAGATCTTCGTCAAGGCCGGCGCGGCGTTCTCGACGCCCACCTGCGGCCCCTGCATCGGCGGGCACATGGGCGTCATGACCGCCGGGGAACGCGCCGTTTCCACGACGAACCGCAATTTTGTCGGACGCATGGGGCACGTGGATTCCGAGGTCTACCTCGCGAGTCCCGCCGTCGCGGCAGCTTCCGCCATAAAAGGCTGCATTGCCAACCCTGAAGAAATATAAATAAGGAGACTGACTATGGGCAAGGTTTTTAAATACGGGAGCAACGTCGATACGGACGTGATCATCCCGGCGCGTTATTTAGTGACGTCCGACCCGGCAGAACTGGCGAAGCATTGCATGGAAGACATTGACCAAGATTTCACAAGCCGCGTCAAGCCCGGCGACATCATCGTGGCGGGCAGGAATTTCGGCTGCGGCTCCTCGCGGGAACACGCGCCCGTCGCCATCAAGGGCGCCGGCGTGGCCTGCGTCATCGCCCCCAGCTACGGCCGGATCTTCTACCGGAATTCCTTTAACATGGGGATGCCCATCCTGGAATCCGGCGAAGCGGCCGAAAAAATCAGCGACGGGGACGAGGTGGAGGTCGAATTCGCCACGGGGCTGATACGCAACGTCACGACAGGCGAAAGCTATCAGGCCGAACCGTTCCCGCCGTTCATCAGCAGGCTCATCGAAAGCGGCGGCTTGGTCAATTATGTGAAGGAGGGCCTGCCGGAATGAAATACAGCATCGCGCTTGTCCGGGGCGACGGGATAGGGCCGGAGGTGATCGGGCAGGCCGTGCGCGTCTTGGATGCCGCAGGCGGCATTTTCGGGCACGCGTTTACGTATGAGGAAGTCCTCGCGGGGGGCTGCGCCATCGACCGGACCGGCGCCGCCCTCCCGCCGGGCGCCGTTGAAACCTGCAGGGCCGCGGACGCGGTGCTGCTGGGCGCGGTGGGGGGCTGGAAATGGGACAGCCTGCCCGGCGGCCAGCGGCCTGAGACGGCGCTTCTCGGCCTGCGCAAGGGGCTTGGCCTCTTTGCCAACATCCGCCCCGCGCTTCTGTTCGACGCCTTGGCCGGCGCCTGCCCGCTGCGGCCGGAGCTGACGGCGGGCGGGCTGGACATCGTCGTCGTCCGGGAGCTGACGGGCGGCATCTATTTCGGCGAAAAAGGCACGCGGCAAACCGAAGACATGGGGCTGCTGGCCTACGACGTGGAGCAATATTCCGAAGAAGAGGTGCGCCGCATCGGGCGGGTGGCGTTCGACATGGCGCGCAAGCGCGGAAAGAAGCTCACAAGCGTTGACAAGGCAAACGTCCTTGAAAGCTCCCGCCTGTGGCGCCGCGTGGTCACGGAGCTTGCCGCGGATTACCCGGACGTGGTTCTGTCACATCTTTACGTGGACAACGCCGCCATGCAGCTTGTGCGGGCACCACGGCAATTTGACGTCATCGTGACCGGCAACCTGTTCGGCGACATCCTGTCCGACGAGGCGAGCATGATCACGGGTTCCATCGGCATGCTGCCGTCCGCGAGCCTGGCGCAGGGCAATTTCGGCATGTACGAACCGGTTCACGGCTCCGCCCCCGACATCGCGGGGCAGGACAAGGCGAACCCCATGGCAGCCGTTTTGTCCGCCGCGATGATGCTGCGCTACACCTTTGACTTACGCGCCGAAGCGGACGCCATCGAAGCCGCCGTGAAAGCCGTGCTGGACGCGGGCTACCGGACGCCGGACATCTTCACGGACGGAATGAAATGCATCGGGACGGCGGAAACCGGCAGCCGGATCATAGAAAGGATACGAAAACCATGAGGAAACGGATAGAAACCCCGGCGGCGCCCGCCGCCATCGGCCCTTATGCCCAGGCCAATGTTTTCGGCGGACTGGTCTTCACGTCGGGTCAGATCCCCATCGACCCCGCCACGGGCGAATTCGCCGGCGCCGCCATCGAGGCGCAGACGGAACAGAGCCTGAAAAACCTGAAGGCCATCCTGGAGGCCGCCGGCAGTTCCATGGACAAGGTGTTGAAAACCACCGTTTTTCTGAGCGACATAAACCATTTTGCCGCCATGAACGACGTCTATGCCCGGTATTTCAACGGTGAAAACCTCCCCTCCCGCTCCGCCGTGCAGGCGGCGAAGCTGCCCAAAGACGCCTTGGTGGAGATTGAAGCCATCGCTTATATCTGATAGACGATGGACAGCCCGCCGGAGGGGTACGAAGCCCGGCGCCGCTGCGGGGTTGCATACGAAATTACCAACAGGAGAAATGACATGAGCAAATCTTTATACCGCGCCGAACTGGCTTCCTTCAAACCCTATGTCCAAGGCAAACCCATAGAGGCGGTACAGCGCGAATACGGCCTGACGCGCATAGAAAAGCTGGCATCCAACGAAAACCAGTACGGCCCCTCCCCCAAAGCGCTGGAGGCCATACAGGCGGAGCTTTCCGGCTTGAACTTCTACCCGGAGAGCTACCCGCCGGAGCTGGTACAGGCGATGGCGGATTACTTAGGCGCCGGCGCGGACCAGATCACCCTCGGCAACGGCGGCGAAGGGATTATCTGGCAAATCTCCATGGCTTTCCTGAATGCCGGCGACGAGATCATCGTTTCCGACCCGACCTTTGACGTCTACAAAATTTCCGCCGCCCTGCTCGGCGGCGTCACGGTAAAGGTGCCGCTCAAAGACCGGCATTATGACATCGACGGAATACTGGGGAAATTAAGCCCCCGCACGAAATTAGTCTACCTTTGCACGCCCAACAACCCCACGGGGCATATCGCCACGAAGCCTGAGATAGACCGCCTGCTTTCCCGCCTCCCGGACGACGTGATCTTGGTGCTTGACGAAGCGTATTATGAATTTGCCGCCGCTTCGCCGGAATACCCGGCGGACAGCATCGCGCTGCTTAAAACGCGTCCGAACATCATCGTCCTCCGGAGTTTTTCCAAGATATACGGCCTTGCGGGCCTGCGTTTCGGCTATGCCCTGTCTTCTCCGGAAATCGCCGTGAGGCTGGGCATGGTGCGGCAGACCTTCGCCGTGAACCGCCTGGCGCACGCGGCGGCCCGTGGCGCCCTGGAGGACACGGAATACCGCGACCGGGTCGTGAAAGAAAATTCCGCCGCGCTGAAACGGCTCAATGAATATTTCGATGCCAATGGCTGGGCCTGCTTCCCTTCCTATGCGAATTTTGTGTTTGTCGATACGGGGCTGGATTCAAGGGACGTTTTCGAAGAACTCCAGAAGCGCGGCGTCATTGTCCGCCCCGGCCATCTATGGGGCTGGGACACCTGGCTGCGGGTCAGCACCGGCACGGAAGAACAGATGCGCTTTTTTACGGAAAAGATGGACGAAGTGATTTCGGCGCTGACTTGATTGCGGGTGCCGGACGCCGGGCGTGTCTCCGGGCCGGGTCATGGTATGTTCCTATAGGTTATCTACCCTAGCGATGATGTCAAATGCCTTGTCACCCATATAGATTCAATCTGATGTTTCACGATATTGCGTTTCAGTTGATTGATATGTTCCGTCGGAAAAACGAAAAGCGAAACCAGCACGTTGGTGTCAAGCATAATCCGCACTATCGTTTCTCCCAACGGTCACGGCGGATTTCTTTCACCATGTCCACAACGTCCTGCTCGTCTGTCAATCCGACACGCTCCGCTTCTCCCGCAAACGCTTCCTGCATACGGTTGATTGCGACAAGCGATTGAAAAGCGAAATAAGTGTTGCAATTTACATCCATATAATGTATAATATGGATGTAAATTACATATGGGCGGGCGGCGGTTTTTTCTTGACCGCCCGCCGCGCAACGCGTATAATGGAAGCGAGGAAACATGGGAAAGAAACGCGCCCCAGGGGCGAAAGGGACGACGAAGCTCGAACACAGGCTCACCAACGACATCCTCTTTAAAATGGTTTTCCAGAAGCACCCGGACCTGCTGAAACGGATGGTGGCGGAACTGCTGGGCATACCGCGGGGCAGCATCGCGGAGTTTGAAATAAGGAACACCGAGATACCGCCGGACATATTCGGCGACAAATTCTGCCGGCTCGACATCAACATGACGGTTGACGGACAGAGGGTGGACCTGGAAGTCCAGGTCGCCGACGAACACGACTACGCGGAGCGCTCCCTGTACCTGTGGGCGCGGGAATATTCGTCCGCGCTCCAGTCAGGCGGCGCCTACGCGAAGCTTCCGCGCGTCATCGTGCTGAGCATCGTGGACTTCCCGATGTTCGACGCGGAGGGCTTCCATTCGGAATTCCAGCCGCTTGAAGTAAAGCGCGGCACGCCGCTGACGGACAGGATGTCGCTGCATTATTTCGAACTTCCAAAAATACCGGAGCCGTCGGCTGCGGACGGCGAACTCAAGCTGTGGCTCGCGCTGTTCAGGGCGAAAACGGAGGAAGACATCATGAAAATCGAGGAAATGGAGGTGCCGGTCATGGAACAGGCAATAGGGGCTTACAGGGCCGTCTCGGCCTCAGAGGAATTCCGCGAGCTGGAACGCCTGCGGGACTTAGCCCGGCACAACGAGGCTTCGGCGCTGGCGAACGCCGAACGCAAAGCAACCGAAATAGCCGACGCCAAATGGCAGGGCGTGGTCGCCGACAAGGACGCCAAATGGCAGGGCGTGGTCGCCGACAAGGACGCGGAGATAGAACGGCTGCGCGCGCAGCTCGGCAAGGGAAAATAACGCACAATCTCCAAGAACCGGAGGCGATAGCCATGACATACAGAACGCCCGGCAAAGCCGTTCACAAGGCTTGCCGGGCGTTTTTCGTTTTATTCATGGCCTTTCTGTCATCCTGCGGCCCGGCTTGCGTCGCCTTTCCTGTGCCAGCCTGCCGGGCAGCGCACATGATATCGGAGATTCTTTTGCCGGTCAATGGTTTGCCCTCTTTCTTGGCTGCCAGACTGCCTTTCTACACAATTATAGCAAACCGGGACTGAAACGTCAACCAAAAACGCAAACAGCGGCGGGCGCGATGCGCCTGCCGCTGTGTTGTTGCTATACTGGGTTGTCTTTGGTGGGCCTATGGCATGTTCCTATAGGTTGTCTACCCTGACGATGATGTCAAATGGCTTGTCGTCGTCTGTCTGGTAGAAGATGTAGGAAGCATGGCCGGTTGTTGTGTCGGCGTTATCCGAGTTGATCGCGCCCTGGCTGACCTTGACCGCAGTCCAGTTTGCACCGTCTTTCCTGTACAGAACCGCATTGCTCTCAAAGGCTGCCGTTCCAACGGCTCCGCCAATGCCACTCGTGTTGTACTTGATGGTGAACGGGCTGCCGCTGCCGCCATATACGGCATCGCTGGCAATCGTGACGCCGCCGCCGGTCGCAGTTCCTGTAACAGCCGCATCAAGCCAAGGATAGGGCTTCGCTACTGTAACAGATGTTTTCAGGACGCCTTCCGCGTCAATTCTGAATTCAACCGGAATTGCGAAACGGCCGGTTGTGCCAAGCGTACCGCGTAAGCTGTTGTCCGTGAAGTTCCAAAGCTTCTTGACCGCGCCCGCGCCGTCGTCAAAGCTCAGGCCGTTGACCACGTCCACTGTGCCGCCGGCTCCGTCGGAACCGATGCTGAGCGAGCTGATCAACACGAAGACTTTGTCTGCGCCCGCGTCACGCGTATCAACCAAGATGGCACGGACTCTGCCATTGGTGTTATCCTGAATGAACTCTAAACCTTGCGTAAGCTTGTTGCCTTTCAGGTCACTGATGCTGCCGAGGCTGAAATCACTGCCGTCTTTCACGAAGACGGTGACGCCCGAGTCGATGACCAAATTGCCATATAGAACGGTTTTCAGCACGGTACCCGCGTCGTTCACTTCATTGGCGCCGGCAGCCTGCACTTCGCCGAGCCTTATTCCGCCGATTTTTCCGCCGGAGAGGCTGTACTCGATCAAGCTGTCAGCAGAAACATTGCCGCCGGGCGTCGGACACACTGTAAGCCAGGGCGTGAAGTTCAGCGGGGTCGTACCCGTAGCATAGCCGGTCGTGACGGAGTAGATCTGCTCCGCGCCCGTTTTGTCAACCAATTTCACTTCGGCATTCGCGCCGAACGCTCCGCCGCGATCGCCGAGGTAGACGCCGTAGGAACCCTTGGAGGCTTCGCTCAGCTGGAATTCGTAAATGCGTCCCTGATAGTCAAGCAGCGCCGTGCCTTCGTCGTTGACCTTCAGCTGCTGGACGTAGGTGGCTCCGGAATAAGGCGATTTCCCTATCTTCGTTCCGCCTATGGTGAAGTCGCTGCCGTCAATGACGGATACGCTGCCGGCCTGGGTCAGGGTGCCGACCTCAATGCGGGAGATCTTCTTGGCGGCGTTTTTGTAGATGTACACGACATTGTCCACCGCGATGTCTTCCAGATAGTTGACGCCTACCAAGGCAAAGCCGTTGACGTCGATGTCACCGTAGTCATCCGTCGGGAAATCATGTCCGTTGAAGGACTTGGTTCCGACCATGTCGCTCTCAAACAGGAAGTTGTCGCCTGAGATGTTGATGTCCCAGAGGGCGATGGAGTGCAGCTCGTTCACCATGGTGCCCGTGATTTCCGCGCCGATGATGAGCTTCTTGGCGGTCTTGACCGCAGGACTGGTACCCGGCACAACCGCTTTTGTCGCGAGAGTCAGGCGCGAATCCAGATAACTCTCGTCGTCGCCGTTTACGGAAGCGGCAAAGTAATTGCCGACGATGGCGGACGTCGAGGTGGTGCTTGCGGGGAACGCGACTTCATTCGCCACGTCCTGTGCGTGAGCGCTCAGGTTGTAGGTCTTGCCGTCCACCGTCTTGAACGTGGTCAGGCGACCGGCGGTGTTTTCGTCAAATGCGCCATACAGGAAGTTGCTTTCGTTCTCCGTGATGGCCACGACTTTCTTGGTCACGTTGCTGGTATAAAGGATTGCCAGCGCGCCCACATAGGGGTTCAGGTTGATGCTGGACCTGGCGGCGTCCGCGAACGTGACGACCGCTTTGGCATTGTATGCGCAGTTCAGGCCGCTGGTCAGGAGCGTGCGGGGGATTTCATTCGTTGCCGCCCCGGCCGCCGTCGTCCCGCTAATCTTGTCATAGAGGTACGAAACCAGTGAATTGGCGTCTACCTGAACTTCCTGCACGGTCAGCGCGTTGTAGATCATCTGCGCGGCGGCGGCTTTGTTCATCTGGACGTCGTTGCTGACTTTGTCATAAAGAACCAGGGACTGGCCGAGGGACACGTAGTTTGCGGGCCAGTTGCCGACGAGCACGGAGGCGTTGTCCGTGTAGCCCAGCGCGCGCAGCACCATGGTCACCGCCTCATTGGGGGTGATGGTCCTGCCCGGCATGGCGTTTCCGTAGCCGTCGCCCTTCATGATGCCCTTCTGCTGCGCGAAGGCTAAGTAAGGAACCGCCCAGCTGTAGCCCGAGGTATCAAGGAAGGTGGATGTGGTGTAGGACGAAAGAGCACTGTCGGGAATTGCCAGCGCCCGTGCGACCAAGGCAGCGAATTCCGCTCTGTTGACGGCCTTTTCCGGTTCGAAAGTCCCATCCGGGTTCCCCGTCACGATGCCAAGATCGTAAGAGGTCTGGATGGCTTCCTCGTTCGTGTTGTCCGCGATGTCCAGCAGCTTAACAGCCGCGTCCGCCGCGAAAATGGAACTGAAACCGAAACCAAGGCTTCCCAGCACTAACGAAAGTGTCAGCACTATCGAAATTAGTTTCCTCATAAAATTTCCTCCTTTTAATAAGGTTTGCTACGAAGGGGAACCGATTTTTAGGATTTGGTTCAAATCGTCCTCCCCTTCTGAAGACAACTTGACATTTTTATATAGAAATGCACACGGATATTCCCCGCCAGCATGTTCTATCACCCCTGAATTATACCTTGCCGAACGTGCTACAGTCAATAAATTGTACCATCTGTAATGTAACTGTAATACGTTTTTTTCAATTCTTTCAGGTTGTTTTTATTATATCAGACGGTGAAAAAATGTCCATTACAGCGATGTTACAAGTCTGTTAACGTTGGCTGACAGGGTTTTTTTGTGGCGGAGGACGTGACTATCCCGCACGGCAAAGCTTAAACGGAAGACAGGCGCAGCGGGACCCGCGCAACGGGATCGCAGGATCCATGCGCAAATGATAAAGAATGGATTCTGGGGCGGAACGAGGGGTTTAAGCGATCCCGAACTTTTCATTCGGCAGTTCTACGACAGTGTACACCTTTTGCGGCGGTTCTTTCCGGAACAATTCATATTCCCAGTCCTCCAGCGCCCTGCCGAGTTTCGCCGAAAGCCGGATTGCAATCCTACATTATGCGTTTTCAGATCCTGAATCTGATCCGTTGTAGGCGGACAGATCATATCCGCGTCGGTAAACATCATGTAGTCCACCTCCTTGCGCTTTTTAACTTGTATATCTCTACTAAGTATATTCCATCATTCATAAAATGTAAACAAAAAAGAGAACGCGGATAACGCGGGAAAAAAAGAGAACGCGGATAACGCGGGACATGGATGAAATGTTACTATTCAGAGGTATTGTCCGTCTGGGGGGGCAGTCCCGCCGGGATGTCTCTTCGAAAGGCAAGCCCGACATACCGGAGGGATTAACACCAACGCTGCTCCGCAGGG
>JAITOE010000058.1 GCA_031290135.1 Eubacteriales Family XIII. Incertae Sedis bacterium
CCATATGAACGCCTTGAAACCCCGCTTTTCCGGACGGCATTTCATAGTTGTTTCCATTGGTTTTTCAATGTAAATTCCATCGCCCTCCTACTGTGGAACTTACTTTGGGAATTTACGAACCAAGCATTTTAGCATTTTTTTCAACGTACCGCTGTACTTTTATGGCAAAAGACCCTATAATAAATGGTAAGAAGAGACAGGCGGGAAGAAACAGGAAGGAACAAAACGGACGGAACCCAGACAGCGGGGCCACGGGCGCGGAGAGGAAGGAGCATATACAAGATGGGCAGAGGCGGAGGCGGATCGAGCGGCGGTGGCGGAGGCGGATTCGGCGGCGGCGGATTCGGAGGGGGATTCGGAAGCAGCGGAAGAAGTTCAAGCAGCCACAGCTTTTCGGGCAGATCCAGTTCGGGCGGAAGAGGCGGGTCAAGCGGATCAAGCGGTTCCGGCGGCGGCGGATTCGGTGGCGGAGGCGGATTCGGCGGCGGAGGGCAGACGCGTTACAGGCGGAGTCCCCCCATCGGATGCAGCGGCCTTATAATCATCCTGATCGTGGTCATATTCCTGCTGATGCTGTTCGCCGTAAACTCGTTCCGGAACACCTACACGGGAATCGCGCCCTCCACGCACATAAGGGAACCCTTGTCCGCCGCCCTCACGCAGGAGACGGAATACCTCCGGGACGACGCGCTGTGGATCGACTCCAAAACGAGCCTGATCAACAGCATGCGCTACTTCTACGAAAAGACGGGCGTGCGCCCCTATCTGTGGATCGCCGATACGGTGGACGGGCGCAAGGATCTGCGCTACACGGACCTCGAAAGCTACCTGGAACAGGAATACGCGGAAAAATTCACGGACGAAGGCCACATGATACTGATGTTCTACGAGCCGTATGAGAGCCAGTACGAAACCGCCGTGCTGGTCGGATCCGCCGCCAGATCCGTGATGGACGACGAAGCGCAGGAGATATTGCTGGACTACGTGGACAGATACTACTACGAGGACGGCTTGGACGACTCGGAATACTTCGGGCAGGTGTTCGTAAAAACCGCGGACCGCCTGATGGAAGTCACCAAACCCTGGTACAGCAAGCTGATCATATTCATCGTGGTGGCGGTTGCGCTCATCATACTGCTGCTCGCAGTCGCGACGGTGCTGAGGCGCAGGACCGAAAAACGCAAGGCCGACGCGGAACTCCTGAACACAGACGTCCATGAGATCGGGGGGCAGGACGCAGCTTCGCGCGCAGCAAGCAAATACGACGATGAGCAGCCGTAAGGAAGCGCTTGAACAGTCACCCAGCAACCCAGCGCAAGGGCAGGAACTGGATTGCTTCGCTCCGCTCGCAACGACAAGGTGCCCGCCCCCCGGCGGTTCTATATACCTAAGATTCATAACAGCAACAATAACTCAACAGGCGTAACGCGGTTACGCAGGAAAAGGAGAAACGAAACATGGGAATTTTGGACAGGTTCAGCACCATCATGAAGGCAAACATCAATGCGCTGCTCGACAAAGCGGAGGACCCCGCAAAAATGATCGACCAGTACCTCATCGACCTCAAAGAGAGCCTGGCGGACGTGAAGAAAGAGACGGCGGGCGTCATGGCCATTGAAAAACAATGCGCGAAAGAATTCGAAGACAACGACGCCGAAATCAAGAAATACCAGGAACTCGCGAAGAAGGCCGTAGACGCGGGCAATGACGACGACGCCAGAATCTTCATCGAGAAATACAAGAGCCTTGAAAGCAAGGCGGAAGTTTTCGGAAGGAACCGGGACGTGGCGCAGACAAACGCGGGCCGGATGCGCGACATGCATGACAAGCTCGTCCAGGACATCAAGGAGCTGGAAGGGCGCAAGGCGCAGATCAAATCAACGGTGGCGGTCGCCAAAACGACTGAAAAACTGAACAAGATCGGCGACCCGAGCGGCAAGGCGTCTGAAGTCGGGAGCAAATTTTCCGACATGGAACAGAAAGCGAACAAGATGCTGTTTGAAGCGGAGGCCAAGTCCGAGCTGAACCAGCCGGTCCGGGACGAAGCGACGTCCCTGTCCGAAAAATACGGACAGGTTTCCAGTGCGGACGTGGACGCCGAACTTGCGCGGCTGAAAGGCGGGGCGTAGTTTACGGGCCGCCGTTATGCGAAGGGAAGCGGTCTTTTGCGGATGGGACGAACAAAGAAAAAAATCCTGACGGCGCTGCTGGCGGCGGCGGTGCTGCTGGCCGCCTGTGAAAGCGCGCCGCCCGCGCAGGGGGAGGATGAATATCCCGTCTACACGGATTACCAAGACGTGCCGGGCGTGACGGCGGATGAAATCGCTGCCATAGAGTCGCTGCGGGAACAGACGGATGCCTTTGTTTACGGGATGAACCTGACCACGGAGAGCTTTTACGGCGAAACCGGCGAGATCATGGGCTATGCCAAGTGGTTCTGCGCCTGGCTGACGGAGCTGTTCGGGATTCCGTTCGAACCCGCGATTTACGAGTGGGGCGACCTGATAGACGGCCTGGAGTCGGGGGAGATCGATTTTACCGGTGAACTGACGGCTACGGCGGAACGCCGGGAAACGTATTTCATGACCGATGCCATCGCGGAACGCTCCGTCAAATACATGCAAGTCGCGGGCAGCGAAGCGCTTTCGGAAATAACGGGGAAACGCCCGCTCCGGTATGCGTTCCTGACCGGAACCACCACCGCCGACGCCGTCCTGGGGCAGAGCCAGGACGCGGTGGAAAGCTTTTTCATCGAAGACTATGACACGGCGTATGCCATGCTGAAATCCGGGGAAATCGACGCTTTTTTCGACGAGGACATCGCCGAAGCCGCCTTTGATGTCTATGGGGACGTCGTGGCTGAAAATTTCTTCCCCTTGGTTTACGGGCCGGTTTCCCTGACGGCGCAGGACCCGTCGCGCAAGCCGGTTATTTCCGTCGTGCAGAAAATCCTGCAAAACGGCGGGGCGCACCATCTGACGGAACTGTACAACCTCGGACAGCGGGAAGCATAAGCTTTCCATGCAGCTGAGCCCGGAAGAGAATGCCTATGTGCGGGCGCGCGTCGCAAGCGGCGAACCCGTGCCGATGGTGCTGGAATACGATAAGTACCCGGTCAGCTTCTACAACAGCCAGGAAGGGCAATGGCAAGGCATCGCCTGCGACGTGCTGGAAGACGTGGAAAAACTCACGGGGCTGTCTTTCCTGCGCGTAAACGACGAAAACAC
>JAITOE010000060.1 GCA_031290135.1 Eubacteriales Family XIII. Incertae Sedis bacterium
TTTTCCATCAGGGATGAAAGCGGACGGGAACAGTTTTTCAACTCATTGCCCGCTGACAAACAGGCAAGGATAATGGACAGCGAGTTGCTGGCGTACCATTGCCGGGGTGCGGAAAGCGAGATTAAAGAGTGGTTCAAAACCATCAATATCGTTGGTGTTCCGTTGAATGAGCAGGAGTTGCTGAACGCTATTTATTCGGGTTCGTTCGTAACGCTTGCAAAAGCAGAATTTTCAAATTCTGGCAACGCCAATATTCAAAAGTGGAGCGCGTATGTCAGCGGTTCTGCCAACAGACAAGAGTTTTTGGCGACCGCGCTTAGCTGGGTTGCGGCTTCAAAAGGGATGAATACCGAACTATATATGGCAGCACACCGTTTTGACAGCAATATCACAGAACTTAAAACGTATTACACCACGGTGATAGACTGGATTTCGGGCGTGTTTCGCGATGTGGAAATCGAAATGAAAGGACTCGAACGGGGACGGCTGTATGAAGAATATCACGCTCGGGCTTATAACCCTGCCACAGTTTCCGAGGCGGTGCGGCAGTTGTATGCCGACCCCTATGTAAAGAGCCGCAGGGGTGTCTTTGAATACATTCTCGGCGGCGAAACAGATACAAAGCTGCTTGACGTCCGCATGTTTGATGAGGCTACGAAAGGGACTGTTTACGAGCAGCAAACGAAAACCGCGAAAGCAAGCGGTGTTTCAAACTGCCCGCTATGCGCCGTTGGCCACAATGCAAATAAGAGCAAGGTTTGGGTGCTTAAAGATATGGACGCCGACCACGTCGCGGCTTGGAGCCGCGGCGGCGCAACCGACATTATAAACTGCCAAATGCTCTGCAAATCGCATAACCGGGCGAAAGGAAACAAATGAAAGGAAGAAAGCTTCATCGGGCGAAGTTTGCACGGCGATGACGGACTGGCTGTCATTCAAAATACGACGGGAAACAGGTGAAACAGAAAAATTCGGTTACTTTATTCATAAGCAGGCTGGCCAAGGGATTCATCATCGGCGCGTCCATGCTGGTCCCAGGCGTCAGCGGCGGCACCATGGCCATCCTTCTGGGGGTGTACGACGAGCTGATCTCCGCCGTGAGCAGCCTGCGGAAATCTTTCCGGGCGAACTGCGGGCTGATTTTGCAGTTCGCGGCCGGGGGGGCGGCGGGCATGGTGCTTCTTTCGGGCCCGGTGCTGGCGGCGCTGGAGACCTGGACGAAACCGGTCCTGTTTTTTTTTATGGGTGCCATCGTCGCGGGCATTCCCCCCATCTACCGCAAGGTGCGCGTTTCGCGGGTCAAGGCGCGGAACATCTTAGTGGCCGCGCTGGGCGCGGCGATCGCCGTTGCGGCCAGATACCTGCCTGCCGGCCTTTATACGCCTGACAGCGGCTTCAGCGCTTCCGGCGCCGCCATGCTGCTTGCCGCGGGCTTCATAATCGCAATTGCGCTGATTCTGCCCGGAATCAGCGGTTCTTATGTGCTTTTGATGCTGGGGATGTACGATTTGACATTGTCCGCGTTCCATCACGTGGAATTAGCCTATGTCGTCCCGCTGGGAATCGGCATCCTCGGCGGGATTTTTTCCGCCGCGAAGCTGATAGACAGGCAAATGCGGCAGCACCCGCAGTTCACCTACATGCTGATCATCGGCTTTATGATAGGCTCCGTCGCGGAGGTCTTTCCGGGGATGCCGGACGGGCGGGAGATTGTTGTGTGCGCGCTGACCGCGGCGGCGGGCTTCGGGGCGCTGCGCCTGGCGGACAGGTGGCTGGGTTCCGCATAATTAAAAGGAAATTAAGAAAAAATGTTGACACGGCGGTTTTTGCATGGTATGATGGGTTCAGCTAAAAACTGGTTATCCGACGGCATCAAAGCGAAAACCCACGGGGTGGCTTCCCGTGGGTTTTCATTTTAGGCTAACTGTCGCTGTTGTCCCGGTCTAACCATTTGCAGATATAGTAGCTTGCCACACCTGCCATAACCGAGACCAAGAAACTGGATATCAAGAAGCTAAGCACTGCTTCTTCCAAAAACCCACGGGAGCTGTCCCCGTGGGTTTTTGTTTACAAACGCCGGCCCGGCATAGTATAATTCATGTATGGATATGGATTTCGTCGTTGTTGCTCCGGCAACCGAATGGAGGGGACTATGAAAGGAATCGTACTGGCGGGGGGCAGCGCGACCCGGCTTTACCCGCTGACGCTGGTGACGTCGAAACAGTTGCTGCCGGTGTATGACAAGCCTATGATCTACTATCCGCTCTCCACGCTGATGCTGGCGGGGATACGGGAGATCCTCATCATCTCCACGCCCCACGACCTCCCCAATTTCGAAAAGCTGCTGGGGGACGGCTCCGCTTTCGGCGTCCGGCTGTCTTACGCGCCGCAGCCCAAACCGGAAGGGCTTGCGCAGGCCTTTCTCATCGGCGAATCTTTCATCGGCGGGGATCCCTGCGCCATGGTCCTGGGGGACAACATCTTTTACGGCAGCGGGCTGACGGAGAAGCTGCGCGAGGCCTCCGCCCTCAGACAGGGCGCGACCATATTCGCTTACCACGTCGAAGACCCGGAGCGTTTCGGCATCGTCGAGCTTGACCAAAACGGCAAAGCACTGTCCATAGAGGAAAAACCGAGCCGTCCGAAATCCAATTACTGTGTCACGGGCCTGTATTTTTACGACGCGCGGGTGTGCGATTTCGCGAAGCAGGTGAAGCCGTCCGAACGCGGCGAGCTGGAGATCACGGACCTGAACAGGCTGTACATGGAGGACGGCTCCCTGTACGTCGCCACGCTGGGGCGGGGCTACGCCTGGTTGGACACGGGCACGGTGGACGCCCTCTCCGACGCCGCTGAATTCGTGAAGCTCGTGGAGCAGCGACAGGGGATACAGATCGCGTCGCCGGAGGAAATCGCCTACCGCAACGGATGGATCGAAGGGGGAACCCTTCTGGAAATCGCCGGGAAATACGGGAGCGCCCAGTACGGCCAATATCTGCGCAAGGTGGCCGAAGGGGAGGTTTTCTGAGAATGGGCAAGCTGAAAGTGACACAGACGGGGCTTGCGGGCGTTTTTATCCTGGAGCCGGAGGTGTTCGGCGACGCGCGGGGCTGGTTTCTGGAGACCTGGTCGGAGCGCTCCATGCGGGAGGCGGGGCTGGAATACTGTTTCGTGCAGGACAACCATTCGTATTCCGCGCATAAAAACACGCTCAGGGGCATCCATTTCCAGAAGGGGGAGCATGCGCAGGCGAAGATCGTGCGCTGCGGGCGCGGTGCGGTCTTAGACGTGGCGGTTGACCTTCGAAAGGGGTCGCCGGGCTACAAAAAGTGGACTGCGGTGGAGCTGAGCGCGGAAAACAAGCGGCAGTTTCTCATTCCGCGCGGTTTCGGGCACGGGTTTCTGACGCTCACGGACGATGTGGAATTTTTATACAAAGCTGACAATTTTTACAACGCCGGGGCAGACCGCAGCATCCGCTGGAACGACCCGGAGATCGCGGCGGACTGGGGGACGGACGCGCCCGAACTGTCGGAGAAGGACAGGCTGGCGCCGCTTCTCTGCGACAGCGACGTGGATTTCTGCTTTTGGTGATGTCCGGCGGTGCCGCAGGGCGGCGGAATGGAGTTTATTATGAAATTATTGGTAACGGGCGGCGCGGGGTTCATCGGCGGGAATTTTATCCATTACATGCAGCGCGCACACCCCGGATATGAAATCATCTGTATAGACGCGCTTACCTATGCGGGCAACATGGAGACGCTGGGGGGCGCGCTTTCGCACCCCGGTTTCCGTTTCGTCAAGGGCGACGTCGCGGACCGCGAGGCGGTTTTCGCGCTTTTTGAAAGCGAACGGCCGGACATCGTTGTCAATTTCGCGGCGGAGAGCCACGTGGACCGTTCCATTGACTCGCCGGATGTATTTTTGCGGACGAACATCATGGGGACGGGCGCGCTGCTCGACGCCAGCCGGCAATACCCGGTCCGCCGCTTCCACCAGGTTTCCACGGACGAGGTGTACGGCGACCTGCCGTTGGACAGGCCGGACCTCTTCTTCACGGAAGAGACGCCGCTGCACACCTCCAGCCCCTATTCCGCGTCCAAGGCGGCGGCGGACCTGCTGGCGCAGTCCTATTTCCGCACGTTCGGGCTGCCCGTGACCATCTCCCGGTGTTCCAACAATTACGGCCCTTACCAGTTTCCGGAGAAGCTGATCCCCCTGATGTTCGTCAACGCCCTGGCGGGGAAGCCCCTCCCGGTTTACGGGAAAGGCGAGAACGTCCGCGACTGGCTGTATGTGGAGGACCACTGCGAGGCCATCGACCTGATCCTGCACAAGGGCAGGGACGGCGAGGTCTACAACATCGGCGGGCACAACGAACGGACGAACCTGGAGGTCGTGAAAGCCATCTTAGCTGAGCTGGGCAAGGACGAAAGCCTGATTTCCTACGTTACGGACCGACTCGGACACGACCTGCGCTACGCCATCGACCCGCGAAAAATCGGCGAGGAGCTGGGCTGGGCGCCGCATACGGCCTTTGAAGAGGGGATCCGGCGGACGATCCGCTGGTATAAGGACAACCGGGCCTGGTGGGAGGACATCATGACGGGGGCGTACCTGGAGTTTTACGCGAAGAATTACGGCGGACGGTAGGGGCGCGGCGCGGGCGCGACAGGGGGCGCTGGATTGCTTCGCTTCGCCCGCAACGACAGGGGGGCGCTGGATTGCTTCGCAGCCCTCGCAATGACAGAGGATCGCAGGGCGGATGCATCACAGGATGCAAGTTGAGGAATATACGATGAAAATACTGATTATCGGAAACAGAGGACAGCTCGGCAGCGAACTGACGCGGGTGCTGGCGGACGGGAGGGGGGAGCTTGGCGCCGTCCCCGGCGCGTACAGGGGCGCGGACGTGACCGGCGCCGACCTGGGAGAATTGGACATCACGGATTTCGGGGCGGCGCGGGCTTTTATCGCGGCCGGAAAATTTGAATTGATTGTCAACTGCGCGGCCATGACGAATGTGGATGCCTGCGAAAGCGAATACGAGGCGGCCATGAAGATCAACGCGCTTGGGCCGCGGAACGTAGCGGCCGCCGCACAGGAGGCGGGGAGCGCGCTGGTCCACATTTCCACGGATTACGTGTTCGACGGGCGCGGGACGCGCCCCTACGCCGAATGGGACGTACCCGCGCCCGTATCCGTATACGGGAAGTCCAAGCTGCTGGGCGAACGCTACGTCCGGGAAAACTGCCCCGCGTCTTTCATCATCCGCACCGCGTGGCTGTATGGGCAGAACGGCAGCAATTTTGTGAAAACCATCCTGAAAGCGGGCGAAGAAAAGGACGTCATCACGGTCGTGGACGACCAGCGCGGCAACCCGACAAACGCGGCGGACCTGGCGCACCACATCCTGAAAGCGGGCGCCACGCGGGAATACGGCATCTACCACTGCACCGGGGACGGCGAATGCAGCTGGTACGATTTCGCGAAAGAAATCATCCGCCTTTCCGGCGCCGCCTGCGAAGTCAGGCCCTGCGCGGCCAAAGACTACCCGCGCCCGGCGCCCCGCCCCGCCTATTCCGCGATGGACAACCTGATGCTCCGCGCCACCGTGGGGGATGAAATGCGTCCCTGGCAAGAGGCGCTGGCGGCGTTTATGGGGACGTATGCGCGGTGATTTGCGCATGGGCATATCCCCCGTCGTTGCGAGGAGCGAAGCGACGAAGCAACCCACATGCCGCTCTGGATTGCTTCGCGTTGCGCACATAGCCCCAGTTGCCTTTTTGCCCCGGCTTTAGCCGGGGAGGAGTTCACCGTAGCTCGCAATGACGGAGGGGTGACGCCCGCCCCCCAGCTGGGTAGATTCGTTCCGTTTGGTGACGGAACCCGTCGCGATTGACTGTTATGAATCTACCTGAATCTATAATGGCGTAATAAAACCGGCGTAATAAAACCGTAATAAAAAGAACAAATGTTCTTGACGACAGACCTAAATTGTGGTAGCATATTTATATTGCTCCCATGTCTACATGCAACCAGCCGTACCGGAGTGATAAAAAAGCAGAGGTTTAATGATATGGCAGGAAACAGCAATTTGCATAATTCGAGGGCGGGTAGGGCTGATGAGTTTTACACGCACCTGTCGCTTATCGAAAGCGAACGGAAACACTACAAGACATTTCAAGGGTACGGACAAAGAAAAATTAGACTGGTTTGAAATCGTCAATATGGTAAGCGAACAGCTTTCGGCGCAGGAACGGCGCAATGCCATTTATACCGGTGAATGGTTAACCGAAAGCAAGAAGTATTTCAGCAAAAACGGCTGTCCCGCTTATGCTACCGCAAGCGGGTATATGAAAGGCTCGCCGATAAGACAAGAATATCTCGAAACCGCGATACGCTGGATCGCGGCGCGTGACGGCGATGAAATTGAGGATTATGGCGGCACATCAGCACGACACGAATTGCAATGAAATATGGCTGTACTTCCAGGCCGTCATAAATTGGGTAAAGGCGACATTTCCGGAATACCGCAAGGAAATGAAGAAAGGGCTTGAATGGGGCGTTCTCTACAACAAATACGGTGCGGGCAAGTATGACCCGAAAGCCCTTGAAGCGCGTGTTGCTGACCTTATGCAGGATGAGGACATATCAAGGTATCCCGGCGTTTATGAATACCTGCTTTCCGGCGAGGATAAGGCGACCGAAAGAGTTTTAAGCATACGGGCGTTTACTCCCCAAGCGAAGCGGGCGGCGTATGAACGGCAAAAAGGCGTATGCCCGAAATGCAAAGAACACTTTGGTATTAGCGGTATGCAAGCCGACCATATAACCCCGTGGAGCAGGGGCGGAAGGACTATCACAGAAAATTGCCAAATGCTATGCGATGATTGCAATAGACGGAAGAGCAATGTATAGCAATGTATAAGACGATGATGTAACAAATACGCTTTCTTTCTTTATGCGGCTGTGCTATAATAAATTTCGTTGCATGATTACAGATTAAACCGCCGCCCGGCTTTGCCGGAGACGGCGGCATGGGCGGCAAGCGTTTACGATATAGCCGCAGGGAGCTATGCAAAGGGGTATTTTTCGTGCGGATAAAAGAGTATTTAACAGGCATCTGGCATGACAGGCATGTCCTGCTGGCGCTGGTGAACAGCGATTTAAGCCAGAAATACAGGGGGTCGGTGCTTGGGGTCGCGTGGATGATCCTGACGCCGCTGGGCCTGGCCCTGATTCTGGGGACTGTTTTCACGGTCCTGTTCGCGGCAGACCCGAAGGTGTTCATCCCGCGGCTTTTCATCGCGCTGAACACATGGATCTTCCTTTCGGGGACCGCCGACGGCGGAACCTCTTCCCTCATAGGCGCCGAGGGCTATCTAAAACAGACGACGGTCAACGCGCAGATATTTCCCCTCCGCATGTGCATGGTCAACTTTACGACCCTGTTTTTCAGCATCCTGGCGTTTTTTGCCGGTTACGCGTTCCTGCAGCCCGGCATGTTCGGCCCTATGATGCTGCTGGTGATACCGGGGCTGGTCCTGAACGTCGTTTTCGCCGCGTCCTGGGCCATGCTGGCCGCCGTCCTGCATCTGTATTTCAGGGATTTTCAGCCCTTTCAGAACTTGGTCATCCAAGGGCTTTTCTATGCGACGCCCATCATTTACGACGCGTCCATGCTGGCGGAACGGGGCTTCGGCCTTTTATACCAGCTGAACCCGTTTTATTACATGCTGGACATCGTCGTAAAGCCGCTGATGGGGATCATCGCGCCCAGCGGGCGCGTGTGGGTGATGGCTTTTTGCATGACAGCAGTGCTGTTTTTGGCCAGCATCAAGGTTTTTATGAGAGTAAAAAGGGGCATCGCGCTGCGGTTCTAATGGTCTCGCTCTATTTCCTGCAGCAGGCGGGAAATAGCTAAGCGAACCTTATGCGGCAGCTTTGCTGCCGCATACGACGGTATAAGGAGCAACCGGAATGAGTTCCATTACGCTGGACCGTGTCAATTTATACTACCGGAAACGCCAGGACCGCCGCATCAAGGATTTTCTGATCCGGGGGAACAGCCGCTTCGGCGCCATCGAAGACGACGGGCGCGTCCACGCCATCCGGAACGTGAGCTTAGAAGTCCACGACGGCGACAGGTTGGCCATCATCGGTTCAAACGGCGCCGGGAAAAGCTCGCTTCTGAAAGTGATGTCCGGCATCTATCCGCCCAGCGACGGAACCCTCGCCGTGGAGGGGAAAATCTCAAGCCTTTTTGAGCTTTCGACGGGGTTCGAACAGGAGCAGAGCGGCTGGAAAAACATCTACCTGCGCGGGCTCATGCTGGGAGAGACACCGGACGGCATCCGGCAGAAGATGAATGAAATCGCGGAGTTTTCCGAACTGGGCGACTATCTGAACATGCCCGTGAAATACTATTCTTCAGGCATGTACGTCCGGCTGGCCTTTTCCGTATCGACGGCCATAACGCCGGACATCCTGCTGATGGACGAGGTCATCGCTGCGGGGGATGCCTCTTTTTTGGACAAGGCAAAGAAACGCATGCGGGATCTCATGAAAGCCGCGCAGATCATGGTGCTGGTCACGCACAGCATGGAAAGCGCGAAGTCCATGTGCAACAAGTGCATCTGGTTCAACCGGGGGGAGATCGCCATGGCCGGAACGCCGAAGGAAGTGACAAAGGCTTATATCGACGCGACCGTGCCGAAATGAGGAATGAAATGGTTACTGTTATGAATCTTAGGTACATAGGATCGCCGCCGGGGGACGGGCGCAACCCTCCGGGTCGGGGCGGCTGACGCCTATGCGGGTGCTTCGCTCGCGTTTCTCGCTCCGCTGGAATACCCGCAATCCCGCCCTCCGGGTTACGCCCGCCCCCCAGCTGGGTGTTCGTTCTGCACGGTGACGGAACACACGCCGCTTTCATTATCCTCTTGACAGTCACCATATATGTTTATATAATATATATGAAATGAACAATCAAAACATAGAAAAAATGATACTGACGGGGCTTATGGCGGCGCTGGTGGCGGTTATGACCGTTGCCGTCGCGATCCCGGTTCCCTTTACGAACGGATATATCCATCCCGGCGACAGCATGGTTTTTTTATCGGCGCTCATCCTTGGGTGGAAACGCGGCGCCGTGGCCGCCGGCATCGGATCCGCTTTCGCGGACCTGTTTCTGGGCTACGTGTACTGGGCGCCGTGGACCTTGGTGATCAAGGCCTGCATGGCCTTGGCCGTAGGGCTTATCGTCGAAAAATGCGCGGGAAAAACGCGCCGCGTCGTCGTCGCCTGCATCGCGCTTGTCGTCCTGTGGATCCTGTTTAACGCGGCGGTGGGCGGAATCATGCTGTATGAGGCGGGCCATAACGCCGCCGCGCTGCAGGAAGCCCTGCGGGAAGACGTGGAAAGCGTGACCGCCCTGGGCGTCCTTCTGAACAGGGTGCAGCGCCAGCTGATGGCGGCCGCCCTGCTCATTCCCGTGGCACTGCTGGCCGTGACGTTCTTTCTCCGCAAGGCGGAAAACATCATCGTGCCCCTTGTGCAGATCATCGGCATGACGGGGGGCGGGATTCTCATGGTGTTCGGATACTATGTGGGCGGCGGGCTGATCTACGGAAGTTTCGCCGTGGCGGCCCTCAGCGTCCCCGCCAACATCGTCCAGTTTGTCGGCGGCTTCCTGATCGCCTCGTTGCTGACCGCCGCGCTCAAAAAGACGCCGATAAAGAAATATTTCGACCGGCACTGACGCCGGAACAAGCTTTTCAGGGAGGGGATCATCTTGCGTGCCGTGATATTAAGCATTTCGACCGGGCAGGGACACCATGCCACCGGCGAGGCGGTTTCCAACATGCTTGAGTCCATGGGGGTTTCCTGCACGACCCTCGACGCCTACGCGTACATCGACCCGAAGCTTTCCAAATTGGTGTCCAGCGGTTACAATATTTCCACGGCGCACGCGCCTTGGCTCTCCGCGAAAGCCTACAACGTGCTCGTGAAAAAGAATTCGCCTTCGCGCAAGCTTTCCGTGTCGCAGATGACAAGCACGTATCTGGCCTGGGACCTGAAGAAATTCATTCATCGCAACAATCCCGATCTGATCATCTGCACCCACGTGCTTTCTTCCATATTGGCCAGCGTCATGCGGCAGCACGGCTGGACGGACGCGCTGACGGCTGGGATCGTGACGGATTTCACGGTGCATCCCTTATGGGAAGAGACCGGCCATCTGGATTATTATGTGACGCCCAATGAGCTGCTGGAATTCCAAATGGCGCGGAAAGGGCTGGACGTCCGGAA
>JAITOE010000068.1 GCA_031290135.1 Eubacteriales Family XIII. Incertae Sedis bacterium
ATTTATGGCGTGATAGCCAGAGTGCGGCTATTATACAGATTGATATGCCCTCCGGCTTTGCCAGAGATGGCAGTGCCATAAATGCAAGCATTTATGGCGTGATAGCCAGAGTGCGGCTATTATACAGATTGATATGCCCTCCGGCTTTGCCGGAGATGGCTGTGCCATAAATGCAGGCATTTATGGCGTGATAGCCAGAGTGCTAAAATCGAAATCACACCTATGGGAGGATGCTGAGCAATGTTGCAATTTGAACGAACTGAAGTGAATACGGCGCAAATCCGGGTTATCGGCATCGGCGGCGGCGGCGGAAACGCCGTCAACCGCATGATAGAGGCAGGGATGCAAGGGATCAGCTTCCTGACCATCAACACGGACAAGCAGGCGCTCTCCAATTCAAAATCGGAAAACAAGCTGCAGATCGGCGAAAAGCTTACGCGGGGCCTGGGCGCCGGGGGCAACCCCGAAATCGGGCAAAAAGCGGCTGAAGAAAACATAGACGATCTGACCCAGTTCTTAGAAGGCGCCGACATGGTGTTCATCACCTGCGGAATGGGCGGCGGAACAGGAACCGGCGCGGCGCCCATCGTCGCGAAAATCGCCAAGGACAAAGGCATACTGACCGTGGGAGTCGTTACGAAACCGTTCGGCTTCGAAGGAAAAAAACGCAAAGACCACGCGGAACTGGGGATTACATTCCTGAAAAAATACGTGGATTCTCTCGTGATCGTCCCCAATGACAAACTGCTTCAGATCTCCGAAAAAAACACGTCCATGCTGGAAGCCTTCGATAAGGCGGACGAGGTGCTTCGCCAAGGCGTTCAGGGCATCACAGACCTCATTACCAAAGCCGCCGTCATCAACTTGGATTTTGCCGATGTAAAGTCGGTCATGAGCGACCGGGGCGTTTGCCATATGGGCGTCGGAAGAGGCAGCGGCGAAACGCGGATCAGCGACGCAGTGCGCGCGGCCGTGGAGAGTCCGCTCCTTGAAACGAGCATAAACGGCGCGAAAGCGATTCTTCTCAACGTGACGGGCGGCTACGATCTGGGGATGCTGGAAGCGAACGAGACCGCCAACCAGATTACCCAGGCCGCTTCCGCCGATGCGCTTGTGATCTTCGGCGCCGCAATCGACGCGGAAATGCAGGACGAGATCATCGTAACGGTCATCGCCACCGGATTTGAGGAACAACCGGTTCCGGTGGACGGCGTTCCGCCCGCCCCGCCCGCGCAGGAGGACGAAAAACCGCTGCCGGACGACTTTGCGCAGCGCGAAGGGTACAGCGAAGATCATTCCGGCGACCGGTTTCAAAATGATTTCGAAGTCCCGACATTCCTGAAGGGCCGGGAAGACTGACGATGAAGTCAGGAGCCGGAGGACATTCGCCGGCTCTTTGTTATTTTGTTATATGGGAACCGTGGAATGATTGTGTCGGGTGAAAACAGTAAAGTAAAACTTGTAAAAAGCCTGAAAACACGGAAAGCCAGAGAACGCGGCGGCTGTTACCTGATGGAAGGGCCGAAGCTTTTTACAGAGGCGTTAGACCACCATGCGGAGATTCTTTTCGCATTTTTTTGTGAAGACGCGGCACGGAGCGGAACGGGTCCGGGGGCGGCGCAGGCCACAATGGCGGAAACCCTGGCGGACAGGGCTTCGCGCGCGGGCGTGGAGAATTTTTGGGTCAGCCGGAAAATCTTTGCGGACATGGCGGAAACCGGCCCTACGCAGACCGTGCTGGCGGTGGTAAAAAAACCGCGTTTCAGCCGGGAAACGTTTTTCGGCGGCGGCAACGGCAACGTGGTCGTCCTGGACCGCCTGCAAGATCCCGGAAACATCGGAACGGTGATCCGGACGGCCGCCGCCGCGGGTTTTGACGGCGTTGTCGCAGTGAAAGGGACGGGCGACGTGTATGCGCCGAAAACGGTGCGGGCGGCCATGGGAGCGCACTTTCGGATGCCGGTGATTTTTGCGGAGGACGCGGAGGACGCCGTCCGCTTCCTGACGGAAGCGGGAAAACGGATCCTCGTGGCGGATGTACACGGCGCGTGTTCCTGTTACGAAGCCGATCTTGCGCGGGATGCGGCCTTGGTCATCGGAAACGAGGGCGGAGGCGCGGACGCGGCGTTTCTGGCCAAGGCGCAGATGAAGCTGCGGATTCCCATGCCGGGCGGCACGGAATCCCTGAACGCATCCACCGCCGCGGCAATCCTGATGTTCGAGTCCGTCCGCCAAAACATGGCGAAAGGCGAGTAGCCGCAGGGCGGAATACCCCCGTCATTGCGAGGCGCGCAGCGATGAAGCAATCCAGTGTGCCCGTCCCGTAGCGACGGTTATACATACCTAAGATTCATAACAGCCGCAGGGCGGAAATCGAAAATGTGAACGCCAGTTGGCAGAAAAGGAGCATTCGAATCATGCGCATAACGTTGGAATGGCTAAAAGAATATATAGATCTGGATGCGGACGCGGAATCATTTTGCAAAAAGATGCTGCATTCGGGTTTTCGCGCGGAACCGGTACGGGATTTTGGCAAAGACATCAAAAACGTCGTGATCGGCCGGGTACTTTCCGTCAGCCGGCATGAAGATTCAGAACATTTATTCATCATTCAGGTGGATGTGGGCGCGGAACAGCCTTTGCAGATCGTCACGGGCGCCCCAAATGTCACGGCTGATGCCTTTGTCCCCGTGGCGCTGCACAGAAGCGAGCTTCCGGGCGGCGTGAAGATTAAAAAAGGAAAGCTTCGCGGCGTGGCTTCCGAAGGGATGCTGTGCGCGGCCGCAGAGTTTGGCTTTGAAGAAAGCTTAGTCCCGGAGTTCCACAGGGACGGCATCTGGATCCTGGACGGGACGTACACGGTCGGCGCGGATTTTGTGGAAGCGCTGGGACTGGAAGACACGGTGGTCGATCTGGAGATTCTGGCAGACCGCCCGGACTGCCTGTCCCTTGCCGGGATAGCTATGGAGGCCGCGGCCGCTCTTGACATAAAATAACATGCGTGCAGATCGATAGTAAAGGAGGCTGGTATATGGAAAAGGTCAAAGTAAAGATCTACGGGCAGGAATACACCATCTCCGGCGACAAGCCGCAGGCATACATCGAGAGGGTGGCGGACTATGTGGACGAGAAAATGAGGCAGGTGTCCAACATTTTCCCCGGCGGCGCCGTGTCGGCACTGACCGCCCTGGCGGCGGTCAACATTGCCGATGAGCTGTTTTCCGCCGAACTGGCCGCGCAGGAAGTGAAAAGCAAAAATGACCAGCTGGAAAACGACACCCAGCATTACGCCCAGCTTTGGGAAGAAGCGAAAAAAAGCTTCTTGCAGTATAAAGACGAGGCGCAGCACGCGGGGGACGAAAAACAGGAGCTGCAAGGCCGGTTTGACGCGGCGCAGGAGGAAGCGTCCGGGCTGCGCAGAACCTTGCTGGATCTCGAAAAGAGGCTCCGCGCCTTGGAGCAGGCGAATGAGGACATGGCGAACCGGCTGCGGGATCAGTCGGACGGGCAAAGCGACGCAGAGAGCAAGATCCGGGATTTAGAAGAAAAGAACAAGGAAATCGAAAGCGGATTTTTCGACCTGCAGATGGAGAACATCCAGTTAAAAGGGGAGATAGAACGCTACAGAAAAAACGCGGAGTGACGCCATTCATAACTTATGTCATTGCGAGGAGTGAAACGACGAAGCAATCCATACTGCACACTGGATTGCTTCGCGTTGCTCGCAATGACGGAATGACGTGCCACCGCTCCTTGGACGGATGTATGAACAGCCCCCCGGCTGCGTGACCAAGCTTCACGATAGTTACATGTCAGCTTCCTTCATCAGTGAGATTCGGAATATGAGCAAGAGAGAATTCAGGCTACTGGAATACGACAAGATCAAAGCGATGCTGGCGGACGAGGCTTCTTCTGCGCTGACGAAGGACGTGGCCGCGGAACTCGCCCCCCTGGCTTCGGCGCATGTGATCCGGCAAAAGCTGGCGGAAACCACGGAAGCGGTCGCCGTCATCATGCGAAAGGGGAGCCTTCCGCTGGGAGACTTCCCCGACGTCAAAAATAGCGCGCGTTACGCGGAAATAGGCGGCGTCCTGACCATGCGGCAGCTGCTGGACGTGGGGCGCAGCCTTACCGCGGCGCGAAAGGCCGCGCATTTTCTGCAAAACGATCTTCCGGGTCTGGATGTCATCGCCGGTTTGCGGGACGTGATAGCCGTCCATAAAAGCTTGGAAACGCGGATCGAATTCTGCATCGTTTCCGAAAACGAAATGGCGGACAGCGCCAGCTCGGAGCTGTCGCGCATCCGAAGAAACATGACACGGCAAAACGAAGCCATCCGGGCGAAGTTAAGCCATCTCATCACCACGTCGGAAAACAAAGGGCTGTTGCAGGAAGGCATCGTCACCCTGCGGCAGGGACGCTATGTTCTCCCCGTGAAGCAGGAACACAAAACCAAGTTTCCGGGCATGATCCACGACCAGTCGGCGACGGGCGCCACGCTTTTTATCGAACCCCAGGCTGTCGTGAACATGAACAACGAGCTGCGGGAGATGGAACTGGCCGAAGCAAGGGAAATCGAACGCATCTTAGCCGAGCTTTCGTCCGAAGTGGCGGAGGCGGCAAGCGATCTCGCGAACAACCAGGAAATTTTGGTGAAATTAGATTTCATTTTCGCAAAAGGGAAACTCTCCGTAAAACAAAAGGCGTCCGAGGCGCGGATCAACACGGCCCGCGTCCTGCACATCAAGAACGGCAGACATCCCCTGATCCCGGCGGACAAGGCGGTGCCCATCAGCCTCAGCTTAGGCGGGGACTACCGCACGCTGATCATAACGGGGCCGAACACGGGCGGGAAAACCGTCACATTGAAAATGGCGGGGCTGTTCCTGCTCATGACGGAATCCGGCCTGCACGTCCCTGCGGACGAGGGAACGGAAATGCCGGTCATGGAACGGGTGTTCGCCGACATCGGCGATGAACAGAGCATTGAACAAAGCCTTTCCACATTTTCGTCCCACATGACGAACATCGTTGAGATTACGGCGCGCTGCAACGAAAAAAGCCTCGTTTTGTTAGACGAACTGGGTGCCGGCACCGACCCGACCGAAGGCGCAGCGCTGGCAACCGCGATCCTGGAAAACCTCATGGCTTCCGGCGCCATGACCATCGCCACCACCCATTACGCGGAGCTTAAAAAATTCGCGATCGCCACGGAGGGCGTGGAAAACGCGTCCATGGAATTCAACGTGGAAACACTCAGCCCGACCTACCGTTTGCGGATGGGACTGCCGGGACGTTCGAACGCTTTTGAAATCTCCAGAAAGCTGGGCCTTCCGGAGGCGATTACGGCGCGGGCGGCGACCTTTATTGACACTGCGGACATCCGTTTTGAATCTGTCATACGCTCCATAGAGACGGATCGCAAAGCGGCGGAAGACGAGCTGGACGAAGCCGCCGCGCTGAAACTTGGGATGAAACGGCAGCAAGAAAGCTTAGAACAGGAAAAGCACAGGTTAGAAGAAAAAAAAGCCGCCATTTTAACCGCCGCAAGGGAAGAAGCGGCCGGGATGATCCACGAAGCCAAAGAACTGGCGGACGAAATGCACAAGGAGCTGCGCGCCTTGCCGCTGATGGCGGACGAAGGCGAGCGGAACCGCCGCCTGGAGGCCGGGCGAAAGCGGCTGCAGGAGATGGACAGGAGATACCGCACGCGGGCGGAGACGCCCGTAAACCTGAACCCGGTGGATCCGGCGGCGCTGCGGCCAGGCGACCGGGTCAAGGTGCTGAGCTTAGAACAGAACGGGGAAATCATAAGTCCGGCGGATGAAAAAGGCGAGGTGCAGGTTCAAGTCGGACGAATGAAAATCAATGTGTCCGCAACGGGCCTGGCAAGGATACAAGGCGGAAAAAAAGAAAAAAAAGCGGCGTCGGCCTCTTTTGGAGCTTTATACAGCGGAAAAGTGCAGTCTATTTCGCCCAGCATCAGCGTGCGGGGAGAAAATCTGGACAGCGCCATGGCAGACGTGGAAAAATATTTAGACGATGCCTATATCGCGGGACTCCATGAAGTGACCATCATCCACGGCAAGGGCGAGGGCATCCTGCGGGAGGGCCTCCGGGACATGCTGAAAAGCCATGGCTTGGTGAAGAGTTTTCGCGGGGGCGCGTATAACGAAGGCGGGGACGGCATTACCGTCTGCGCCATGAAGGAGAAATAAGGGTGATCAATTTTAAGGAAAAAATAGCGGGTTTGCTGGAACCGCATGCGGCAGGGCTTACGGAAGAAACCCTTGCGGCCATGATAGAAATTCCGCAGGAAAGCCGCATGGGGGACTACGCTTTTCCCTGTTTCAGGCTGGCGAAAACGATGAAGAAAGCCCCGCCCCTCATCGCGCAGGAAATCGCGCAGAAACTGGAATCCGCCGGATTGTTCGACAAGGTCGAAGCGGTCAACGCCTATGTGAACCTCTTTCTTTCCCGCCGGGCGCTGCTGCAGGCGGCCATCACGGCCGTTGTGGA
>JAITOE010000105.1 GCA_031290135.1 Eubacteriales Family XIII. Incertae Sedis bacterium
TTTGACGGGGAAGGCCTGCCGGTGGGGATGCAGTTTATCGGGAAAGCTTTCTCGGAAGGGGTTTTGCTGCATGCCGCCGACATCTGGCAGCAGGCGACGGCGTATCATAAAAAGCGCCCCGGACGGCACGGAGGCGCGGGGCGTAACCCGGCCGCCCATGCCTGAGAATTCATAATAATTGCGAAACACGAGGTGCGGAAATGAAATATGAAATTGTGATGGGGCTTGAGGTCCATGTGGAACTTTCCACGAAAACCAAGATATTTTGCGGCTGCAGCACGGAATTCGGCGGGGAGCCCAACGCCCATACCTGCCCCGTGTGCCTGGGCATGCCCGGCAGCCTCCCTGTGCTGAACCGGGGCGTCGTGGAACGCGCCCTGCGCGCGGGGCTGGCGCTGAACTGCGCGATACAGGAACACAGTCTCTTCGACAGGAAAAATTATTTCTACCCGGATTTGCCGAAAGATTACCAGATATCCCAGCTCTACCACCCGATCTGCAGGAACGGACAGGTAAGCCTGGACATGGGCGGCTACGCCAAAAAAGTGGGAATCCACGAGATTCATATGGAAGAGGACGCGGGGAAGCTGATCCACGACGCGGCTTTCAGCTTAGTGGACTACAACCGCTGCGGCGTTCCGCTGATAGAAATCGTCTCAGAGCCGGACCTGCGCAGTGCGGATGAGGTCATCGCCTACCTGGAGCGGCTGCAGGAGATGCTTGCCTACATGGACGTGTCGGACTGCAAGATGCAGGAGGGTTCCCTGCGCGCCGACGTGAATCTTTCCGTGCGTCGCGAGGGCGACCCTGAGTACGGGACGCGGACGGAAACGAAAAACCTGAAGTCATTTAAGGCGATCCGGCGCGCCATCGCTTATGAAAGCCGGCGACAGATCGCCATTCTGGAGGAGGGCGGCCGGATTTTGCAGGAAACCCGCCGGTGGGACGATGAAAAGGGCGAGAATTACGCCATGCGTTCGAAAGAAAACGCGCAGGACTACCGTTATTTCCCGGACCCGGATCTGGTTCCCGTACACGTCGGGGCGGAATGGGTGCAAACGGTCCGGGCGGGGCTGCCGGAGCTGCCGGAGGAAAAACGCGGGCGTTACATGCGGGAATTCGGCTTTGACAGGAAGCTGGCGGGCGTTCTGACCGCCAGCCGGAAGGTCGCCCTGCTTTTTGAAGCGGCGGCCGAGGCGTCGGGGCAGCCGCGGGAGGCGGCGAACACGGTCGCCGGCGATATTCTGCGCCTCGTGAAAGAGACGGGGACGGACGCCGGGGACCTGGAAGCGGACGGAGAAAAGATCGGCGCCGTGATACGCCTGCTTCAGGAGGGGAAGATCAACCGCGCCGTTGCCAAAACCCTCGTTGAAGCGGTCTTTAAGCACGACGTGGATCCGGGGGACTATGTGCGGAAAAATGGTCTTTCGGTCATAGAGGACGCCGCGCTGTTGGAAGAAACAGCCCTGCGGGTGCTGGCGGAGAACCCGCAGTCCGTCGCGGATTATAAGGAAGGGAAAGAAAAGGCTTTCGGTTTTCTTGTGGGGCAGGCGATGCGGCTTTTAAAGGGACAGGCAAGCCCGCAGGCGGTCAACGCCGCGCTGAAGGAGAAACTGGGGCTTATGGGCGCGGCGGAGGCCGGCGGGGCGGCAGAGGCCGGGGCGCAGAAGAAAAGCGCGCCGGACAGGGCGGACGCGCCGTTTGGCGCGGGCGGAACCGGGGCAGGGCGGACGGGGGATGCGGGCGGCACAGGTGAGACCGGGGCAGGGCGGACGGATGCGGACGGCACAGGTGAGACCGGGGCAGGGCGGACGGGGCAGAAAAAGAAAAGCGCGCCGGCAGGTTCCGGGCCGGCGCAGGCCGCTCCGGCCCTGCGGCTGTCCGGCCGTTACCGGACGAAAACCTGCAACGAACTTACGCCGGACGACGCCGGCAAGGAAGAACGCCTCGCCGGCTGGATCCACAGCATCCGGAACCACGGCGGCGTAGCTTTCCTCGACCTGCGCGACCACTACGGCGTGACGCAGGTAGTCGTCTCCGACGAACAGATGCAGGGACTGAACCGGGAAAGCGTCATTTCCGTGCGCGGGCAAGCGCTGCTGCGTGACGAAGAAACGGTCAACCCGAACATCCGGACGGGCTTCGTGGAATTAAAGGCCGAAGAAATTGAAATTCTGGGGAAAAGCCACGCAAGCCTGCCTTTCGAGATCGACGCGTCCACCGACACGCGGGAGGACGTGCGCCTGAAATACAGATACTTGGATCTCAGAAACCCGAAAGTGCATGAAAACATCATCCTGCGCGCGGAGATCATCCGCCACTTGCGCAGGGAGATGGAAAATCTGGGCTTTCTGGAGATACAGACGCCGATATTAGCCAATTCCTCGCCGGAGGGCGCCCGCGACTATTTGGTTCCGAGCCGCAAGCACAAGGGCAAGTTTTATGCCCTGCCCCAGGCGCCGCAGCAGTTCAAGCAGCTGCTGATGGCTTCGGGATTCGACAAATATTTCCAGATAGCACCCTGCTTCCGCGACGAGGACGCGCGGCTGGACCGTTCGCCGGGCGAATTTTACCAGCTGGATTTTGAAATGGCGTTCGCAACCCAGGAGGATGTGTTCGCCGTGGCGGAGCAGGTGCTTTCTTCCACGTTCCGCCGCTTTTCCGGCAAGCCCGTGTCGCCGGCGCCGTTCACCCGGATCACCTTCGCGGACGCGATGCTGAAATACGGCACGGACAAGCCGGATCTCCGGAACCCGCTGGCCATACAGGATCTGTCGGGATTCTTCGCGGAGGTGGACTTTGCGCCGTTCCGGGGGAAGACCGTCCGCGCAATCGCCGTGCCGGACGCGGCGAAACAGCCTAAATCATTCTTTGCTTCCATGGAGAAGTTCGCGCTTTCCATCGGCATGAAAGGCTTAGGTTACATCAGCGTCAAGGACGACATGGGCTACAAAGGCCCGATCGATAAGTTTTTCACGGACGCGCAGCGGGGGGAAATTGCCCGGCTGGCCGGCCTGAAGCCGCAGGACGTGCTGTATTTTATCTGTGACGAGCCGGCCGCCCTGGCGGCCAAATACGCCGGACAGATCCGGACGGAAGCTGCCGGGCGTCTGGGGCTTGCCGCGAAAGACGGCTATGAATTCTGTTTCATCACGGATTTTCCCATGTATGAGATCAACGGGGAAAGCGGGCAGGTGGATTTCACCCATAACCCCTTCTCCATGCCCCAGGGGGAGATGGAGGCCCTTGTCAGCAAGGATCCCTTAGAGATCATGGCGTGGCAGTATGACATCGTATGCAACGGCGTGGAGCTTTCTTCGGGCGCCGTCCGCAACCACAGGCCGGACGTCATGGTAAAGGCGTTTGAGATCGCCGGCTATTCGGAAAAGGACGTCCGGGAGAAATTCGGGGCGCTTTACAACGCCTTCCAGTACGGGGCGCCCCCCCACGCCGGCATGGCGCCGGGCGTGGACCGCATCGTCATGCTGCTCACCGGCGAAGAGAATATCCGGGAGGTGATCGCTTTCCCGCTGAACAGCAACGCGCAGAACCTGCTTCTGGACGCGCCGGGCGAAGTGGCGGAAACGCAGCTCCGGGAGGTGCATATCAAGATTCGCTGACGCGGTGACGCGGGGTGAACTGGTTAAAGAGAAAACACTTGGCAAATCTTAAAAAGCGTTGTATAATAATATTATACAAAATAAAGAATACGAGGTGTTGCGTCATGATTACCAAAGTTGCCACGATAGGAAACAGTCTGGGTGTGCGGTTAGACAAAAAATTATTGCAAGCTTTAGGTTTGCGGTTAGGCGATATTTTAGAAATTTCCAAAACAGACAATGAAATTATACTTAAACCGCAGCACAATATGGATTGGTTTCTTGAAGATTACGAAAGGCCGGACGAAAACGAAGGGTGGGAATATTATAATCAGCCAAAAGGGCGTGAATTATGGTAAAACAAGGCGATATAATCTTTGTTGATTTTGCCCCCACAAAAGGCAGGGAGCAAACAGGGGAACGCCCGGCGCTTGTCGTAAGCCAAACAGCTTATAACCAAAAAAGCGGATTTGTTTTGGCTTGTCCTATAACAAGCACCGTAAAACCAATGAAAATACGCGTGAAACTCGATGAAAGAACAAAAACACAAGGCGATATACTTTGCGAACAAGTACGCATTGTAGACCTAAAAGAACGTATGCACCGAACAGTTGAGAACATTCCGAAAGATATTTTACAGGAAGTGTCAAATATTATAAGCACGCTGATAAGTGTTGATTGACAGTTTCCCATATCAAAGACGGCATCGCACGGGTGCTGTTCACGGTTGACGGAGGTACGCTTGTCCTATTGCATGGATTTATCAAAAAATCAGACAAAATTCCCGCGCCGGATTTAAGGATAGCGCAAGATAGGTTAGCAGAATTAAGGGAGGCTGAAGATGTTTGACGGAAAATTTACAGGCAGTGATTTTGAGGATTTTCTGAAAAAAGACGGGATATTTGAAGAAGTTGACGCGATCGACATTAAGCGAGTGGTCGCGCTCCAAATACAAGATGAGATGCGGAAGAAGGCCATTGCAAAAGCAGAATTGGCACGGCGCATGAAAAGCAGCAGGGCTGCGGTGGACCGGTTCATATGGGGGTTCCAACATCCCCGCAATGACAAAGGACCGCGGTTTCCCGCGGCCCTTTGTTTACATGCGCTTTATATGTCCGGAAAGCATTTCGCGCCGGGCTTCGCGGCCCAGGCGTGTTCGGGCGAATCCGTGAGCGTGAACGGGACTTCATCCTGGAGCCGCACGACCCAGAGGTACCATTCCGCGTAACCCGGCGCCGCGGCCTGGCTGTGGCCGCCCCCGCCCGTGATGAACGTCGCGTCGTTGTCGCGCACCTTGCACGCGCCGTCGCCCAGTTCGGCGAAGCCGAAACCGCCCTCCGGCAAAAACCGGTAATAATATATCTCCGGCTCCACATGCAGGTGCGGCGGGTAAGTGGACCATTTTCCGGGGAAATTGACCACCTCGCCCATGTAAAAGTTCGTTTCAGGGCAGTTTGCGCGGCTGAAACAGGTGCGCACGAGGCGCGTGGAGGTTTCGTTCATCAGTCCGGCGCCCCGCTGTTCCGACGCGCGCAGCAGATCCCCGGACCGCAGCAGCTTCGGCTCAAACGCCTTGTCGTTGTCCGTTCTCTGAATGGCGATCTCCGCCTTGCCGGACAGACATCGGAGGTACACCGCCGTGTTCTGCGGCACATGCAGCAAGACCGGGTCCTCGTGGAAGATGCTCCGGCGCGCCGCCGTTTCTTCCCGGCCGTCCCAGGCGTAAACCACTTCCCCCTGCAGCAGCAGGTAGACACATTCCTTCGGCGCGTCATAGGCTATCTTGTCGCCCTCCGTCATGCAGAGCACGCCGAAATCCATTTTCATTTCGGGGTCTTTTTCCTGTGACGCCATTTCGTTATATCCATGCAAAAGACCCTTGGAAGCAAGCTTTTTCATAGCACGGTTCTCCTTTTTTATGTCCTTTCACGCGAACAGCGTCAGCAGGATGCCCGCCGCCACCGCGGAACCTATGACGCCTGCCACGTTCGGGCCCATGGCGAACATCAGCAGGTAATTGGCCGGGTTTGCCTTTTGCCCCTCCACCTGCGCCACGCGTGCCGCCATCGGCACGGCCGACACGCCGGCGGAGCCGATGAGGGGGTTGATCTTGCCGCCCGTCAGCAGGCACATGACCTTCCCGATGACCAGCCCGCCCACCGTGCTGAAGACGAACGCGATGAGGCCCAGCGCGATGATGCCCAGGGTCTGGGGCCGCAGAAAATTCTCCCCGAAGGCGGTGGCGCCCACCGTCGTGCCCAGAAAGATGGTGACGATGTTGATCAGGGCGTTCTGCACCGTCTCGGAAAGGCGTTCCACGACGCCGGATTCCTTGAAGAGGTTTCCGAGCATCAGCATCCCGATCAGCGGCGCCACGGAGGGCAGGAGCAGGACGCAGAACAGGGTCACGATGATGGGGAAGCAGATCCGTTCCAGCTTCGAAACCGTGCGCATCTGCGTCATTTTGATCTTGCGTTCCTTTTCCGTGGTCAGAAGCCGCATGACGGGCGGCTGGATCATGGGGATCAGCGCCATGTAGGAATAGGCCGCGATGGCGATGGGGGCGAGCAGGTGCGGCGCCAGCCGGCTGGTCAGGTAGATGGCCGTCGGGCCGTCCGCGCCGCCGATGATGGCAATGCTGCCCGCTTCCTGCGGCGCGAAGCCCAAAGAGATGGCGATGATAAAGGCGACGGCGATGCCGAACTGCGCGCCCGCCCCCATCAGCAGGCTGCTCGGCCGGGCGATGAGCGGGCCGAAATCGGTCATCGCGCCTATCCCCAGAAATATCAAAGAGGGATACACGCCCTTTTTTACGCCCAGATAAAGATAATACAGCAGGCCGCCCACGCCGTCGGCATCCGCGGGCGCCGCCATCAGGTCCACCAAAGGCAGGTTTGCGAGCAGCATCCCGAAAGCGATGGGGAGCAGCAGAAGCGGCTCGAACTTTTTGACAATGGCCAAGTAGATCAGGACAAAAGACAGCACGAACATGATCAGGGATTGCCACGTAAGGTTGAAAAATCCCGATTCACGCAGGAGCTTGACCAATGAATCAGCAAACATAGACACCCCCGTTTATTTCTGCCCCTGCACGGCCGGCGCCTTGTCCTGCGCGCCTTTTGCGCCGTGTTCGAGCAGTTTGATGACGAATGAAAACACGCGTATCAGGAGCCATAGGACCACCAGCATCATGAACACGACGAAAATGCAGAACGATCCGGTTAAAACACTTTGCCACATAAAATTCCCCCCATGCCATGAATCATTGCTGTTTCGCGGCGCCGAGCTTCGAAAGCGCGATGCTGGCTAAACCGAAGATTAAGCCGATGAAATTCGCGCCGGTGATCCAGAGGATCGCAAGCCCAAGGCCGCCCCAGTAGCTCCCCGCCGCCAGGTCAGCGGGGAAATTCCCCGCGTAGTACCCGGCGAACATGCAGGAATACGCGTTAAACGAAACGAGCGAATAGCCGAAGCCCGGTATCTTCACGGTGAGCATCAGGCAGAACACCGAGATCAGCACGGCAAGCATCATGGCAGGCAGGGCGGGCATGACCGCCGCAAATTGGTCGATCAGGACGATGGCGACGACTGCCAGGACCGATCCCGCGATCATCGGGGGAAACGCGGTCTTGAACACCGCGCCGGAAGCGACGATGGCAAAATACCACGCCCACCCGATAAAAAGAGCCCAGATCGGCAGTCCGAACAGCGATCCGAGGCAGGACACGCCCGCCAGGACCGCAACCGAAACATCCAGGCCGTTCACTTTTTTCATAAAGCACCTTATCCTTTCATAAACCGGGTTAGGCGCGCAGACAACAGGGCGTAACGCCGTTGTCCACCAGCACCTTATGCACCGTGCGCGCGATGTCCGCCGCGTTGGGCCCGTCCCCGTGGATGCAGACGGTCACCGCCGCCGGCGTGTCCAGGCGTTTGCCGCTGACCGTGGCGATCTGCCTGTCCTTTGCCACCATGAGCGCGCGTTCCGCCACCTCTTCCGGCGTCCTGGCTTTTTTATTCCGCTCCAGGATCCAGTTGCCCTCGTCGTCATAGCTCAGGTCGATCAGGACCTCCCCCGCCATTTTCAGCCCTTTTTCGAGGCCGCGCCTGAAGCCGGGCGTGTATTCGGGCAGCATGACGAACAGGTCGGGATTGTACTCCTTCACGGCATCCAAGAACGTGTCGATGTACGCTTCGTTTTCCGACACCATGCGGTACAGCACCCCGTGCGGCTTCACGTGCTGCATGGCCAGGCCGTGGAGCTTGAGAAAGCCGTCGATGGCGCCGATCTGGTAGATCGTGTCGCTGCGCAGCTCTTCTTTCGTGATGTTCATTTCCCTGCGCCCGAAGCCCTGCCTGTCCGGAAGGCCGGTATGGGCGCCCACCGCGACGCCGTATTCCTTCGCCCATAAAAGGGTCTGCTCCAGGACGAGGGGATCTCCCGCGTGGAAGCCGGTGGCGACGTTGGCGGAGGTGACATATTTCATCACTTCGCCGTCGTTTCCGAGGGTGTATCTTCCAAAGCTTTCGCCGGCGTCAACATTTATGTCTATTTTCATAATCGCACCTCATTTTTTCATAAGAATATGCGCCGAATACGCGCCAAAAAACTGCCTTGCGGCAGAGACCGCGAGGTATCAGGCGTGTTCATGCGGCTATACGACGATGCGCTCCGTCAGCATTTCGCGCCGTTCTTTTCTCAGCCGGACCGCCTCATCGACGGAGACTTCCGTAAACTTCAGGATGTCTTTGCCGGGAACCGCCTGGCCGATTTTCCACAGGTCGGCGTTGACCACGTTCAGCACGCAGATAAAACCGCCGAGGGTCGGGCCGTCCGCAGTGAGCAGGGACGGCGTGTTGCCCGTCACGTTCAGGCCGCCGCGGATGTTGTAGGCGTGGTCCACGATGTTGGACGGGTGGCTGCCGCCGACGCCGCCGGATTCCCGCGAGAAGAACCAGTCGGGCAAGGCTTCCAAGCGGATGGCGGACCGGTTCGCGTTCAAAGAAACGGGAAATTCATGGGAAAATAGGTAATCCATTCCTTTTTCCGTCGCGAAATCAGGGCAGGCATTCATGCCGACCACGGCGCGCAGCTCAATGACGGTCTCGTACTTGGGAATGAATTCCGCTTTGATCTTCCTTGTCCCCGGCCACGCGTAATTTGCCGTCCCGGTTTTCAGCACGTCGTTCGGTTTCAGCGCCCTGCCGTCAAAACCGCCGTAGTTCCCGAACATGCAGGTGGATTTGCTTCCGAGGTAGGGCGGGACGTCGATGCCGCCGGCCACGTTCAGGTAGGTGCGGAAGCCGTCCTTGTAATTCCCCATTTTCAGGACGTCCCCCGCCTTGACGAAGATGCTTTCCCAGTTCGCGGCGGGCGCGTCGTTCAGGGTCGGGCTCATGTTCCCGCCCGTGATGGCAATGACCGTGTCTTTTTCAAACTTGCAGCTGAAAAATCCTGCGGGGATTTCCACCGCCGCTTCCGTCAGGGCATTTCCGAGCAGGAGGTTTCCCATTTGCAGGGACAGGTTGTCCATGGCGCCGGAGGGTCCCATGCCCTGGCCGTTGTAGCCCGGCCGGCCGGGCCAGTCTTCGATCACCGATTGCAAACCGGCGTTAATCACTTTTATCATCCTGGTCCCTCCTATTAAAGGCGCGGCGCCGACTTGGCGCCCTCCGCCTGACGCTTGCGGAATGTCTCGGTTTCGGCCTTGACGCTGTCGCTGTTCAGCCAGTCGATATAGTCTTTTACGATGATTTCGCCTTCCTCGACCTGATATTTGTAATCGGTTTTTTCGTGGACATGCTTGTAGATGTCCTTGATTTCGTCTTCCGACACCTCGAAAAATTTAACGCGGTCCGCGTTGCGGTACAGGCAGGGACTCTCGTTGAACTGCGGGTGCTTCATGGCAAACTGGAAGGTGGGGATGGTTCTGCCGAAAAGCTGGTAGCCGCCGCCTGCCGGCGTCGTGTAGGTGAAAACGCAGGGCCCGCCGATCCCGACGGTGCCTTCCGGCGTCCAAGTGCGCGGCGGGTTGTATTTTGGGACGACCAACGCGCAGCGCGGGTCGATCGGCCAGAAAAAGCCGCCGCCCGGCCAGAAGCCGCAGCCGCTGTTAAACCATTCCGTCCGCAGGATCAGCTCTTTCGCTTCCGCCGTGGTGACGCCGTTGCAGAGCGCGATGTACTCCAAATTGTAGCCGTTGGCGCAGTTCGGCGCGTCCGGGCGGATCAGGTTCAGGTATTTTTCCACCGCCTGTTTCGTTTCCGAATCTTCAAACGCGATCGGCAGGCGGATCAGGCGGGACTTCACTTTCAGGGACTCCACGCCCTTGAACTGCAGCTCGCTGTCCTTGATTTCCTGGATTAAGGTTTTAAAAGAAAGGACCTCCGGGTCGAAATGGAACATGTTGGTCCGCAGGCCCGGCACGGTTTCGATGAGGCCCCCGATCTTCTTTTGCAGGATCAGGTCGTTGACAGCCAGCATGCGGAACGAATCCGGGACATACAGGCGCTGCTCGTAGCCGTATTCCACCTGCATGAATCCGTCACCGGCCTGGCGGAACAGGATCTCAAAATCCATGCCGATGTCCAAAGTATCCAGTATCGTGGCGTATTTTGTTTCACTCATTCTGCCCCCTCCTGTTTTCTGGGTTTCTGGGTTTTTTGATTATTCAATGATGAGCACCAGGTCGTCCTGGTTCAGCAAAGCGTTCGGCGCGGCGACGATTTCAGACACAGTTCCGGAGGCGCCGGCATAAATGGGCAGTTCCATCTTCATGGACTCGACCGTAGCCACCACCGTGTCGTCCGTCACCGCGTCGCCGGGTTTCACGTTGAACGCCAAAACCTTTGCGGGCATGGGTGCTTTTACTTCATAACGCATCTTGTTTTCTCCTTCACTTTTCTCACACTCGTTTGTCCGGGCGGGCCCGCCCGGAGGAAACGTCCTGCTATGCCGCAGTCCTCCGCGAAAGGCGCGGCATCCGTATGGATTACATGGGTAGCAATAAACATGCCAAACAAAAAATCGCCTGTGTTTTCAATCAATTCTGAAAAAGGCGATTTGTTTTTACGCGGCGTTGTAGCAAAAAAATGCTAATCGCGAAATAAGTACAAAAAAAGGCTTGAAATAAGCAACTTTTAGATTAGCAAAAATTTGCTACGCCATAGCAAATTTTTGCTAAAAGACGGTTATGCATGATTTTGGCCCTATATGTACTCCCTGATTTTTTGCGCCGCGCAGGTTTGGCTTATCCCCAGTTTTTCGCCGACCAAGACGCTGGTCTTATATTTGGCGTAGGCTTCGATGATAATGCCCTTCTCGTGTTTCCGCATGAGGTCCTTCAGGCGCGAGCTCTGTTTTTCCTCCAGCGCGTCGGCTTCCTGCAGCTGCGCCGGGAGATCTTTCTTTTTTATGATGTCCGAAATGGAAAGCAGGATCACGCGCTCCACGAGGTTTTCCAGCTCGCGCACGTTGCCGGGCCAGTCATAGCGGCAAAACGCCTGGATGGCGTCCTCGGAGAAAGATTTGTTTTTCCCGTATTTTTCGTTGTTTTTCCGGGTGAAATGAAGCAGCAGGGAAAGAATGTCGCTCTCCCGGCTCCGGAGCGACGGGATGTTCACGGGAATCACGTTGATCCGGTAATACAGATCCTCGCGGAATTTGTTTTGCTTTATCATGCCCAGAAGATTGCGGTTCGTGGCGGAGATCAGGCGGAAATCGATGTCCGTGCTGACGGTGCTGCCTATGCGGCAGATGCGCCTGCTCTGAATGATGTCCAGCAGTTTTTGCTGCATGCCGAGGGGCATTTCCGTTATTTCGTCCAGAAACAGCGTGCCTTTGTTCGCCATCCCGATTTTGCCGATTTTGCCTTTCGCGCTCGCGCCGGTGAACGCGCCCCGCACGTAGCCGAAAAGCTCTGATTCGATGAGGTTTTCAGGGATGGTCGCGCAATTGATTTCGATGAAGGGTTCGTCCTTCCGGTCGCTGGAATCGTGGATGAGCCTTGCGAACAGGCTTTTCCCCACGCCGGTTTCGCCGGTGAGCAGGATGCTCGCGTGGGTGGCGGACACGCGGCCGATCAGCTCCAGCAGATCCTGCATCTCCCGGCTCGTCCCGATGGGCGTGGTCACCTTGTCCTCGTCCGCAATTTCGAATTTTGAGATCCCGCCGGAAAACGCCTGCATCAGGAAGTACAGGGCGTCGCCGGAGATGTTGTCGTCGGAGATGCTCTGCAGGAGGCGGCTGATGACCTCAGTCCCGCAGAACAGGATCTTCAGGAACACCCGTTTGTCCTTTATATGGTAGGAAGAAAAAGCCACGCAGTCCAAGGACTGGATGGGCTGCACGTTGTAGTTCTGGTTTCCGAGGTAAAAGGCATCGATGGAATATTCAGGGATGAAATGCGCGATGTTCAGGCCGATGGCCTCGCTCTTCCGGTTCACGTGGAAAATTCCCATTACAAAATCATCCAAATCTACGATGGACCCGAAGTTGTCGGTCGTCAGCGCGCCGACATAGGTGACAAGCCCTCTTTTCATCTGCCTTCTCCTGATTCCCGCGGTTTCAGCCGGTAAGTCTTGTTGCGGTTCCCGCCTTCCGCGACGACGGCGCCTTCGGCAACCAGCTTTTTCAGGTACACCCGCGTCTGCGATATTTTTACGCCGATGAGTTTGGACAGCGCCTCGGACTTCGCTGCGCCGTGTTCTGCGTATCTGCATATCCGATGTTGACGAAGAATCTTGCGAGTGTGGGGTTCTTTGATGCGCAACAGGCAGTCTGTGACATAGCCGGGCGCGACTTGTTGGATAACCTCCTCCCGACCCAAAAGCAATATCGCGGCGCGATTAAATCCTGTCTTGCCTGTACGCTTATCTGTCTCGTACAGTCCGGCGCTCTTGAGCAGTTCCATCTCAGCCATGTCTTTCCATGGATGCCCCGTAACGCGACCGGCGGCCATCTTCTTTACTACCGGAATAAGGTCAAGGCGCAGGTCGCCCAAAGTAGCATAGGGAAATACCTCGCGCTCTGTGAACTGATTTCGTTTGCGTATCGAAAGGTGCGCCACCAATTCCGCCGAATTTGTAATGTCGAAATCCCCGTCTTCGTTGCGGTCATAAATCCTGCCGGAACAAGACTGGATTTGGGAACTAACGGGGATGTAGGCATGCAAAATCAACTTGCCATCCAGTTCTGCCTCATCAAGACTTAAATAGAGCGACGGCGATGTCTTCTGCGGATTGTTCAGCATATTGGCAAAGTTCTTCTTTATTCCTGACGCTGCTGCACGATTTACGCCGAGTATCTCACCGTCGTCCCTGACACCAAGCAGCAGATGACCGCCGTAGCGATTTGAAAATGAGCAGACCGTCTCCCAGACACTGTTGTTTAGCCCATTCACGCATTCCTTGAATGCTACGGTCAAGCCTTCGCCATCGGCGATCATCTTTCTTATGTGTTCAAATGCCATATATTTGCACCTCCATGTATTATGATAACCATCAAACGAGCTTGCGGGCATCACCCATGAATTCTACGAGGCATATTATGCAGGCAAAGAAAAGGCTGTGGCATACAGGCTCAGCAGTGTGACGAAATTTCCCGAACCCAAAACATTGTCTGATTACGGCCTGCGCTGTGCGCCGCAATCATTCGCTTATGTGGAGGCGGCCATTTAACCGAAATAAAATATTGCCCCCGGCTGGCAATTAAACCATAGCATAAAAACAGCGCTTGCGCAATATTTTTTCTGAAAGCGTTAAAAACAAAAACCCTCGGAAATGTTGGATTTCCAAGGGTTTTCTTGTGGTACCCCATCAGGGACTCGAACCCTGGACACCCTGATTAAGAGTCAGGTGCTCTAGCCAACTGAGCTAATGAGGCACATCGCGGGCAGGACCGCCGGACAGCTGCCCGAAACAGTAATTCTTCATAAATGGTAACACGACTATATGGACTTGTCAATAAAAAATTGCGGGTTTTCATTGCCTTGGGCTTTAATCTATATTATAATGTAACTTACCCAGCATGAAATGCCCTGGGGTAATACAATTTTGAACGGACGGCGACATCCCCCTGCCTTTAGGCATGGGGTTCCCGTTTTACTAAGCCGTCAGGGGGTTGCAATCCCCTTGCGGCGCCTACGGTTTGATGGCTGTGGGTTCGCCATCAAACCGTCCGTCCAACAATTTAAGTGCGCTTGCGCACCTATCCCCATTTGCGTAGCAAATGGATGGAAGGTGCCAATCGAGAACTCCCCCGGCTTTAGCCGGGTAGGCGTTTACCGTTGCGCACCTATCCCCATTTGCGTAGCAAATGGATGGAAGGTGCCAATCGAGAACTCCCCCGGCTTTAGCCGGGTAGGCGTTTACCGTGGCGCGCTTCAATTTTGGGCGGAGCCAAAATTGAACTGGAGGGCCCGATGTATTGCAAGGTTTGCGGGAATTTGCTTGAAGACAGCGATTTAATATGTAAAGTGTGCGGCACAGACATAAAGGATCCGGTGCGCATAAGCACGAACCTTGAAGCCAGCGAAGCCCTGCTGCCTGAATCCCAAGGAAAAAACCCGGAAACGAAAGAGGCCGGGGCGGGATTCAACGAATTCCGTTGGAACATCCACAATTTTCCGGCCGACGGCACCCGCAAGACAGAGGACATCAACTTTGACTGGAACGCCGTATTGGACGCAGCCAAAGAAACGCCGGCGGTAGGTTCCAGACCGGCTGAAGCCGGGGAACCCTCGCATGGCGCCTACCAGCCGTTTGCTTCCGCAAACGGGGTTAGGCGCGCAGCGGTAGGTTCCAGACCGGCGGTAGGTTCCGGTCCGGCGGTAGGTTCCAGACCGGCGGTAGGTTCCAGACCGGCTGAAGCCGGGGAACCCTCGCATGGTGCCTGCCAGCCGTTTGCTCCCGCAAACGGGGTTAGGCGCGCAGCTGAACAGCCGGAAGCATGCGGCGCGGAAAGCTCCGGGGGCGGCTCCGTTTTCGTAAAAGACGAAGCCGGCGGCAGACCGGCAGATCTTCTTATGGACGAAGCCGAAGCAAGCGGCGGGCAGACGGTTTTTCTTATGGACGAAGCCGGCAGCCCGGAGGTTTTTCTGAAAGACGAAGGCAATGAAACGGCAGACCAGGCGTTTTTCTTCCTGAACCGGAACGCGTCCGATTTTTCACATGACGACGAGGAACGGGAACGCTTTTTTACATTCAGCAGGAAAAATGAAGAATTCCAGAAGCTGCTGGACAAAGAGTATGAAAGGCTGCGCCGCTACGACAACCCCGTCCTGAACGAGGCACGGAACATCTTGCGCGGCGAAACGGCCGGACAGACGACAGAAAAAACCAAAATATGGATCCCGGTTGATTTCAAGGGCCAGCCTTTGCGGACGGGCGGCGAAGCGCAAAGCGCGGCGGAACTCAGGAACGCGGCGGCGGACGCGGCGGAGACAGAAACGATAGCGCTGACCCCCGTCCCTGGCCCCCCCCCCCCCCCCCCCCCCCCCCCCCCCACCCCCCCCCCCCCCCCCCCCCCCCCCCCCCCCCCCC
>JAITOE010000137.1 GCA_031290135.1 Eubacteriales Family XIII. Incertae Sedis bacterium
ACGATGGAAAGGCCGAGGCCCGTGCCGGGAACCGCGCCGCCCCTGCTTTTGTCCGTGCGGTAGAAACGTTCAAAAATACGCTCCTGCTCGTCCTGCGCTATGCCGACGCCCGTGTCCGAGACAGACAGGCGCACATGCCGGGCTTCGCTCCGCAGCGACACCGTTACCTTGCCGCCGTCAAGATTGTATTTGACCGAGTTGTCCAAAAGGTTGAAGAGCATTTCCTCCAGCACCTGCCGCATGCCCGTGATCGCGGCGCTTTCCCCGGAAAACGTAAGCGTGACGCTTTTCAGCTCAGCCGCGTGCCCGACGCGGCTGATGGCGGACAAGGCCAAGTCGCGCAGATCGACGCGTTCTTCCGGCGACGGGATTTTGCCCTCGTCCAGTTCGGAAAGGGTAATGATGTCCCCGATCATCAAAAGGAGCCGCTGCGCTTCGTCATAAATCTTCCGTGCGAAAAGGGGGACGTCTTCCGGGTTCGCAAGGCCGCAGGTGATGATTTCCGCGTATCCGGAGACGACGGTCAGGGGCGTTTTCAGTTCGTGGGAAACATTGGCGGTGAATTCGCGCCGCAGCCGTTCCCGGTCTGCGCGTCCGGTCACGTTCATCCGGGCGCGGGCAGCTTCGTTTTGCCGGCGCATCCGGGAGAGCAGGGGCGCAAGATCTTCGTAAAGGTTGCTGTCTTCCGGCTTGCCTGGGTTCAGGGCGTTGATAGGCTTCACGATGCTTCGGGTCACGCGGGCGCTGATCAGCGCGGCGGACGAAAGGACCAGGGCCGCGACGACGCATGCAATGAAAAAAATGCGCAGCAGGGCGTCCCGGCGCATCGCCGCGTCAAAATCCTGGTAAACTGCCAGATAAATGAGGGCGGCTGTCAAAATAATGGAAAAAAGTGCTGTCAGGCAGCTAAAAATCAAAATTTTTCGTTTCATCGTTTCCGTTGTTATGAATCTTAGGGTAACTGTTATGAATCTTAGGTATGTAGAACCGTCGCTACGGGATGCCGCTACGTCCTTTGTCGTTGCGAGGAGCGAAGCGACGCGCACCTAACCCCATTTGTGCGGCAAATGGCTGGTAGGTGCCGTGCGAGAACTCTCCGGCTTTAGCCGGCTAAGAGTTCACCGCCGAAGCAATCCATACCGCGCACTGGATTGCTTCGCTTCGCTCGCAATGACGGAGGATGTGACGCCCGCCCCCGGCTATGTGATTCGTTCCCCTCAGCCCATTTTATACCCGATGCCGCGCACCGTGCGGATTAATGCGCCGCAGGCGCCTAACTTTTCCCGCAGCGTGCGGATGTGGACATCGACGGTGCGCGTTTCCCCTGTAAAACCGTAATCCCATACGGCTCCCAGAATCTGGTCCCTGGACAGGACGGCGCCGCTGTTTTTCATGAGGCAGACCAACAGGTCGAACTCTTTCAGCGTCAGCGGGATCTCCGTCCCGTCCGCGAGGACGGTGTGCCTTGGGACGCTGGCGAAAATGCCGCCCAGCCGGTATTCCTCTGCGGAATCGCCGGGTTCCACGCGCCGCAGCAGGCTTCGGATCCGCGCGACCAGCTCCATCATGCCGAAGGGCTTGGGCAGGTAGTCGTCCGCCCCCAGCTCCAGTCCCCGCACCTTGTCATACTCCGTGCCCTTGGCCGTCAGCAGGATCACAGGCAGCTTTGCGCCGGCGTCGGTGGAGCGGAGCTGTTTCAGCATGCTGAGCCCGTCTTCGCCCGGCAGCATGATGTCTAACAGAACCAGGCTCGGCCGCGCCTCGGCGAATGCCCGCCAGAAATCCTCCCCGCAGGAAAAAGCCCGCGCCGTGAAGCCCGTGTGCTGCAAGGTGTAGGTGACAAGATTGCGTATGTTTTCATCGTCTTCGACAAGGTAGATCATCTCATCTTGTTTCCGGTAGCTTTCACGCATCAGCTGAACCTCCCTGTGAGATAGTCTTCCGTGCGTCGGTCACGCGGCATGGAAAACATCATTTCCGTTTGGGTGTATTCGATCATTTCACCTAACAGAAAAAAAGCGGTTTTGTCGGAAATCCGGACCGCCTGCTGCATGTTATGGGTGACCATGACAATAGTATAATCCTTTTTTAACGCGGCGACAAGGTCTTCTATCTTCGCGGTTGAAATCGGATCCAGCGCGGACGTCGGCTCGTCCATCAGAAGCACTTCGGGTTCTACCGCCAGCGCCCTTGCGATGCACAGCCGCTGCTGCTGGCCGCCGGAAAGGGCGAGGGCGCTCTTTTTCAGGCGATCCTTGAGTTCGTCCCATATGGCGGCGTTTCGCAGTGATTTTTCGACGATTTCATCTAATTTGACCCCGGAACGGATGCCGTGCGTCCGCGGGCCGAAAGCGACGTTGTCGTATACGTTCATGGGGAAGGGGCTGGGCTTCTGGAAAACCATGCCGACGCGCCTCCTGAGAAGATTCACGTCCATCGCGCCGAAAATATCCGCGCCGTCCAGCCGGACGCCGCCCTCGATCCGGACGCCCTCGACCAGATCGGTCATGCGGTTCAGGGTTTTCAGGAGCGTGCTTTTCCCGCAGCCGGAGGGACCGATGAGGGCGGTGACTTCGCCCGCGGATATCGACAGCGTAACGTCGCGGAGCGCTTGAAAGGTACCGTAATAAAGGTGCAAATGTTCGATGGAAATCTTATCCATGGGAATTCTATCCATTTCGTTCCTCCGTCATCTTTTTCGCCAGCAAGGCGGCGCAGATGTTTATCGCCAGAACCAGCAGCAGCAGGACCACCGCCGTCGCGTAGGCCTGGTCGAGGTACAGGCCTTCGCTTGCCAGGGTGTACATATGCACGGAAAGCGTCCGCGTGGAGGAAAACACGCTTTCGGGTATTTTCGCCGCGGTTCCCGCCGTGAAGATCAGCGCGGCGGTCTCGCCGGCAATCCGTCCGGCGCCGAGTATGACGCCCGCCGAAATGCCGGGTGCGGCGGCGGGCAAAACCACGGAAAACACGGTGCGCAGGCGTCCCGCGCCCAGTCCGAAACTGCCTTCGCGCCAGATGCCGGGCACGGACAGGAGCGCTTCTTCAGAGGTTCGCATGATCAAGGGAAGAACCATCAGCGCCAGCGTACAGGCTCCGGCGAGCAGGGAATAGCCCCATTTCAGGCTGCCCACAAAAAACAGCGCGCCGAACAGCCCGTACACGATGGAAGGGAGGCCCGCAAGCGTCTCCGCCGCCAGCCGCACCGGGTAAAGCAGCCGGCTGCCGCGTCTGGCGTATTCCGTCATATAAACGGCGGCGAAGATTCCGGCCGGCGCCGCCAGAAGCAGCGCGAGCGCGATCAGGAACGCCGTGTTGAAAAGGGCGGGGGTGAGGGACACGTTTTTGCTGTCATATGTCCACGCGAACAGCGCCGGCGTCAAATGCGGGATGCCTTTGACGAGAATATAGCCGACTAACAGCAGCAGGATAAAGGCCGTGAAAAGCGCGGCGGCGAAAACCAGCGCCCGCAATAAGAGGGAAATTTGCTTTCTCACGTCTGCCGCCTTTCTTTTACTATGGAAAAACTCACGTTGACCAACAGCAGAAAGACGAAGAGGATCGCGGCGGTGGCGATCAGGGCTTCCCGGTGCAAATCCGCGGCATATCCCATTTCAAGCACGATGTTCGCGGTAAGGGTCCGCACGCCGTGAAAAAGGCTGTCCGGCAGAACGGCCTGGTTGCCCGCCACCATGATGACGGCCATGGTTTCCCCCACCGCCCTGCCCGTGCCGAGGATCACGCCCGCCATGATGCCCGACTTCGCTCCGGGGAGCAAGACGAAAAAAACGGCCGTTTCGTGGGTCGCCCCAAGCGCCAGCGCGCCTTCGTAATAGCTTCTCGGGACGGCGCGCAGGGCGGCCTCTGACACCGTGACGACGGTAGGGAGGATCATGACGCCGAGCAGCAGGGAGGCGGTCAGGATGCTCTTCCCGCTGCCGCCGAAAAAGAAGCGGGAGAGGGGCACCATGAGCATGAGGCCGAAAAACCCATAGACGACCGACGGGATGCCCGCCAGCAGCGAGACGGCGGGGCGCAAGACGCGAAGCAGGCGCTCCGGGCAGAATTCCGCCATGAAAACGGCGGTCAGGACGCCGGCCGGCACGCCCGCGAGGATGGCACCCGCCGTGATGTAAAGGCTGCCCAGCATCATGGGCGCGATGCCGTACAGACCGTTTCCCGGCTGCCAGTTCACGCCTGAAAGAAAAGCGAGGGGGCCGATTTCAGCGATGGCAGGGATGCCGTTGACAAACAGAAAGAGGCAGATCAAAAGCACGCTGAAAACGGAGAGGAACGCCGCCAGAAGAAAAAGGGCTGCCGCTATGGATTCCTTTGCCTGATTCATGTTCCGCGCCTCTCGCGTCTTCCGCACAGGGCGGGCTTTTACAGCGCCGTCCAATCCGCAGCCGCCCCCGTGAATATGGATTTCACCTGATCCGCGGTAAGATCCGTGACCTCGTTCGCATTGTTTACAATAATTGTTATACCGTCAATCGATATAATATGCCCGCGCAGCCTTTTTTCGTTCTCGGAAGCTTTCAGGGTACGGGACGACATGCCGATGTCGCAGATTCCGTCAGCGACCGCATTGATGCCGGTGGATGAATCGCTTTGCTGGATTTCCACCTCCACGCCGTCCTGCGCCAGAAGGTAGGCTTCCCGCAGTGCCTCCATGACCGGGGCGACGGAGGACGAACCCGCCGCGACCACCTTGCCGCTTTGCCCGCCGCCGGCATAGCTGCCCGAATCCACCGTCCGGACCCAGCCCCCCGCTTCTATGACGTCCTGTCCGTCACGGCTCAGGATGAAGCGGATAAAATCCTGCGCTGCCGCGCTTGTTTCTTCTTTCGTCGCGAGGATAAAGGGCCTGGATATCCGGTAGCGCCCGTCTTTCACTGTTTCCGCGTTCGCTTCGACGCCGTCGATCCGCACGGTTTTGACGGTATCGTTCACGGAACCGAGGGAGATGTAGCCTATGGCGTTTTTGTCGCCGGAGACGGACGCCATCATCACGGCGGTGTTGTTCGTGATTTCGGAATAGGGCGTCGTGAGATCCGTGCTTTCTTCGTCCTGGATGCCGAACAGTTCCACGAAGGCGCTGCGGGTGCCGGAGCCTTCTTCCCGCGAGATGACGGTGATCGGCCTGCTCTTTGCCGCAGATCCTTCGTTTTCGTCCGTGCCGCAGCCTGTGAAAGGCAGCAAAAGCAGGATGCAAAGCCCCAGAAGTCTTAGCTTATTTTTTTTCGTTTTTAACATCATTTTTGCATTTCCTTTCGCAATTACCTGCATAACAAATACCCGCTAAACAAACTCTACCATGGGAATGTAAAATCTGAAAGCGGGCTTCTGTTAAAACCGTGTAAAGTTTATGGGGCGGAAGAATTCATATGACGCCGGATTGCTTCACTGCGTTCGCAATGACGGGGGACGCGGGCTTCTGTTAAAACCGTGTAAAGTTTGCTTACACCATGCGCACGATGCGCTGTTCAAAGATGTTTTTTTCCGTCTCGACGGGCGGTTTCACCGGGTATTTCCCGCTGAAACAGGCGTCGCAGACAGAGCAGCCCGCGTCGCGCAGGACGCGTAAAAGCGCGGAATTGGAAAGATATTCTAAGGAATCCGCGCCGATGAGCTCGGAGGTTTCTTCCACCGTATGGTTGTGGGCGATGAGGGCGCTGCTGTCCGGGACGTCGGTGCCGAAATAACAGGGGTGCAGGAAGGGCGGCGAGGATATGCGCATATGGACTTCCTTGGCGCCGGCTTCGCGCAGGGCGGAGACAATGCGCGCCGACGTGGTGCCGCGCACGATGGAGTCGTCGATCATGATGACGCGTTTGTCCTTGACATTCGCGCCCAGGGGGTTCAGTTTCAGGCGGACGGCGCGTTCCCGCTGCCCTTGCGACGGCTGGATGAACGTCCTTCCGATGTAGCGGTTTTTGATCAGCCCCACGCCATAGGGGATGCCGGATTCTTTCGCGTAGCCTATGGCGGCGCTGATGCCGGAGTCCGGCACGGCGATCACGATGTCCGCCTCCACGCCGCTTTCCCGCGCAAGGCTCCTGCCCATCTCCTGCCTGGCGTGGTCCACGCTGATCCCTTCCAGGACACTGTCCGGCCGCGCAAAATAAATGAATTCAAAGGCGCAAAATGATTTTTCGGCGCGCAGCCCCGTGTCGATGGAGCGCAGGACGTCGTCTTCCACGACGGCAATTTCCCCCGGCATCACTTCGCGCAGGAAAACCCCGCCCACCGCGTCTATGGCGCAGGTTTCGGAAGCGAAGATATAATGGTTGTCAAGCATGCCGATGGACAGAGGGCGGAAGCCGTTGGGATCGCGCGCGGCAATGAGTTTTCTGGGACTCATGACCAGCATCGAGTAAGCGCCCCGGATCTGGTGCATGGCGCGTTCCACCGCCAGTTCTATGGCGCCTGCCGCGAGGCGTTCCCGCACGATGACGTAGGCGATGATCTCGCTGTCGTTGGAGGAATGGAAGATGCCGCCCTGGTTTTCAATTTCGCGCCGCAGTTCCCCGGCGTTGACCAAGTTGCCGTTATGGGCGATGGCCAGGTTGCCCTTGCTGTGCGTCACCGCGACGGGCTGCGCGTTTTCGACGCTGGCGTTGCCCGTGGTGGAGTAGCGCACATGGCCGATGGCGGAATTCCCTTTCAGTTTCTGGAGCATCGGCGCGTTAAAAACCTCCATGACCAAGCCGAGGTTTTTATGGCAGGATATGACGCCGGCGTCGTTGACGGCGATGCCGCAGGATTCCTGTCCCCTGTGCTGAAGCGAAAAAAGGCCGGTAAAGGTTTCGTAGGTAGGATCCAAAGAAGAACCCGGCGAAGAGGCTATCCCGAACACGCCGCATTCTTCGTGCAATTTATCTCCGGATATGCGCATAAAAACTCCTATTCTTCATATGTGTTTATGACGCGGCGCGCCATTTCCGCCCTTGTGACCCTGCGCTCCATCGCTTGTTTTTCAATGAACCGGTGCGCTTGCGGTTCCGACATTTTCAGGTTTGTGATGAGAATCGATTTCGCCCGGTTTACAAGCTTTACATCCTCTAATTTCTGCTTCAGGTCTTCATTCTGCTCCTTCATGGCCGTCATGCGGTTGTGTACCACGGCAATGTTTTTCAGGGAAGACCATAGCACGGCGCGCTTGACGGGTTTCGTGATGACGAAGACGCCGTGTGGCTCCACGCGGGTTCGCACCTTTTCCGCCAAATCCTCCGACACGACCAAGAGGCTCTGGCAGCAGCCTTGTTTTGCCGCGGACAACGCGAGTTCGATGCCGGACGCGTCCGGGAGGGGGGCGTTTACGATGCAGAGGCCGTATTCGCGGGCGCCCAAAAACGCCAAGGCGGAAGCGGCGTCCGCGGCTAAGGCCACGTCGCTGCCGTAACGGCAGGCTAAAATGAAGTCCCGGAAATATTCCCTGCCTTTTTCTGTGCCCGATATAACTAAAATAGATTCCATTTTTCCACGCTTTGCTCCCGGAACGATGTGCTGTCCAATTTGGCGAACAATAAAATAATACCACAAAAAAGCTGTTTATATCATGGGACGCCGAAAAAAAATATAAACGTAATAATATAAATATTCAGCTTGCAATGGTTACTATTCAAAGGATTCAAAGGTGTGTCCGTCTGGGGGGCAGTCCCGCCGGGATGTCTCTTCGAAAGGCAAACCCGACATACCGGGTGGATAACACCAACGCCGCTCCACAGGGAACGCGAGGGGAGGCTCTGTCGCTAACGGCTAAGAAGTACGTCGGAAATGGTCTCGCTCTATTTCCTGCCGCAGGCATGAAATAGCTAAGCGAACCTTTTGCGGGCAGCTTTGCTGCCGCAGATGCCTCTTCTCCGAGAAATCCCGACG
>JAITOE010000198.1 GCA_031290135.1 Eubacteriales Family XIII. Incertae Sedis bacterium
ACGTCCACCGTCTCCGTGTTCCCCGGCTCCAGAAGCCCCAGCAGCGCGCGTTCGCGCGTCGGCGTCAGCAGGGAAATGATCTTGTCTATCGTGCCGCTGTTGCCCCAGTAGCAGTCGAACTCCCGGTTTTTAATCATGCTCATGACGCCGTAGGTGTTGTAGATCGCCCGTCCGTCCACCTTGATCCCGTTGTACCAGTCCCGCGCCTCCGCCAAGTCGAAGCCCGCGACCCCGGCCAGCTCGTCCGTCTCCTCCTCGGTCAGCCCGTAGTCGCCGGCGTAGGCGCTGTCCCGGAACACGTCGAAAGTGGTTATGTTGTTCAGGTCGGAGAGCATGCCCTCGTGGGAAATGCGCATCACGCCCGTCAGGAGGGCTTTTTCCAGGTACAGGTTCCCCTTCATCCCGGCGGAGAGGAGCGCCGTCATGTGCTGGCGCGTTTCTTCGTACCGGTCCGTGTCCGCCGCGTCGAACAGGAGTTTGTCGTATTCGTCGATGAACAGGTAGGATTTTTTCCCCGTCACCGCGTGGACGGCTTCGGTGAGCAGCAAAAGACCGTTCGGGTTTTCCCCCTTTTGGGCATACCACAGATCGTAATTTCTCTTCAGCGCGCCGGGACACGACGGGTCGCTTATGTACCTGTCGATATATTTGTCTACCATGCTTAAAATGGCGATGCGGTACGTATCGGCTTTCAGGCTCTTGAAATCGAACAGGAACACGGGCGCGGAATTCGCCTGCTCCCACAGGGGGCTGCCCTGGATGTACAGGCCGTCGAACAGATGGCGGTTGTCATCGGCGTCCGTCAGGAAGCAGCGCAGCATGTCCATGTTCAGGCTCTTGCCCAGGCGCCGCTGCCGCGCGACCAGCTGGACTTCCGACGCCTCGTTCAGGAAATGCTCTATGAAGCGGCTCTTGTCCACGTACAGCGCGCCTTCTTCCATGACGCGCGCGAAAGAAGAAGTCCCCAGGTCTATTTTGTTTTTATTTCCGACAAACATGATATGCCCTCCCCGCTTCTGTGCCGCGTTTCGTTTTTTTCATTTTATTATATTCTATCATGAATTACAATGAGAATCATCAAGGAATGTGATACAATGTGACATAATAGCAATTATCGCAAAGGAGGCCGACGTGAAAACACACGCACTGGGAAAAAGCGGCATACAGGTGACGCCCGTGGGCTTCGGCGTCCTGACCGTGGGGCGCACACAGATGAACCTGCCCCTCGGAGACGGCGCGGCGCTGGTACGTTACGCGCTGGAGCGCGGAATAAATTTTTTAGACACCGCGCAGTATTACCAAACCTACCCTTATATACGCGAGGCTTTAAAAGGCGGGAAATTCGAACCCGTAATCTCGTCCAAATGCTTGGACGGCAGCTATGGCGCCATGCGCGGCGCCGTGGAGGAAGCGCGGCGCGAATTGGGCCGCGACGTGATAGACATCTTCCTGCTGCATGAAGTACGGCACGGCCCGGACTGGGAGAACCGGCGCGGCGCCTTTGAATACCTGCGGGCGGCAAAGGCGAAAGGGCTGGTTCGCGCCATCGGCCTTTCCACCCACCATGTGGACGTGGCGGAACGGGCGGCCGCGGATCCGGAAATCGACGTGCTGTTCCCATTAATCAATTATCAAAGCCTGGGAATCCGCAAAGGCGCAAATTCCGGCAACAAGGAAGAGATGGCGGCCGCCATACAAAAGGCCGCGGAAGCGGGAATCGGCGTTTTCGCCATGAAAGTCTTCGGCGGCGGGAACTTGGTCGGCGCTTACTTGGAAGCCATGGATTACGTCAGGGACCTGCCGGGGGTCGTTTCGACCATGGTCGGTGCCGGGTACCGCCACGAGGTAGATCGTCTCGTCGAATACGCGGAGGGGACAATCGACAGAAACTACCTGCCTGACATATCCGGAAAAAAAATACGCATCGACCAGGGCGACTGCGAAGCCTGCGGGGCCTGCGTGAAGCGTTGCCCGAACCATGCGATTTTTTTCAACAGCAGCGGCCGGGCGGAGGTGGATCCCTCCATCTGCCTGACCTGCGGGTACTGCGCCCCGGTATGTCCGACCAGGGGCATCATTCTGTGGTGATGCGCCTACGCAGAGGTCTTTTCCGTCCGGGAGCGCGACCCGCTGCAGCCCAGATGGCCGCTGGATTGCTTCGCTGCGCTCGCAATGACGGAGAAGCCGCGTCCTACGAATGTGTTTCCATGTCGCAGCCGTGCTGCTGGTCGTCCTCGTCGGCGTTCGGATCGAAGCCCTCCAGCCCGGCATAATACTTGCCGTGCTTCTTCGCGTAGTCGTAGATGGCGGAACGGATGGCGTGATCCGCCAGGACGGAGCAGTGGATTTTGATGCTCGGAAGGCCGCCCAGTTCGTCAAGCACGTCCTGGTTCGTGATTTTCAGCGCATCCTCGATGGTTTTGCCCTTTATCATGTCCGTCGCCACGCTGGAAGAAGCGATGGCGGAACCGCAGCCAAAGGTTTTAAATTTCGTGTCAACAATCACGTCGTCCACGACCTGAATGGATATTTTCATCATATCGCCGCAAACGGGGCTGCCGTAAGTCCCCTCCCCGTCCGGGCTTAAAAGTTCCCCTACGTTGTGGGGGTTCGTGAAATGCTCAATTACTTTATCGTTGTATAATGCCATTCTTTTTACTCCATTCCGCCGCACCCTTGCGGCACAAACAGTTTATGAAAATATTGCTTCGGTTGATTACCACCCTTTCTCTTTCGATACGGATGAAATGCCCCTGAGCTTCTCCACGTTCTTGACTAAGCACTCCACCGTGTAATCCAGATCTTCCTTGGTGGTGAAATCGCCGACGGTGAAACGCAGCGAACCGTGGATCATTTCCGCAGGTATGCCCAGCGCCGTCAAGACGTGGGACGGCGTCAGGGACGCGGACGAGCAAGCCGATCCGGTCGAAACCGCTATGCCGTCCAGATCCAGCAGGAGCAGCAATGCCTCCCCCTCGATGAATTCAAACGTGATGTTTGCGTTGCCCGGCAGCCGCCGCTCGCGGCTTCCGTTGATCCGGATGTCCTGGATCCGCGCTTCCACCTGTTCCAGAAAATAATCCCGCAGCCCGGAAACGCGGCTGATATGTTCCCCGATCCCCGTCCGCGCCAGTTCCGCGGCCGCGCCGAAGCCGACAATGCCCGGAAGGTTCTCCGTGCCCGCGCGCTTTTTGTTTTCCTGCGCACCGCCGTGCAGATGGCTGGGCAGCACGACGCCTTTCCGGACAAAAAGGGCGCCTATGCCTTTCGGCCCGTAAATCTTATGCCCCGAAACAGAGAGCAGGTCCACGCCCAGTTCCCTTACGTCAATCGGAACGTTTCCCAGAGCCTGCACTGCGTCCGTATGGAACAGGATTTTATGCCGTTTCGCGATCTCCGCGATCTCCTTCACCGGCTGTATGGCGCCGATTTCGTTGTTCGCGAACATGACGCTGATCAGCGTCGTCCCCTCCGTGATGGCGTTTTCCAGTTCCTCCAGGCGGATCATGCCCTCGCTGTCCACGCCGAGGTAGGTGACCTGAAAGCCCTTCTTTTCCAGATAGGCGCCGGAATGGAGCAGCGCGTGATGCTCGATCGCGGTCGTGATGACGTGCTTGCCCTTTTTTACGTTGGCCTCTGCCGCCTCAATGACGGCCCAGTTGTCCGCTTCCGTTCCCGACGACGTGAAAAATATCTCTTTCGGGTTTGCCCCGATCAGGGCGGCAACCTGCTCCCTCGCCTCTTCGATCGCTTGTTTCGATTCCTGCCCGATTGTATATAAACTCGATGGGTTTCCGAAGCTTTGCGTAAAATAGGGGAGCATTTTTTTCAAAACTGCGTCTTTTACCGGCGTCGTAGCGGAATAGTCCAGATATACTTGTTTTTTCATTGTTTATGCCTCACTTCCGCAAAATAAAAAATGGACTTGCCTATAGTACAACTGTAAATGCTTGGCATTTACAGTACCGCCATCTCCGGCTTTGCCGGAGGGCACTCAAAGTATAATAACCGTACTGTGGTTATTATACCGTAAATGCGCAGAAATTAAACATAGATTTTGGAACATGCGAAAAAATACTTGCGCGGTGTGGTAACGAATCATGTAGCTACATGGTCGCACAAACTTCCGTAAAAGGATGGGTGGTATGTCGGGCTTGCCTTTCGAAGAGACATCCCGGCGGGACGCCCCCCAGACGGACATAATTCTGAATGTTCTCGTCCGATTAAGGCTTTTCATCCTCGTCCACCACATGGATGGATTCTAACTGCCCCCGGAAGTGCGTCCTGAAATTTCCCAGGTATTCCTGGCGCAGCTCCGCCTGTTCCGCTTTTTCTTCCGGGGCGAGTTCCGTTGTTTTCGCCTTGCGCGCAAGCTCGTTGAGCCTGGCGAGTTTTTCTTCCGATAGCATAATCAAACCTCACACTGAAATTTTGTCCTTCAGTTTTTCAAAAGTTTTGGAACCGATGCCGCTGACATTCATTAAATCCTCAATGGTTTTAAAGGAACCGTTTTGGTTGCGGTAATCGATGATTTTTTCCGCCGTTGCCGGCCCGACGCCGCTTAACTTCTGGAGGGCGGCGGAATCCGCGGTATTCAGGTTGACCAAGGCCTCGGCGGCGTCGTTGACGGGCGAATCCGCGTTCGTAATCCCCGTGCCGTTATTCCCCGCAATGCCCGCATTTGCAGCCGGCGCGGAGGCAGCGGAAGCGGACACGGGCGCCTCCCCTTTCGCGGGGATATACAGGCGGTCGCCGTCTTTCAGGGGGGTCGCCTGATTGATGTTCTGCATTTCCGCCTGTGCCGTCAGGCCGCCCGCAAGGGCAATGGCCTCGTAAACCCGGCTTCCTTCCGGCAGGATCAGCACAGCCGGGCCGTTCACGGCGCCCGCCACATCGACCACGATGGTGCGCACCTCCTCCGCTTCCTGCGGCGGCGCGTCACTTTCCGGCGGCGGTTCCGCCGGGGCGCCGTCCGTCTCCGCGTATGCCGTGCCGTCCGCGCCCGTAATGATGATCTCGTCCGCCGCGCCGGCTGTTTTCTGCCGGTACACGACCACGGCCGCCGACAGCAAAATGAGCGCGGCCAAAATTTTTAATACCCATTTGCGGTTTTTTACCCAAAAATCAAGATTCATGTTCCCCCCTCGCGGCCTCGCCGCCAAATTCCATTTCCCCGTCATCGGCTCCGATAAGGCACCGCCGGGTCGATTGACAAATACAAGAAGATTATACTCCTATATTCCTGCAATGTCAATATATGTAATTTGATATGGGAGAATATTGCCGGCGGGACTGCCCCCAGGCGGGCATAACTGCCGAATCGTCACACATGCGCTGGGTTGCTTCGTCTCTTGCGCACCGCTCGCAATGACGGATCCACGATCTTATGGATTCGCGGAACCCCCCGCTCCCTGGAGATATTCCAGCGGCAGCAGTTCATCCTCGCCCCAGCCCAGAAGCGCGACCCGCTCAATGCGGATGGCGCCCCGGTCGTAGGCTTTCCCGCTGCACTGGTAAAAACAGCGCAGCATAAGCTCAGGGTTTAAATTGGACAGGCTTCCGCAATGCAGCATGGATGTCAACATAATAATGTTATCGTTAACTAATAAGGGCTTCAGCGATATGATCTGGGGGCGTATGTTGACCTTTTCGCTCCGCTTCGTTTTTTTGCTGGTTTTTTCCGTAATGATGTGTTCCTGTCCGAAAAAATCCATGGTCGCTTCCATATAGGAAAAGAAAAAGGGTATTTCAATGCGGTATTTGGCGGCGGCGACCTGCGCGGCGACGGATTTTGCGTCTTCCGGCAGATGCCAGATCTCCAGAATCCGGAATCCCTCCGGCAAATAGGCGTTAAAACGCCCTTTCAGCACGGCGGGCAGGGGGCCGCCTCCCTCTACTTCAAA
>JAITOE010000218.1 GCA_031290135.1 Eubacteriales Family XIII. Incertae Sedis bacterium
GCATGACGCACAAGCTGGATGCCCGGACCATGCCCGAACTCTTCGCGGGCAGATATCTGAGCCAGGGCATGAAACGCTACGCCGCCCTCATCATCTTCATCTTCCTCGTTCCTTACGCCGCCAGCGTGTACAAGGGACTCGGTGTCCTTTTCAGTTCCATCTTCACGGGGGCCTCGCCGACGCTTTGCATGGCCATTGTAGCCATACTCACCTGCGCGTATCTGGTCCTGGGCGGCTACGTGGCCACCTCCATGAACGATTTTATCCAGGGACTCATCATGATCGTCGGGCTGGTGGCGCTGATCGTTATCCTTGTCACCCGGCCTGAAGCCGGCGGCCTTGCGGCGGCGACGGAAAAGCTGGCTGCCGCAGATGCCGGCCTGACTGACTTTTTCGGCGGTTCAAATTTCAAACTGCTGATACCCAACATCCTCCTGACCAGCTTTGGCGTCTGGGGGATGCCGCAGATGGTTCACAAATATTACGCCATCAAGGACGAAAAGAGCATCCGGATCGCCACCGTCGTATCCACCCTGTTCGCGCTTTTCATCGGCGTCGGCGCCTACTTTTCTGGTTCGCTCGCGCGCTTGTTCGTCGCCGCGGACGAAAGCGGCATGCCCGCCGTCGCGGGCGGCTATGACGGCGCGGTTCCCGCCATGCTCATGGCGGCGCTCTCCGGCGGCGTGTTTCAAAACATCATTTTAGGCGTCATTTTGCTGCTGCTGCTCTCCGCTTCCATGTCCACGCTGGCCTCCGTGGTGCTCTCCTCCAGTTCGGCGGTTTCCATCGATTTGATTCAGGAAATCCGCCCGGCCATACGCCCCGGCCCTCAGCTGTTGGTCACGCGCGGGCTTTGTGTGCTGTTCATCGCCTGCTCTTTCTTCTTCGCCACCATGAACATCTCTTTCATCGTGAATTTGATGTCGTTCTCATGGGGCATTGTCGCAGGTTCGTTTATCGGCCCGTTTTTATGGGGTCTCTACGGCAAATGGGTCACAAAAGCCGGTGCGTGGGCGGGGTTGCTTTCCGGCTTGGTCGTGGTAGGCGGTGCTTTGCTTTATTTCACCTCTTCCATGGGCTTTGCCGCCGCCAAAGCGCTGGCGCCGCAGATGGGTGTCTCCGCAATGGCGCTGTCCCTGCTTGCCGTGCCTGTCGTCAGCCTGTTCACAAAGAAGTTCGAGAAAGCGCACACGGACATGATATTTTCATAGCGCAGGACGGGCAGCAGTCTCCGTCGTTGCGAGCGCAGCGACGCAATCCAGTTTCCGCTTTCTGGGTTGCTTCGTCGCTTGCGCTCCTCGCAATGACGTGAGTGATTCCGCCCCATCCTACTCCTGCAAAAGCGCAATCGCTTTCGCAAGCTGCAGGTCCGCCGCGTCCTCTTCCGACCGTTCCACCACGAAATCCGGGCGGATCCCTTTTTCATGCACCTGGTGCCCGTCCGGCGTATAATACTGGGCGACGGTGATGCGTGCGCCGGCGCCGTCCGTAAACTGCTCCAGCCGCTGCAGGATGCCCTTGCCCGTGGTCTGCTCGCCGACCAAATATCCGCCGTGGTTGTCCTGCACGGCGCCCGCCAGGATCTCCGACGTGCTGGCGGTGCCGCCGTTGACCAAAAGCACATAGGGCAGGCTCGTGGCGCCCGCCTCCGTCGTGTAGGGCTGCTCCGTGCCGTCGTTCGTGCGCACGGTGGCCACCGTCCCCGCGTCCAAAAGCATGTCCGCGATTTCAACCCCCCGCTCCACAAGGCCCCCGGCGTTGTCCCGCAGGTCTATCACAAGCCCTTTCACGTTTTTCCGCTCCATCTCCCGGAGCTCCGCGCCGAAATCTTCAGCCGTCTGGTTCGCAAACGAGGCGATTTGTATATAGCCGATATTGGAATCTTCCAGAACCGTCGCCCCCACGGACGGCGTGATCACCATCGTGCGCGTCAGCGTCACGTCAAATTCCGTCCCGTCCCGGCGCGCGCGCACCTGCACCTGGCTCCCCTCTTCCCCGCGCAGGTTCTCCGCCGCCGCCGTCAGATCCACGTCGCGGTAGGATTTGCCGTCTATGAGCAGGAGGATGTCGCCGGGCCGCAGGTCTTCTTTTTCGGCGGAAGAACCCGGCAGGATGCTCTCTATGACGACGTCCCCGTTTTCGTCTTTGCGCAAAACCGCGCCGATGCCGGAGAACTCGCCCCGTGTGCTTTCGCTTTGCCGCCTGAATTCTTCCGGGGTGTAATACACGGTGTACCGGTCGCCGAGGCTTGAAAACATCCCCTTGTAAGCGCCCGTTTCCAGAACGTCGTCCTCCACCGGCAGATAATAGTTCGTCTTGATATACGTGTCAAGCGCGATCAGCTTCCCGAAATGATCCTTGTAGGCGGCGTATTCCGCGTTCATCTGCGTAAGCCCCCCGATGCCGCTGACGGCCACGCCCGCAATCCGCGCCGCAGCCAGCGACACCGCCGCGCCCGCCAAAAAAACGACGAGCAGCACACAAGCGAAATTTCTTTTTTTTATGATAAACATCCGTTCTCCCCGCGTTCTGGTTCTATCGTTTCCACGATAAACTGAACCCTTTCCCTGCCATTCCACCTGTCCAAGGACGGCCGCCCGACCAGCGTGACCGCGCATCCGCCCTGCAGCGCCTCCCCGTGTTCCTGCGCCGTCCTGAACAGCACGCAGGAAAGCCCGCCCGCCCTGAACCGGGCGTGCTGCTCCGTCTCGCCCATGAACACGACGTACTCCGGGCGCTGCCCGTGCAGGGCAAACAGGGGCGCGGGGTTGCCGTTGCCGAAGGGCGCGAGCGTGTTCAGCTGCTTTGCCAATTCTATGGTGATGTCGTCCGGGCGCAGCGAAAGATCGGCATGGGTCGCGGAGGCCAAGAGATCCGGCTGTTTCGCAATCATTTCGTGCAGATCCGCAATCAAACCCTGCCGGAAAGCCGATTCCCGCTCCGCGTACAGCGAGAAACCGCACGCCATGGCATGTCCGCCGAATTTTTCGAAAAAAAGCCCGTATTTCTCCAGAAGCTTATAGAGGTCCACCCCCGCGATGCTCCGCCCCGTCCCTTTCAGGACCGTTTTCCCGTCCACGTCATGGCTTTCCGTCAGAATGAGGACCGGCCTGCCGTACTTGTCTTTCAGCTTCCCCGCGACGATGCCCGTAATCCCCTCATGGGCGGTTCCGGCGTTGATCACGCAGATCGGATCCTCCGCGAACCGTTCCTCCACCAGGCCCGCGCAGAACGCGAAGGTCTCTTCCTGGGTTTTTTTCCGCAGGGTGTTCTGGGAGACCAGCACGTCCGCGATGCGGTCTATCGCCGCCTCATCATGGCTCAGGAGCATCTCCACCACGTCCTTGGCCTCCCCCATCCGGCCGGCCGCGTTGATGTGCGGCGCCAGTACATAGGCCACCGTATCGGATTCGATCTCCCGTCCCGCCAGGCCCGCCTTCTCCGCCAGCGCCCGGATGCCGGGACGCTTTGCGGCGTTCAGGGCGTGTAAGCCGTATTTTACGATCGTGCGGTTTTCGTCCACAAGCGGCACGATGTCCGCGATTGTGGCAAGCCCTACCAAATCAAGCAGATCCTGTAATACGCGCTTGGGCATGTCCGTTTTTCGCTGCAATGCCTGCGCCAGTTTGAACGCGACGCCGCAGCCGGACAGCCCGGCAAATGGATAGCGTTCCCCCGCCTGCTTGGGGTTGATGATGAGGCAGTCCGCGGCGCGCCCCTCTATGTTATGGTGGTCCGTCACCAAGATTTCAAGCCCCGACGCCTGGGCGAACGCCACTTCCTCCGCAGAAACGCTCCCGCAGTCCACGGTCACGACCACCTGGCCGCCCTCGTTCAGGATGTTCTGGATCGCCTCTTTGTTCAGGCCGTAGCCCTCGTCGAAGCGCGAGGGGATATACCAGCTCACCCGGTCCGTCAGGTGCCGCAGCGTCTGGACCAGCAATGCCGCAGAGGTCACGCCGTCCACGTCGTAATCCCCGTAGATGCAGATCCGCTTGTCCCGTTTCACGGCGGACAACAGGAAATCCACCCCTTCCTCCATGTTGCGGAGAAGGAATGGATCGTAAGTCCTCGCAGGTTTTTCCGACAAAAATTCTTCTATATCTTCTGGCTCCGTGATGCCTCTCTGTTTCAGGATCTCACAGACAACGGGATGGCGCTTTTTTGTCATGGGCTTACCCAGTTTCTCGGATTTTGGTATTCGCCGTTGACACGCACCTCAAAATGGCAGTGCGGCCCCGTGGAGTTCCCCGTGCTGCCGGCGTAGGCGATGGTCTGCCCCTGCGCCACGACGTCCCCCTCCGACACCGCGAATTTGCTGTTGTGCGCGTAGAGGGTCACGAGCTGTCCGCCGTGGTCGATCATGATGACGTTGCCGTAGCTGTTGTTCCACGTCGCCATGATGACGATGCCGCCGTTGGCGGCGACCACCGGGGTTCCCGTCGGCGCGGGTATGTCAAGCCCCGTATGCAGCTTCATGACTTTGAGCGTGGGATGCATGCGGTTCCCGAACTCCGATGAGGTTCTTGCGTATCCGGGCACGGGCCACTGCAGTTCGCCGCCGATATAGGCCTGCGTCCCCTGCCGTTTGAGGATCTCCGCCGTGATTTTATTCGCTTCCGCGTTTAATTCGTCCAGCATCTGGGAGAGTTTTTTGTTTTCTTCGGAAACCTCGATTTTCGCTAAGGCAACCGAGTTTTTATCCGCTTCTATGGCGCTCTGCTTGCTCCGCTGCGCGGTCTGCTGCGCCACAAGCTGCTGCCGCAGCAGTTCAAGCTCCTTTTTCTGCGCGTCTATGGCGGCGTAGCGCTGCTCCATTTCTTCCAGCAGTTTGACGTCGCTTTCGTAAATCTTCTGCACCATGTCCAAGGTGGCCATGAAAGCCGACAGGTCCACGGCGCCGAGGACGACGTCCATGATGCCCATCTCGCCGTTCATGTACATGGCTCTGAGGCGCGCGTTCAGATCCGCGTTCTGGTCGTCGCGTTCCGCTTCCGCTTCCGCCAAATTGGCTTCCACGGCGGCAATCGCCTGCTGCGTCTTGTTGATGTCGCCCTGTATGGCGGCGATCTCCTGTTCGCTGGTCTTGATCCGCGTTTCCAGTTCCTTGATCTGGCTGTTTAACGCGCTTTCCTTCTTTTGTCCCTCTTTGATTTTCGCCTGGGTCTCGCTGATCTCCTTGCGCACCCGGTCCAGGTCTTCCTGCTCGGTGGCGAAGCTGGCCGCCAGCGCGCCGGTCGAAAAAAGCAGGACGAGAGCCAGCGCCCACAGTATGATTTTCCTGTTCAAAGCCGTTCCCCCCTATGTATCCAAGAATCTTCGCATGGAGATGATGCTGCCGCAGGCGCCGATGCTGATGCCAAGCGCCGCGAAGATTACGGACAGGTTGTTGAGCATAAAGCGTTCCGAAACCAAACCGGTTGACATCATGACCAACAGATCCGTCCCGAAAACCTGTATGATCTTATGGTACAGAAAGGCGATGACGCCCGCCGATATCGCCGCCGACACAATGCCTATGAGGATGCCTTCCACGAGAAAAGGCCCCCGGATGAACCAGTTGGTGGCGCCCACGTATTTCATGATGCTGATTTCCCGTTCCCTGGCCAGCACCATCAGCTTGATGGTGTTGGAAACCACCACCACGGATATGACCAAAAGCACGAGGATCACCGCCAGCGCCCCGAACTGGATGAAGCTTGTAAGCCGGATGAGCCGGTCCACGGTTTCCTGGTAATAATTGATCTCCTCCACGCCCTCAAAGGTCCGGATCCGTTTCACCACCGTGTCGGCGTCCTCTATCCTTCCGACTTTTATGATGAGCGAATTGGGCAAGGGGTTCTCCTGCCGCATTTCCAGCAGATAGGCTTTGTCCCCGAAACGGACCTTGAAATCTTCCAGCGCCTGTTCCTTGGGCAGATAGCGCAGTTCCTGCACCTCCGGCATGTTTCCGATCTGCTTCATCATGCTGTCCGCCTGGGCGTATTCCGTGGATTCCAGCAGGTAAACCTGTATCGTGTCAAAGTCTTTCCGGATGCCTTCGACGATGTTGCTCACGTTTACGATCAGCAGGAAAAAAAAACCCAGGATCAGCAGGATGGCGGTTATGGAAAAAACCGACGCCGTGGACATGGCCCCGTTCCGGAAAAATTGTTTGAACGCCTGTTTGACGGAATAGATCATAGAATGGAATACCCTCCCCCCCGGTACATGCCCATGTGGTGGCTGTTCTCATCCTCTTCCGATCCGTAGACGCCCATTTTTTCGTCCCGCATGATCCGGCCTTCGTTGATGGCGATGACGCGGCGGCCCATCCGGTTCACGATGTCCCGCGCGTGGGTGACCATGACGATGGTGGTGCCGCGCTGGTTGATCTGCTCTAAAAGGCGCATGATCTCCCAAGCCGTGTCGGGATCCAGGTTGCCCGTGGGTTCATCGGCGATGAGCACCGTCGGGTTGTTGACGATGGCCCTTGCGATGGCTACGCGCTGCTGCTCCCCCGCCGACAGCTCGTCCGGGTATTTGGCGGCCTTTGAACTGATCCCCACTAAGCTCAGCGCCTGCGGGACCTGCTTGCGGACCACCTTGGGGCTCATATGGATGATCTCCATGGCAAAAGCCACGTTCTCATATACGGTTTTCTTGGGGAGGAGGCGGAAATCCTGGAACACGATGCCGATGCTCCTGCGCAATTTGGGGATGCCGCGGTTTGAAAGCCTTGTGATTTCAAGGTCATCGAACACAATGCTGCCCGAATCCGCCTTGATTTCTTTCAGCATGAGCTTGATGAACGTAGACTTCCCGGCGCCGCTGGGCCCCACCAAAAATACAAAGTCCCCTTTGTCGATGCGGATGCTCACATCATCAAGCCCGACATTGGTTCCATATGTTTTCGTCACATTTTTATACTCAATCATAAAACATATTATATCGTAAAAGCACTTTTTTTGGAACCGCCGCCATATTACATGTTGGTTACAAATTAAATTACCCGCAAAACTGCCGTCGTTGCGAGCAACGCGAAGCAATCCAGCGCACAGTATGGATTGCTTCGTCGTTTCACTCCTCGCAATGACGGGGTTATGCCCGCCCTACGGCGTAACCCCAGCCCGGCCCAATATGGCCTCTATCGCGGCCGAAGCCGCCGCCTTCACGCCCGCCATCTGATACGGGTTCTTGCAGTTAAACTCCGCCTCATACAGCTCGTCCGCCGGCGCAAGCCCGATGGTCACCCGCTCCCTCGGTTTCAGGTAATCGTACAGTTCTTTTTTGTTGACCCCCCGCCCATACATGTTGACGACATACAGGACGTCCTGCGCCGCAGTCTCCATCTCCTTGATCATCGCCAGGCGTTTATGCCCCCCCAGCAGCTTCGCCGGCAGGGGGTTCACCACGAAAAGAACCAGCGTCATTTCCTGCAGCAGGCGCTTCAGGCAGGCGAGCTGCCGCTCTTCCTCGGCCTCGCCGAAGCTGAGGCGCGCGGACACGTCGCAGACGATGACGTCCCCGGACACGTTGTTGATCAGCGAAGTCATCTGCTGCAGATCCGGCGCGATCCCCGCCTCCGACGGGACACGCAAGGCGAAATTGATCCCCTCGTCCATGTTTGCCAGCTTGTTTATGCTGCGGCACTCCGCCGCATTTTTGTAAAACGAGACGTAATCCCTGCCCGAAAATCTCTTGTCTATCCCGATGGCGTCGTAGTTCCAGCCGGACAGGTTTTCATTTCCGTCGCCGATCTCCAGCAGCGCCGGCATCTGTTTTTTCATGTTGGCGATATGCCGCGCGAGCGAAAACGCGAGGAACGAAACCCCCGCCGCTGCCGAAAGCCCCACGACGCCGATCTTGATCTTGTCTTTTCCGGCGCGCCCCGCCGGATTGCTGTCCTTCTCCCGTGAAAGCAAACGCTCCAGCGCCGGCCGCCTGTCCGTAATCCCCATTTCAACACCCCGTCCCTTGTCCCGCATGATTGATATATCTTATTTTACCATAATTGTAATTTGCTGTCAATCTATTTTCCGATGGCCTCCCCGCCCGTCTTTGCGAGCGAAGCGAAGCAACCCACTGTTTATCGAAATTCATTGACATATCCGTTTGATTCCTGTACAATTATCTCAACGTCCGGCCATGAAGACCGGCAAAAACGCAGGGAAACCATACGCACACATACGAACACAATCATATAAACGGATAAACGGCTACGAAAGCCGGTTGGTTCGCAGAACGCGAGCCATCGGTTTTCGTTTTTTTATTTTGAATGTAAAATGAGGAGGAAAATAGCATGCATATGGCGGACGCGCTCCTTTCCCCGGCGGTGGGGCTGGCCATGGATGCCGTCGCCGTCGCCGCAGTCGGCGTTTCGGCGGCGAAAATCAAAAAGGACGATCTGAACGAGAAAAAAATTCCCATCATGGGCATTGCGGGTGCGCTGGTGTTCGCGGGGCAGATGATCAACTTCTCGATTCCGGCGACCGGCTCGTCGGGCCACATCGGCGGCGGCATCCTGCTTTCCGGACTGCTGGGGGGCTTCCCCGCGTTCCTCTCCATCGCGGCGGTGCTGGTTATCCAGTGCCTGTTTTTCGCGGACGGCGGCCTGCTCGCGCTCGGCTGCAACATCTTCAACATGGGGGTGGTTCCGTGCCTGATTCTCTATCCGCTGCTGTTCAGGCCGCTTCTGAAAGGCGGCGTGACGGCGAAGCGGCTCAGCGTGGCGTCAGTCGCGTCGGCGGTTATCGGCCTGGAGATAGGCGCGTTCTGCGTGGTGCTGGAGACGCTGTTTTCCGGCATTACGGAACTTCCGTTCAGCACGTTTGCCGCGCTTATGCTGCCGATTCACCTTGCAATCGGCTTGGTCGAGGGCTTAGTCACGGCGGCGATTCTCGTGTTTGTGCATAAAATGCGCCCGGAGATCATCGGCGCTTCGCTGGCCGGGCAAAAACTCGCGGCGGCGGTGCCGGTCAGAAAAGTGGCGGTTGTGCTTGTCGCCCTGACGCTTGTCGGCGGCGGCGCGCTGTCGCTTGCGGCGTCGGGCAGCCCGGACGGCCTGGAGTGGGCCATCGGCAACGCGTTCAACAGAGACGACCCGGAAGCCGGGCTTGGGCAGTTTGAGGAAAACGCGGCGCTCTCGTCCGTCGCGGAGGGCGCGGCGGGCGTTCAGGAGAACACGGCATTCCTGCCGGGCTATGCGTTCGCGTCCGACGGGGAGAATCCGGCGGGCACGGCGGTTTCCGGCATCGTCGGCGCGGCAATTACCTTCGCGCTCGCGTGCGCGGCGGGGCTTATCATCTCAAAAGTGAAAAGGCGCAAGAACGCGGAAGCTTCGGCGTAATGTCAAATATTCACGGCTCCCTCGGCGAACTTCACGCGCTTGATGCGCTTGCGGCGGGGCGGACGACGGTCCACCGTCTGCACCCGCTTGCGAAGCTGTGTTCTGCGTTGATATTCATACTGGCGGTCGTGTCTTTCGGCCGGTACGACTTTTTGCCTCTGACGCCCTATTTGTTTTATCCGTTCATCCTGATGGCGCTCGCTGAAATCCCATACGGGATTCTGCTGAAACGCGTGCTTGTCGCGCTCCCGTTCTGTCTGTTCGCCGGGCTGTCAAACGTGTTTTTCGACCGCGAAACGGCGTTCACGCTCGGCAGCGTCACAATAAGCTACGGCGTTTTGTCACTTTTGACGATACTGTTAAAGATGTATTTATCCGTCATGGCGGCGTTGCTTCTCGTCGCCACGACGCCGTTTGTCGAGCTTACGGCGCAGCTGCGGCGGCTGCGCGTCCCGATGCAGTTTGTGACTGTGTTTGAAATGACGTACCGCTATGCCGGCGTCCTGCTGCTCGAAACGCGGTCCATGGGCATGGCATACGCGCTGCGCTCCGGCGGCAAACGCGCGCTCGAAATGCGGCATATGGGCAGCTTCGTCGGCGGACTCCTGCTGCGCGGGTTCGACCGCGCGGAGCGGATCCACGCCGCGATGCGCTGCCGGGGCTATTCGCTGAGAACCGTGCCGCGCGCGCCCCGTCCGCTGCGGGGCGCGGACGTCTGGGCGCTTGCGGCAATCGTCACGGCTTCGGCAGTGCTGCGGTTTGTGAGGTTGTTCTGATGCTTGAAATTAAGGATTTGACAGTTGAATACGCGGACGGCAAACGCGCCGTTGACGGCATCCGTTTCACGCTTGGCGCGGGCGAAAACGCCGCCCTGATCGGCGCGAACGGCGCGGGCAAAACAACGCTTCTGCACGCGCTCGTCGGCGTGCTCGAAGCAAAGACGGGCGTCGTCGCGGTTGACGGCGTGACGCTCGTGAAAAAATCGCTGTGCACAATCCGCAAAAACGTCGGGCTTGTGTTCCAAAACCCGGACGACCAGCTTTTTATGCCGGATATTTTTGAGGACGTCGCGTTCGGACCGCGAAATCTCGGTCTTGCGGAGGACGAGGTAAAAACGCGCGTGGATGCGGCGCTTGAAACCCTCGGCATAGCGCAGCTCGCGCGCCGTTCGCCGCTGAAGCTCTCAGGCGGCGAAAAACGCCTTTCGGCGATTGCGGCGGTGCTTGCGATGGAGCCGCAGTATCTGCTGTTCGATGAGCCGACGGCGTTCCTCGACCCGCGGGCGCGGCGGGGTTTGGCGGAAATGCTCTCGGTTTTGCCGCAGGGGAAGCTGATTGCGACGCACCAGCTCGACTTTGCGGCGCAAACCTGCTCGCGGGTGCTGCTGCTGCAAGACGGCAAGCTCGTCGCGGACGGCGGGATTGCGTTGCTGGGGGACAAAAGGCTGCTGGAGAGCGCGGGGCTGTAGTTTTTCGGGGAAGCAAAAGAACGCCCGCCGTGCCTTATTTCCAAATCTCGAACCAGTTCTCATCCCTGTCATAATCATGTTCGGCGGAGGCTTCGAGTATATCCGCGAACGCCCAATGGGAGGAGGCGAGGTCGGAATACGGATTTACCGACGGTTCGCCCGTTTTCAGCTTTCGCCCTGTCATTTTGTTGGCAACCGTAACAACCTCGGCTCTTGTTATGTCGTTCGACGGTCGGAATGTTCCGTCGGGGTAGCCGTTAATCCAGCCTTTCCCCGCCGCGCTGCTGATAAACGCTATCGCCCAATGGTCGCTTGCCACGTCCGCGAACGCGTTGTTCGCCGCCAGTAAATCGTCAAGCCTTGCCGCTATTGCTGCGAATTCCGCCCGCGTGATATTTTGCTCCGGCTTGAAAACGGATTGACCGTTTTCATGGTATCCTTTCAAAATCTCGTGTTCCGCAAGATAATTCACCGCCTGCGAATACCACGCGCCGTCAGCAACATCTGCGAAAGAAGTGGCTGCCGTGCTGTTTTTCGCCGTATCGCGTATTAAGCTAAAGAATATTTTTGCAACCTCGGCACGCGTTATCGCGCCGTCGGGCTTAACTGTCCCGTCGCTGTATCCGTTTATATACCCAAAATGCCCGACCGTTTCCAAAGTTTCTTGGATTTTCTCGCTCACGCCCGGCGGGACTTTGCCGCTTGGCCCGGCCGGTTCCGGCGTCGGTTCCGGCACGGTTGGGCCGGGAGCAGGCGCAGGCGTCGGCGTCGGCGCCGGTTTTGCCGAACCGCCGCCGCCGCTTGACGCAGGTGTGACGGTTACTGTGATTTTTATATCAAAAGGTGCGTAATTGCTGTCGCTTGGCGTGAATATCGCGTCATGCTCACCCGTGGCGCCGGCTATCTCGTCCGGGTTCGCCCACGCGAATGTTCCGCCCACGCTTGATTCCCCGCCGGTCAACATGGAGCCGGAAAGTTTCTGCCCAGCTTTAATTGCACCGGCCTCTGGCAACATTACGATGGAAGATTCTGCCTTGTTGACCGTAACTGCAACCGTCACTCGTTCGGTGGCGTAGCTGCTGTTTTGCGAGTCCCGCGTACCAACAAATTCTTGCCCTGCCGCAGAATAATTCAGCACGGTTTCGGCAGCTGCGAAAATATAACCGTCAGCAATGAAGGCGGCAATGGCAGGGACATCTTTAACTTTCAAATTCGGCGAATAAGTTACTTCGTCTGTATCTGCCGTGTCGAGATAAGGGCTTTCGCTTGCTTCAACGCTTGCCGTACCTGTAAGCGGAGAT
>JAITOE010000222.1 GCA_031290135.1 Eubacteriales Family XIII. Incertae Sedis bacterium
ATATTGAGTTTTTGCTGATGAACAGTTATTTTTCAAGATTTGATATGTTTTCTGTTTTAGAAACTAACGAATCGGAGAGAGCGGAAGTTCCTAATGTTGCCATCTATAAAACCGTGTCTGAATATGATGTACCTCTTGTTGGCAAATATATGAGCATTTGCAGCAAATACGAAATTGACTTGCATTCGGGCGCGGTATTGTCAAAGCAACGGTTAGCTGATTCTGCCGATTGTACAGGGGATAACATTTCCGATAAAAATTTAACTTATGGCGAAGCAACATCAATTTATTGGATTTGGAAAAACATCAATACTTATGATTACAAAGGGAAGTGTCACTATCGCCGTCATTTTAGAATTTCTGACAATCAGTTTAGTATGATGAAAGGTCAGGGTATCGATGTAGTTCTACCATTACCTTACATTTGCCCCAAAACAATGTTATGGCAATATCAGAGATTTGTTGGGGCGGATTTTGCAAATGAAACTTTGAATGTATTGGAGAAAATGTTTCCGGCAAGTCAGTTTCGGTTGATTTTCTTCGGAAAATACGCTTACGCTTACAATATGGTTATTGCCAAAAACAATGTTTACAACGAATATTGCAGTTGGTTATTTAGTGTGTTGCTTGAACTCGAAAAAGTTTACTTGGCAAAAATAAATGAGTTTCCGAAACGTTCCCTTGCATACGCTTCAGAATATCTGACATCCGCTTATTTCCTTGTAAATTCTGAAGCATTAAAAATCAGGCATGCTGAAATTGAGATTAATAAATGAAAAAATATGTGCGCGGACTACGGACACCTCGAGGGCGACATCCGTGCTCTTGAAGCGGCGGGCGTGGACGCGTTCCACGTTGACATCATGAACAACGACATCAGAGGCATCATTCGCGCGGCATTCATGATATAGGTTCGAGAATGTTCCAAAGCCTATTTCCAAAGAGAATGAATCTGTAACTGGCACGAGCTATGTGGGCTTGTAATTGAGATGAATATTAATTCATGGGCTACCTGAAAGGGAAAAGTGCGCTAATGCTGTCCGACAGGCATCCGGATTTCCGGAAGAAATGGCGTGCGCGACACTTCTGGGCGAGAGGGTATTCATCGCCGCGGGCTTGTAATTAACCGGGATTGTGGGGGAAGAGAATATGTTACAGGCTGTGCGTATCAATGATGCCAACATTAAGTATTTTGAGGAATATTTTCCTCCGGCCGTTCGTGCGAAATACGGCCGCCCCGAAATGGCGGGCATCGGCGTGTCGGACGGCGCGACTGCCATCGGCGCAATGCTCACAGCGGTTGTCGGCAACGCTGCGCACGTTGTCTGGATATTTGTCACTGCGGCCAACCGGCGGCGCGGCGCGGGCAAATTGCTTGTAAAGACACTTGTGGACGCCGCCGCGAAGGATGGGTTAAAACATGTTACGGTTACATATTCAGGCCGCGAATTGTCGGGTGGGTTTGAAGACTTTCTTGCTGTATGCGGTTTTTCGACGCCTTATCAATCGGACTCTTGTATCTGCACATTCAAACTTGAGGATTACAATCGCCGGCGCCTGGCAAACGCGATATTGCCGAAACCGTATGCTGTCATTCCGCTGGAGAAAGCGCCTGCATGGCGCGTGAACAAAATAAGCATTGCGCTCAAAGATACTCCGAAACTTAACATTGACCTGCCTATCCGCTGTGCAGAGTACATAGCGCAAAGCCCGATAGCCATTCGCGATGATGGCAGCGCCGGCGCTTGTTTGTTGCGGCAGGTGAATGACAGGCACGTGGAGATTGCATTGTTGCACGTGATAGCCGGCGGCGCCGCTGTCGCTGCGCCGCTGTTTCGCACGGCCATGGATGTCATTTGTAATCACTATCCGGAGAACGCGGAGGTATCCATGTACGCCGCAACATCCGCAACGATGAAACTGTTAGAAACAGTGGCTGCAAGGGTGGAAAAGACCGCCGTTCTTGCCGCACAGATAATGATTGGAAAGGGTTAGGTGATCCGGGATGTGCGAACTGACAGAAGAACAGAAAAAGCAGCAAGGGCAGCAAATGGGCAAAGCGGACACAAAAATGCAGCCTGGAGTTCCGTCACATAATCCGCAGCCACCTCAGAATGCTTTCTCAAGCATTGCAAAACCTCAAGTTCCCATAACAGGTTCTGCGCATGGACCGGCGATGCAAGAAGGGATTCTTTCATCTGTCTTTTCATTTTTTTCAAATCTCTTTGGAAGCAGCAAAAGCAGTCCTGTACAGCAAACTAAAAAAGTAGGGGTGATTCGTCTTGATTATACGATTGGAGATAAAAATTCTTTTTTTACGCTGCATGTAGAACCCAAATTCTCGATTAAAGACAGACAATATACACATGTGGATTTGTTGCTTGATTTTCAACGTATGCTGGGTGAGGCACTTCGAATTTTGCCTGACGGACAAAATATTAAGGCTCACCCGACGGGAGCGACCATTGTAAAGCTGGAAACCGAATTACTTGCCTTATTAGCAGGCGATGGGCCTATGTCGGGCATTGCAATTAAAACACGGAATGCCAGGAGGGATGCCACAAGAAGCCATTCCGCCGCAGAAAAAACGGATCCAAAAATGAACGCGGATGTTATTTCCAAAAATGTGATTCCCGAACACATGCAATTTCTTCAGGCGCTTGCGAAAATGAATTATTCCGGTTCTGACTTAATGATAACTTCCCCGCTTGTTGCACATAAAACTTCTGATGGCGCCGACAGGGATGGCGTTGATATATACGAATCGATGAATAAAAACTTAGTTGATCCAAGCAACGAAGAAAGGCTCAAGGAGTACGAAAGAGTACTGCTCGAAGGCCATCCTGCATCTATGAATATCACTATGGGCAAAAATTTTGTTTCGATGCTGAGCGACCCGTCTCGCTGGGATAGGGTTTTTAAAAATGTATAGTTGCCGTGCAGGCAATGGATTTTCCCGGACCGCTGTTACGGCTCGGCGCAAATGAAATTAATGGAATTTTGAAAGTTGCCTGAAGACTTCAAAACCGAAAACAAATAATAAGCCCAGGAGGAACGATTTAATGCTAAAACTGAAATTCTCCGCCTCCATGATGTGCGCGGATTACGGGCATTTAGAGGACGAAATCCGTGCGCTTGAAGCGGCGGGCGTGGACGCGTTCCACGTTGACATCATGGACGGCGCGTTTGTCCACAATTTCGGCATGGGGCTGCACGACCTGCGGTACATCCGGTCCGCGACGAAGAAATCGGTCGAGTGCCATCTGATGATACACGAACCCGTGCGCTACGTCAAGCTGTTCGCCAAGGCCGGCGCGGACGTGCTGTATTTCCACCCGGAGAGCGGGTTTCAGATAGGCGAAACCGTCCACCGGATCATAGACCTGGGAATGACGCCGGGAATCGTGCTGAACCCGACCACTTCCATCGAAAGCACGGTTGAGCTGCTGCATCTGGTAAAGCGGGTGCTGATCATGGCGGTCATACCCGGGAACGCGGGGCAGGCGTTTTTGCCGTTTATCGAAAAGAAGCTCCGCAACCTGATTGAACTCAAGGATGAATTTGACCTGGAGATATTCTGGGACGGCCACGGCTCGGTTGAAAATGTCCGCAAATACGCGCCGCTCGGCGTGGACGGGTTCGTGCTGGGCACGGCGGCGCTGTTCGGCAAGGAGCGCGGGTACCCGGAAATAATCAGGGAGCTGAGAGGCTGCACGGCGTGAACGCGGGGCGAAAAAAACTTTTTAAAAACCCCGCAAATATATGTTGCATTCTGATTCCATTTACTGTATAATATGTATATAAGTTACAGGCTCGCACGGGCGGCGGTTTTCCTTGACCCGCCGCCGCGCGGCGCGTATAATGGAGAAGAAGAACAGTGAACGAGAGCAGAGCTATAAGTATGCAAGTTTCAATAATTTATCTTGACAACTGTTGCTTCAACCGTCCATATGATGATCAGTCATATTTGACAATTAAGCTGGAGTCCGAGGCAAAGCTCTTTGTTCAAAAAGAGATTTTGCAGAGTACGTTTGCTCTTGTGTGGTCATACATGATGGACTACGAAAATTCGGTCAATCCACATAATGAACGCAGAAAAGCGATAGTGAAGTGGAAAAAGGTTGCGAAAGCGGACATTGACTTTTCGGAAGAAATCAATGAACGCGGCAGACAGTTAATGAAGCTCGGGCTCAAAAATAAAGATGCCCTACATGTCGCATGTGCGCTTCAAGGAAACTGCGAATATTTTCTGACTACCGACAAGGGCATACTTAGCAAACTAATCGACGGAATCACGGTAATCAATCCGCTGGATTTCGTCAGAAGACTGGGGGCATAGATAATGATGAATACCGATGTGGCAATCCGTTCCGCAGGCATGGATGCTTTGGTAGAAAAGCTGGGAATGGTGGAGGCCGAACGGTTTGTCATGCTCATTCAAAAAGATTCTTTTGACTATACAAAGTGGCGCGGGAGTCTTGTTGAGGACATGACTTTGGAGGAACTTTCCCAAAAAGCAATGGAATACCGGCAACGCCAGGCAGAATAACGGTGGACTTTTCGCTTTGGCTGCGGAACCTGCGGGACGGCCTGGACGGCGAACCGCTGGAAAGGCTCGAGGAGGCGCGGCAGGCGAAAGACGGCCGGGTGAATTCTTTCATGGAGGCAGTCGTGCAGGCAAACCCGGCTGCGGTTAAGGAGATGATAAAAATGGGAAAACTGACGCTCATGGACGTGTACGTCGAAACAGGCATCGCGGACATGCTGCGGGCCGAAGGGAAAACCGAAGGGAAAACCGAAGACGCGGTCAACCTGATCCGGGAGGGCGTGCCCATGGAAGTGATCGCGCGGGCGACGGGGCTGCCCCTGTCCGAGATCCGCGGCCTGGCAAGGCACTGAAACGGGCAGCTTTGCCGCCGCGGAACCCCAGGTCTGAGATGGAGCTTTCGCTTTCTTCGGCGCACAGACCGTAGCATACGGCGCATACAGCAATCAAACGTCATTCCGGCAAATCGCCGGAATGTTTTATTGTAAGCGGCGGCGAACAGCCGCTGGCATTTCCGTTAGACCAAGCAGCATCGGCTGTTGAGTTTGCGGGGACATTCGCTAGAACCAGATTGTAGGAGTGATTTAATGACAAAAATCAAGGAACTTCGAGGTTGTAAAGTGAACGCGGGGCTTATTTTATCCGGCGGAAAAGGCGAACGGCTGGCTTCGGACATTCCAAAACAATATATCGAAATCGGCGGCAAGCTGATTATAAATTACGCGCTTAAAGCGTTTGAAAACTGCGCCGGCATTGATATTATTTGCGTGGTCGTCGCCGCGGAATACCGCAGCCTGCTGCATGGCGAATGCGAATATGTGTTCGCGGAACCCGGTGAAACCCGCCAGCGGTCGATATGGAACGGATTGGAAGCATTGCGCGCGCACGCGCCGGAATACGTGATCATCCACGACGCAGCGCGTCCGAACGTCACGGCCGGCGACGTCACCGGCGTCATCGGCGCGGCGGAAAACTACGACGGCGCGACCCCCGCGCTGGCAGTCACTGACACAGTTTACCTAAGCGTTGACGGCAAGACGATAACTAAAACGCTCCATCGTGACGCGCTTTTTGCGGGGCAGACGCCTGAGTGTTACGATTTTGAAAAATACCGGGCGGCGCACGTAAGGTTCGCAGACAGGTTGGACACGTTCCGCGGCAGCAGCGAAATCGCCGTGGCCGCGGGAATGAGGATCGCGCTCGCGAAAGGCAGGCCGGGCAATTTCAAAATCACGGCGGACACGGATTTGGAGAGATTCAGGGCGATTGTGGAGGGCGGCAGCATATGAAAGCATGGGTTTTGCACGGAATTAACGACATGAAATTCGAGGACGTCCCGGAGCCGGTTCCGGAGGACGGCGAAGTCCTCATTCAGGTAAAGGCGGCGGGGATTTGCGCGTCCGACATTCAGCGCGTTTTTGTCAGCGGGGCGTACCATTACCCGATAATCCTCGGCCACGAATTTTCCGGCGTGACGGCGGACGGGCGGCGGGTCGGGGTTTATCCGCTGATCCCGTGCCTATCTTGCGGGCCGTGCCGGTCGGGACATTATGAAACCTGTTCGAATTACGGCTACGTCGGCTCGCGCCGGGACGGGGCGTTTGCGGAATATGCCGCAACGCCGGAACGGAATTTGCTTGCGTTGCCGGACGAGGTGAGTTTTGAACAGGCGGCAGTGTTTGAACCTGCCGCGGTCGCGCTCCACGCCGTGAAAAAAGTGACCCTGCGCGGCGTCGCAAAAGCCGCGGTCATCGGCAACGGCGCGATCGGGCAGCTGATAGGAGCGTGGCTCAGGCATTACGGCGTTTCATATGTTGAGGTACTCGGACGCGGCGACAGCGGTTCTTTTGCAAATTACGACGTTTGTTTCGAGGCGGCAGGTTCGTCAGGCGCGTTTCGCCGCTGCGCCGAGCTTGTGCGGCCTAACGGGGAAATCGTGCTGGTCGGCAACCCCGCCGCGGATTTTTCCATGGACCGGAAGCTATACTGGCAGGTTCTCCGCAAGCAAATAACCCTTCGCGGGAGCTGGAATTCGGCTTATCCGGCTGACTGGCAGCGTGTGCTTGAACACGCCGGCACGTTATGCCTCGACAGCTTCATCAGCCATAAATATGAATTCCCGGAGCTTGGAAGCGCCATTGAAATGATGCGGGCGAAACGGGAGAAATATTCAAAGGTGATGGTGATGCTGTGAAGCAAGCGGTGAAGAACCCCTAAGCATTGACGGGCAGGGGTTCATTTTTTTTGCCCAGGCGCAAATTCAGAATTTTCGGTTATTTGCCTCCCGGTGGTTGACAAATTTTCTCAATTGGTGTATTATTTTGGACGAAACCAAAATTTAAATGCACAAAAAACTCGGATTTTTAAATAAAGGAGATTTTGATGTTACATTACGGATTGCCTCCAAAGCAAGGTTTGTACGACCCCAAGTTTGAACATGACGCCTGCGGCGTCGGGATGCTCGTGAACATCCGGGGCGAGAAATCACACAAACTCGTGGAGGACGCGATTGAGGTCCTGAAAAACATGACGCACCGGGGGGGCGTGGGCAGCGAGCCGGAAACCGGGGACGGCGCCGGCATTTTGCTCCAGATCCCGCATGCTTTCATGAAACGGGTATGCGCCAACGACGGCATCGGCCTGCCGGGCGAGGGGGAATACGGCATTGCCATGATGTTCACTTCGCCGGATTCCGTGCGCGGCGCCAGAACCGTGGCGGCGTTCCGCGGCATCGCGGAGCGGGAGGGTTTCCGGGTTTTGGGAACCCGCGTGGTTCCGGTCTATGCCGCAGCCATCGGCAAGACGGCCGGCGAGGTCTGCCCCGGCATCCGCCAGGTCTTCATCGAGAGGCCGCAAGACGCCACGGAGGAGGATTTTGAGCGTTCGCTTTACATCATATCCAAACTGGCGCAGGAGGAACTGCGCTACAGCTCCTCCGACCCGGATCTCTATTTTTACCTGTCCAGCATTTCCTGCCGGACCATCGTCTACAAAGGCATGATCCTGCCCGGCCAGCTGTCCGCCTTTTACTTAGACCTGCGGGATTCGGACCTGGCGTCGGCCGTCGTGCTCGTCCATTCCCGCTTCTCCACCAACACCTTCCCCAGCTGGGAACGGGCGCAGCCGCTGCATTATCTCATACACAACGGCGAAATCAACACGATCCGCGGCAACGTGAACTGGGTCAAGGCCCGCGAAGCCATGCTCCAGTCCGCGAAGTTCGGCGACGACCTTTCCAAGGTTTTGCCCGTCATCAACGAAGACGGCAGCGATTCCGCCATGCTGGATGATTTTCTGGCCCTGCTGGTACACGCGGGCTACAGCCCGGCGGAAGCCATGATGATGGCCATTCCCGAACCGTGGAAGAACAGGGAGGACATGGCGCCGGACAAATGCGCCTATTACGAATACGTGAGCTGCCTCCTGGAGCCCTGGGACGGCCCCGCCGCCATCGCCTTCACCGACGGCAAGGTCGCCGGCGCCATGCTGGACCGCAACGGCCTGCGCCCGGCGCGCTACTACCTGACGCGTGACGGCGTCCTGATTCTCGCCAGCGAGGCCGGCGTCCTGCCCATACCCGCCGCGGACGTGGTGAAAAAAGACCGCCTCCGCCCCGGCCGCATGCTGCTCATCGACACGGCGAAGCAGCGGATTATCGAAGACGGCGAACTGAAGACGGAAGTGGCGGCCGCGAAGCCTTACCGCCAATGGTTGGACGAAAACCTGCTGGATCTGAGCGGCCTGCCCCCTGGCGGGAAGCCCGGCGAAACCTGGCAGGACATCATACGGAAGAAAAAACAGCGGGATTCCGAAGAGCCTTACGAACAGGCGCTTTTGAAGAATTTCGTCGGCCTGGAACTGCTCATGGCCAACAAGGAGAACACGGAGGACGCGCTGCCGCTGCGGCAGGAGCAGAAGGTCTTCGGCTACACCTGGGAGGATCTGAACCTCACGCTGAAAGGCATCGCGCTGACGGCGGACGACCCGCTTTCCTCGATGGGCATCGACGCCCCCCTGGCGGTGCTTTCCAACAGGCCGCAGCTTTTGTACAATTATTTCAAGCAGCTGTTCGCGCAGGTCACGAATCCGCCCTTGGACGCCATCCGCGAGCATATCGTCACGTCCTCCGACGTCCAGTTCGGCAGCGCAGGCAATTTGCTTGCGCCGGATGCCGGAAATTGCCGGATGATCCGCCATTCGACCCCCATCCTTTCAGACGAAGAGCTTGACAAGCTGCGCGGCATAGACCGTCCGGGCTTCGCCAGCGTCACCCTGCCCATCCTCTTCAACGCAAGGGAAAAGAACGGGCTGCAGCGCGCCTTGGACGACCTCTTCTTCGCGGCGGATGTCGTCATGAACAGCGGCTACAACATCCTGATTCTGTCGGACAAAGGCGCGAACGAATACAAAATACCCATTCCCGCGCTTTTAGCCGTGTCCGGCCTGCACCACCACCTTGTGCGGAACGGGACGCGGACGCGGATCAGCCTTGTGGCCGAAACCGGGGAAGCCAGGGAGACGCACCATTTCGCGCTGCTCATCGGCTACGGCGCCAATGCCGTCTACCCCTATCTGGCCTATAAAAGCATCCGGCAGATGTCCGCCGACCGGATGCTGCCGCCCGACGCGGACCAGGCTCTCTGCAATTACCGCAAGGCGCTGACCAAGACCATTGTGAAAATTATGTCAAAAATGGGCATCTCTACCGTGCGCAGCTATCACGGCGCCCAGATATTCGAAGCCCTCGGCGTCGGCGAATCGGTGATCGACAGGTATTTCACGGGCACCACCTCACGCATCGGCGGCATCGGCCTGCATGAAATAGAATCCGAAGCGCGCCAGCGCCACGCGGCGGCCTTCGACCCCTTCACCAAAGACGACCCCTTGGACGCCGGTGGGGATTACAAATGGCGCAAAAACGGGGAATACCACCTCTTCAACCCGGAGAACATATTCTACCTGCAGCAGGCCTGCCGCACGGGGAATTACGAGATGTTCAAAACCTTTTCCGCCTGCGTGAACAAACGGACGGTTGAGCTGAAGAACATCCGCGGGCTGCTCAAGATCGTCAAGGCGGAAAAACCCATCCCCGTCGATTCGGTGGAACCCGTGGAAAGCATCGTGAAACGCTTTAAGACCGGCGCCATGTCCTACGGCTCCATCAGCCAGAAAGCGCATGAGTGCATGGCCATTGCCATGAACCGCCTCGGCGGCAAAAGCAACACGGGGGAGGGCGGCGAGATTCCGGAGCGCTTCATCCCGGACGCGGACGGCACAAACCGTTCCAGCGCCATCAAACAGGTGGCCTCCGGGCGTTTCGGCGTGACCATCCATTACCTGAACAACGCGGCGGAGATACAGATCAAGATGGCCCAGGGGGCGAAGCCCGGCGAAGGCGGCCACCTGCCCGGCAACAAGGTGTATCCGTGGATCGCGAAATCCCGTTATTCCACGCCCGGCGTGGAGCTGATTTCCCCGCCGCCCCACCACGACATCTACTCCATTGAAGATCTGGCGCAGCTGATCCGCGACCTGAAAAGCGCCAACCGCGACGCCCGCATCAGCGTAAAATTGGTGTCCGAGGCGGGCGTGGGCACGGTGGCCGTGGGCGTCGCCAAGGGCCTAGCCGACGTGATTGTGGTCAGCGGCTACGACGGCGGGACCGGCGCCGCGCCGCGCACCAGCGTCCGCCACGCGGGGCTGCCCTGGGAACTCGGCGTGGCGGAGGCGCACCAGAGCCTGCTTATGAGCAACCTGCGCAACCGCGTGGTGCTGGAGACGGACGGCAAGCTGCTGACCGGCCGCGACATCGTCATAGCGGCGCTGCTCGGCGCAGAGGAATTCGCTTTCGCCACGGCGCCCTTAGTGGTGCTGGGATGCGACATGATGCGGGTGTGCAACCTGGACACCTGCCCCGTGGGCATCGCCACGCAGAACCCGGCGCTCTGCAGGAAATTCGCGGGGAAACCTGAAGATATTGAAAACCTGATGCGTTTTCTGGCGCAGGAGGTGCGCGAATGGATGGCGCGCATCGGCGTCCGCACCTTCCGCGAGCTGGTGGGGCATGTGGAGCTGCTCCGGCAGAACCCCGGCATCTTCAACGAAAAAGCGCAGACCGTGGATCTTTCCGGGCTTCTCTACCAGCCCAAAGCCGTTGACAGCGCGGGCGCCCGCTATTTCACCCAGGCGCAGGACCACGCGCTGCGGCGCACCGTGGACCAGAACGCGCTCCTGTCCCTTTGCCGTTCCGCCGTCGAGCACAAAGGCGGCAAGGTGAGCTACCATCTGCCGGTGAACAACCGCAACCGCACGATAGGCTGCATGCTGTCCAGCGAAATCGTCCGCAAGTACGGGGCGGAGGGCCTGCCCGACGCCAGCATCCGGCTGCGTTTCGACGGCTCGGCCGGGCAAAGCTTCGGCGCCTTCCTGACAAAGGGCGTCGAGCTGTCGCTGCACGGCGATTCCAACGACCATGTCGGCAAGGGTCTGTCCGGCGGGCGCATCATCGTCGTGCCGCCGGACGACGCGGCCTTCGACCCCGGCGAAAACATCATCGTCGGCAACGTGGCGCTTTACGGCGCGACGGACGGGGAGGCTTACATCCGCGGGGTGGCGGGGGAACGTTTCTGCGTGCGCAACAGCGGCGCCACCGCCGTGGTGGAGGGCGTGGGCGACCACGGCTGCGAGTATATGACCGGCGGCCGGGTCGTGATCCTCGGCAAGACCGGACGCAACTTCGCGGCGGGCATGTCCGGGGGCGTCGCCTACATCTGGGATCCGGACGGGCAGTTCGCGCAAAACTGCAACATGGCGATGGTCAGCACCGGCAAATTGGAGAAGAACGACAAAAAACAGCTGAAGGAGCTTCTGGAGAAGCACTTGGCCTACACCGGCAGCAGCCGGGCGCGCAGCATCCTGAACAGTTTTATCGGCAGCGCGAACAGCTTCGTCCGGGTCATCCCCAACGATTACCAAAGGGTGCTGGACGCGCTGGACGAGGCGAAAAAACAAAAGATACGCGGCGAAGACCAGCTCCTGTACGCGTTCAGCCGGGTAGTGGGAACCTCCCCTCCCGCGGTGGAAGAAGAATAGAGGTATGTCATGGGAAAAGCGACCGGATTTTTAGAATATCCGCGCGTTGACGCGGGCCACCGCCCCGTCCGCGAACGGATTAAGGACTACGACGAATTTCTGCTGACGCAAGCCACGCCGGCCTTGCAGACACAGGGCGCCCGCTGCATGGACTGCGGCGTGCCGTACTGCCACGCGGGCTTCGTGGTGGAGGGGCTTTCCATCGGATGCCCCCTTTGCAACTTGGTCCCGGAAATAAACGACCTGGTTTACCACGGCGAATACGAGGAAGCCTACGCCCGCCTCAGCAAAACCCATCCCTTCCCCGAATTCACGAGCCGCGTATGCCCGGCGCTGTGCGAAGGCTCCTGCACGCTCGGCGAGCACGAACCGCCCGTCACCATCAAGGAGATCGAACGCTTTGTCATGGACGAGATGATGCGCCGCGGAAAAATCCGCCCCCGGATTCCAAAGCTCCGCAGCGGCAAACGCGTGGCGGTGGTCGGCTCCGGCCCCTCCGGGCTTTCCTGCGCGGACCTCCTGAACCAGCTGGGCAACAGTGTCACGGTGTTTGAGCGTTCGGACCGTCCGGGCGGCCTGCTCATGTACGGCATCCCCAACATGAAACTGAGCAAATCCTTAGTGCTGGGACGCGCCAAGCTGCTTGAGGAAGAAGGCGTGCAGTTCATGCTTTCCACGGAGGTCGGCAAGGATTATCCCGTGCTGACGCTCATGAAAGAATTCGACGCCATCGTGCTTTGCGCGGGCGCCACGCAGGAGCGGCTGATCGACGTGCCCGGCAAGGAGCTCGGCGGGGTTGTGACGGCGGTGCGCTTTCTGACCTCCGCCACGAAAGACCTGCTGGGCGGGACCGCCGACGGCGACAGGCCCGTCGCCAAGGGCAAAAACGTCATCGTGGTGGGCGGCGGGGACACCGGCACCGACTGCGTGGCGACCTCCATCCGGCAAGGCGCGAAAAGCGTCACGCAGCTTGAGATCATGCCTTGCCCCCCCGCGGAGCGCGCGCCGGGCAACCCCTGGCCGCTGTGGCCCAAAATACAGAAGACCGACTACGGCCAGCAGGAGGCCATCGCCCTGTTCGGCGCGGACCCCAGGGAATACCTGACCACCGTCAAAGAGATCGTGGGGAACGGCGCCGGCCGCGTGACCGGCGTCAAAACCGTGCAGGTGGAATGGCAGTCCCAGAACGGGCGGATGATCCCGAAAGAAATTCCGGGCAGCGAAAAACTGCGGCCTGCCGGGCTTGTCCTGACCGCCATGGGTTTCACGGGCCCGGAAAAGACCCTCATCGGGCAGCTGAACCTGAAAACGGATCCGCGCGGGAACGTCTTCACGGAACCGGACTCCCATAAAAGCAGCCTCCTGACGGTTTTTGCCGCCGGGGACATGCGCCGCGGCCCCAGCTTGGTGGTCTGGGCCATATTGGAAGGCCGTCGCGCCGCAAAAGGCTGCCATGAATACCTCAGCGCGCGGTGAATAAAAAGGTCGGTTCAGTTGTCGAATCAGCCTTATAAGATCATTTAGAAGACGAAAAGGGGACGTCAGACTGTGTGAGAATTAAAGCTTTACACAGTCTGACGGTTCTATTTTGTCCTACCCCCGGAGCGGTTCGCCCGCAATATAGCTTTCGTACAGATACTGCGGGTTCTCAAAATACATACTGCTGTTATAATCGTCAATTTTGTCGCTTATCCGCGATGTGTAAACCGATATAAGCGCCGTCACAGGCGAAAGCTCGTGTGTTTCAATGAGTTTCACAATCAGTTCTTGATAATCCTCGGCGATGCTCATCACGCCCGGAACATCGTATTTACAAGCCGAGACATTGTCAAAACCGCCGTCTTGAATGTCGTGTTTCTCTGCAAAGTCGGTTGCGGTGTTTTCGAGTGCTTCGCAATGATACACGTCTGCAAGGTCAAGCAATTTTGAGAGCGACTTCTCGCCTAACAGACGAACGACGTCGGCCCGGCGGTTTTTAGTCAT
>JAITOE010000254.1 GCA_031290135.1 Eubacteriales Family XIII. Incertae Sedis bacterium
AACAGATGGAGCTTGAATTCTTCTGCAAGCCCGGCACGGACCTGGAATGGTTCACCTACTGGAAGGACTACTGCGTCGGTTTCCTGAAATCCTTGGGCATCAAAGACGAACGCCTCAAACTGCGGGACCATGAGCAGGAAGAGCTGTCCCATTACAGCAACGCGACCACGGACATAGAATTCCTGTTTCCTTTCGGGTGGGGCGAACTCTGGGGCGTCGCGGACAGAACGGATTTCGACCTGAAGCAGCATATGGAGCATTCCGGGGAAGATCTTTCTTACCGAGACCCGGAAAGCAACGAGAAATACGTGCCGTACTGCATCGAACCCTCGCTGGGCGCGGACCGCGTGACCTTGGCGTTTTTGGTCAACGCCTATGACGAGGAGACGCTGACGGACGAACGGAGCACGGACGAAGCCCGGACGGTGCTGCGATTCCATCCGGCGCTGGCCCCTTATAAGGCCGCCGTGCTGCCGCTCACCAAGAAACAGGCGGAACAGGCGGAGAAACTGCACGCGGAGCTTTCCCGCTATTTTCAGGTGGATTACGACGTTTCCGGGAATATCGGCAAACGCTACCGCCGGCAGGACGAGATCGGGACGCCGTTCTGCGTCACGGTGGATTTCGATACGGAAACCGACGGCGCCGTGACGGTGCGGGACCGCGACACAATGGAGCAGATACGCCTGCCGATGGACGGACTAAAAGCCTATATAGAAGAAAAACTGTTCTTTTAAAACCGGTGAAAGCTTGGGTGAAAAGGAGGATACCAGCGAAATGGAAAAGAAATTTGTTTATTTGTTCAGCGAAGGCAATGGATCCATGCGCGAACTTCTGGGGGGCAAGGGCGCGAATCTGGCGGAGATGACGAATCTCGGCATGCCCGTGCCGCAGGGCTTTACCATCACCACGGAGGCCTGCACGCAATACTACGCCGACGGCGAGGAAATCAACGGGGAGATCAAGTCGAAAATCCTGGAATACGTGAAAAAATTGGAAGGCATGGCCGGAAAGAAATTCGGCGATCCCGAAAACCCGCTTTTGGTGTCCGTGCGCTCCGGGGCAAGGGCGTCCATGCCGGGCATGATGGACACGATCCTGAACCTGGGCCTGAACGACACGGTGGTGGAGAGCTTCGCGAAGAAAACCGGCAACCCGCGCTTCGCATACGATTCCTACCGGCGCTTCATCCAGATGTATTCAGACGTGGTCATGGAAGTGGGGAAGTCCTACTTCGAAAAGCGCATCGACGAAATGAAAAACCAAAAAGGCGTCACGCAGGACACGGAGCTGACGGCCGAAGACCTGAAAAAGCTGGCGGCGCAGTTCAAGGACGAGTATAAGAACAAGGTCGGCGCAGATTTTCCGTCGGATCCCATAGACCAGCTGACGGGCGCCATCCAGGCGGTGTTCCGCTCCTGGGACAACCCCCGCGCGGTCTATTACCGGCGGATGAACGACATCCCGGCGTCCTGGGGCACGGCCGTGAACGTGCAGTCCATGGTGTTCGGCAACATGGGCGACACCTCCGGCACCGGCGTGGCGTTTTCGCGGAACCCGTCTACGGGCGAACGGAAGCTGTACGGCGAATTTCTCATGAACGCCCAGGGCGAAGACGTGGTGGCGGGCGTCAGGACCCCGCAGACCATTGAACAGATGAAAGAGCAGAACCCCGCGGTATATGAGGAATTTTACAATATCGTATACAAATTGGAGAAACATTACCGGGACATGCAGGACATGGAGTTCACCATAGAAGAAGGCAAACTCTACATGCTGCAGACGCGCAACGGCAAGAGAACCGCCGCCGCCGCGCTGAAAATCGCCTGCGACCTCGTGGACGAGGGCATGATTTCGGAAAAGGAAGCCGTATCCATGATCGACCCGAAGCAGTTGGACGCCATCCTTCACCCGCAGTTTGACGCCGCCGCCCTAAAGGCAAGCCCGCCCATCGGACGCGCGCTGCCTGCGTCGCCCGGCGCCGCCTGCGGCCAGGTGGTCTTCTCTGCGGAGGACGCCACGGAATGGGCGGTAAACAAAGGGGCGAGCGTGATTTTGGTGCGCATGGAGACCTCGCCGGAGGACATTGAGGGGATGCACTACGCAAAGGGCATCCTGACGGTCCGCGGCGGCATGACGTCCCACGCGGCCGTGGTCGCGCGGGGCATGGGCACCTGCTGCGTCGCCGGCTGCGGCGACATCCGCATCGATGAGGAAGCGAAGACGTTCACCCTGGGCGGCGAAACTATTAAAGAAGGCGACTATATTTCCTTGGACGGCTCCACGGGCAACATATACGGCAAGGCGATCGAAACCACCGACGCGGTCCTGCCGGAGGCGTTCAGCCGGCTGATGGCATGGGCGGACCAATACCGGACGATGAAAGTCAGAACCAACGCCGACACGCCGGACGATGCGCGGAACGCCGTGCGGTTCGGTGCGGAGGGCATCGGCCTCTGCCGGACGGAACACATGTTCTTCGAGGCGGACAGGATCGCCGCCGTGCGCGAGATGATCGTCTCCGAAACCACGGAGCAGCGGCGGAAAGCCTTAGACAAGCTGCTTCCCATACAGCGGGGTGATTTCGAAGGCATTTACGAGGCGATGCAGGGCAGGCCCGTGACGATACGGCTGCTGGATCCCCCGCTCCATGAGTTCCTGCCGACGGAAGAGGACGATATCGCCGCCTTGGCAAAGGAAATGGGTCTTGCGGAGGACAAACTGAAGGCGAAGATCGCGTCGCTCCATGAATTCAACCCGATGATGGGACACCGCGGCTGCCGGTTAGACGTGACCTATCCGGAAATCGGCGAGATGCAGACCACGGCCATCATACAGGCGGCGGTCAACACGCAGAAAAAACACCCGGACTGGGACATTGTCCCGGAGATCATGATTCCGTTAGTGGGGGACGTCAAGGAAATGCAGTACGTGAAGAGCGTCGTCACGGAAACGGCGGACAAGCTGATCGCCGGGGCGGGCGTGAAGCTAAATTATCTGGTGGGCACGATGATTGAGCTGCCGAGGGCGGCGCTGACCGCGGACGAGATCGCGAAAGAGGCGCAGTTCTTCTCTTTCGGGACCAACGACCTGACGCAGATGACGTTCGGGTTCAGCCGCGACGACGCCGGCAGTTTCTTGGACGCGTATTATGATAAAAAGATCTACGAGAACGATCCCTTTGCCAGATTGGATCAAACCGGCGTCGGAAAACTTGTGGAAACGGCGGTCAAATTGGGCAAGTCGGCGCGGCCGGACATCAAGCTCGGCATCTGCGGGGAACACGGCGGAGACCCGTCTTCCATAGAGTTCTGCCACAGGACGGGGCTGCATTACGTGTCCTGTTCGCCGTTCCGCGTGCCAATAGCCCGCCTGGCAGCCGCCCAGGCGGCGATTAAACAAAAGTAGGCGTAGGCGGGGGGCGGGCATACTCCATCCGTCATTGCGAGCGCAGCGAAGCAATCCAGAGCGGCATGTGGATTGCTTCGTCGCTTCGCTCCTCGCAACGACGGGGGATATGCCCAACGCAAATCACGCAGGGGCGGGACATACCTAAGATTCATAACAGTATTAGAACGCGTATTCGTCATACTCGTAGTTTATATCGGGGTAATAATCCCAGGGGTACACGATATTCGCGTCTTCGGGGGGGCGTGCCTGAACCGCTTCGTAGGTTTTTGTGGAGACGCTCTTCCCGTTCAGCGACATTTTCCCGATATAGCGGCCGACAATTTCAAAAGAGTAGCTTATGCCGGTCTGTCCGCCCTGAAAGGCGATCTTGTAGGTGAAGGGAAGACCGATTTGATCCATGCTCCCTGCGGCGGCGGCGGAGAACTCCGTAAGCATGCCGTTTCGCTCTGAAAGGGTGATGACGCAGTCCGTGTCCTCATCCTCCTCGATGGCGAATATCTCTTCATACAGGAGATCTGTCTGGGGCAGGTCTATGGCATAGTAAGGCTCGTAGGCGTAGGCGAACATGTTGTCCGTCCCCATGATCAATGCCCCGATCTCCGCCAGCTTGGCGGTGCTGACGCGGGCGGTATAGCTGTTGCCGCTCTTCCGGAACGCCTCGTCGCCGAAAGCGGCGGCATAAACATCGGCCTGCGCCATCGTTTCCGCATAGTAGAGTCCATATCTGTAGTCCGAATCTTCCAGCCACCAAGGGTAATCCCCCGTCAGCCAGTGCCCCACGGAAAGCTCCCCGCTGCTGCGTAAGCCGGAAAGCGTCGCGGCGGGCAGAAGCGGGACAACGCCTTCAAAGGCCAGCCAGTCGTCCTTTGAGACGCGCAAGCTGTCATCGTAGTCATCGGCAAGGAGGGAAAAGAACGGCGACTTCGCGTAAAATATCCCTTCTTCTTCGTCGGAGATGACTTCAACATCCATGGATTTCAGCTGTTTCAGCAACGCCAGCTCATCCTCGTCCAGAGCCGGCGTGATCAGATCCTCCAGATCCGCCAAGTCCAGCGACACGTGCCAGTTCAGGTTCAGGCGCCGGCTTTCCGTTTGCGCCAGCGTCGTCCCTTTTGCGGTCAGGCGGGCGCTGTCGTCATTTTTGTCGCCGTACAGCGTCAGTTCCGCGACAATTTCATCCTCCGACCGCCAGGTTCCTTCCTGCATCTGCGCGCTGTCGTCTAACAGACGGTTGAAGAGGGTGAAGCGGCTGTTGATCTCGGTTTCCATTTTCGACGTGTTGAAGATTTGCGCCATCCGGTAGGTCTTGGAATAGAAGACGTCATATCCAAGGGCTTCCGCAAGGGCGCGCACCGGGGCGAAGACGACGCTGCCGTCCATGTAGGGTGTCAGGGGCAGTTCCAAATACCGGATCCGCGTACCCTGCTTCAGCGCGAGCTGGCTGTCCGCAAGGCTGAAAGTCAGCGTCACGCCGTCCAGCACGGCCGTCACGGTTCCCGCCGAGGGATCAAAGACCGGCGCGGCGCCGAGCGCCGTCAGCATGGGCAGGGCCGGCGCCGCCAGCACGCCGTCTTTCAGAACGGGCGCCGCGTCCGCAAAATCCACGAAAGCGTCGTATACGGTGATGTTGATGCCATCGGGATCAGGGAAGCTAAGTTCCTGTTTCGTGTCATCGATCCACTGGGCCTCCCATGCGGCATCGTAGGACGCGTCGTAAGCATCCCACTCCGCGTCGGTCCAGTCTTCGCTCAGATCCCACTGCTCATCCGTCCAGTCCTCGTAATCGCCCCATTCCTCGTAATAATTCGTTGCGAAAACCTGGGCCGGCAACAAGGCAAACGCCAGCAGCAGCATGAGGCTCAACAGCGAGATGGTTTTACGTCCGTTCATGGCACCCTCCTTTTTCCAATACAGTGCGCAGGGATACGCACAGCCGCGGGTCCTTCGTTGTTTTCATTCTATATCGTCCGGGTCAGAAATGCAATAGGATTTTCGTAGGATTTTCGACCATGTGAATTGAGTAAATTGCACAATTCCCTGTATACTTTTTTTGCGCTTTATGCTATAGTGAAAGCAGGGCGGCGGCCGGACGGGAGGCACTTGAAAATGACTGAAAAAAAGACCGGATCCGGGGCGGACGCCGGCGGCGCAACGATGAAAGACGCTTTCTCCGGCTACCATCCGGCGGTCAATTTCCTGTATTTCACGCTGGTCATCCTGTTTTCCATGTTTTTCATGCACCCGGCCTGTCTTGCCATTTCGCTGACCTGCTCTTTCATTTATTCCATATCGCTGAACGGAAAAAAAGCCCGGCGTTTCAATTTTCTCTTCCTTGTGCCCATGATGCTTGTGGCGGCACTGCTGAACCCCGCGTTCAACCATGAAGGCGTTACCATTCTGCTCTACCTGAAAAGCGGGAATCCGCTGACGCTGGAGTCGATCGCATACGGCGCGGCGGCGGCTGCCATGCTGGCTGCGGTGATTTGCTGGTTTTCCTGCTATAACGCAGTCATGACGTCGGATAAGTTCGTGTATCTGTTCGGCCGCGTCATACCGGCGTTGTCGCTGATCCTGTCCATGGTGCTGCGTTTCGTGCCGCGCTTCAGGGCGCAGATCCGGCAGATAGCCAAGGCGCAAAAATCCATCGGGCGCGACGCGTCAAGCGGCGGGATTTTGACGCGGGCGCGGCGCGGCGTCACGATCTTTTCGATCTTGGTCACCTGGGCGCTTGAAAACGCCGTGGAGACGGCGGACAGCATGCGGGGGCGCGGGTACGGGCTTCCGGGGCGGAGCGCGTTTTCCATATACCGTCTGGAAGGGCGCGACCTGCGCGCGCTGTTTTTCATGGGCGCCATGGGCGCCTATGTCGTGGCGGGCAACTGGGCGGGCGGCCTGTACTGGCGGTATTTTCCGGGCCTGCGCGGGGTTTCGGCGACGTTTTTTTCGTGCAGCCTGTTCGCCGCCTATTTCATATTGTGCATGACGCCTTTCGTCATAGACCGGATAGAGGACCGCAAATGGAAAGCATTGCAATCGAAAATCTGAGCTTCCGGTATCCGGGGCAGGAACGCCCGGCGCTGGACGATGTTTCGATATGTGTCCGGCAGGGGGATTTCGTGACGCTGTGCGGGTTTTCGGGCTGCGGGAAAACCACGCTTCTCAGGCAGCTCAAGCCTGTCATGGCGCCGCACGGAAACCGCATGGGGCGAATCCTGTTCGGGGGCGCGGATCTCTTCCGGATGGATTTCCGGGAGCAGAGCCGCCGCATCGGGTTTGTGCAGCAAAGCCCGGACAACCAGATCGTAACCGACAAGGTATGGCACGAACTGGCGTTCGGCCTCGAAAGCTTAGGCTGCGGCACGCCTTTCATCCGTTTGCGCGTCGCGGAGATGGCCTCTTTTTTCGGCATGCAAACATGGTTCCATAAAGACGTCGCGCAGCTTTCCGGCGGGCAGAAACAGCTTTTGAACCTGGCTTCGGTCATGGCCATGCAGCCGGAAACGCTTTTGCTGGACGAACCCACGAGCCAGCTGGATCCCGTCGCGGCGTCGGAGTTTCTTCAGGCGCTGGGACGGATCAACCGGGAGCTTGGCGTCACGGTGCTTATGACGGAACACCGGCTGGAGGAGGCGCTGCCGCTCTCGGACCGTGTGGCGGTGATGGACAAGGGGCGAATTCTGGCATATGGAACGCCGGGCGAAGTGGGATCGCTGCTGGGGACGGCGGACCACGGGATGTTTTTGGCGATGCCGACGCCCATGCGCGTCTACGCCGCCGTGACGGCAGGACGGGGCGCGGCGTCCGGGACGGCAGAAGCGACAGGGACGTCCGGGCAAGCAGGAGGCGGGCCGGCGCCCGTTACGGTGCGGGAGGGGCGCGCGTGGCTGGAGGCTTATGCGGCAAGGCACGGGCTGCGGGCCGGCGGACGCGCCTGTGCGGCGTTTTCGGAAGACGGGAAGTTAGCAGTGTGTGCGGCTGCGGCGCCCGTCCGGGCGGGAACGGCCAGAAACGGGGGGGCGCCCGCCGAAACATCTGCGGGAGCGCCTGCGGAAACAACGCCCGCCCTCGAAATAAGGGAGCTGTGTTTTCGTTACGGACCCGATGCGCCGCCTGTGCTGAACAAGGCATCGTTTCAGGCGAACTCAGGGGAACTTTTGGCAATAATGGGCGACAATGGATCTGGAAAATCGACGCTCCTGTCGCTCCTGTCCGGCCTGGAAAAACCGCAAAGCGGCGAAATCCGGATTTTCGGCAAAACGATCACGAAGATGCCCGCGCCGGAGGCTCATGGCGTGTTGGTGGGCGCGCTGCCGCAGAACCCGCAGCTTGTGTTTGTCAAAAAAACGGTGCGGGCTGATCTGCGCGAAATCCTGCGCGACCTGTTGCGCGGGCGGAAATTGCCGGGACCGGAAGCGGAAAAAAGAATGGACAAGGTAGTCCGGCTGTGCCTGCTGCAAGACCTGTTAGACAGGCATCCCTACGATCTGTCGGGCGGGGAGCAGCAGCGGGCGGCGCTGGCAAAGATCCTGCTTCTGGAACCGCAGATCCTGCTTTTGGATGAACCGACGAAGGGGATGGACGCCGGGTTCAAACAGACCTTCGCGATGATCCTGAAACGCCTGAAAAGGCAAGGCAGGGCCATTGTCATGGTAAGCCACGACGTCGAATTTTGCGCCGGGAACGCGGATCGCTGCGCCATGCTTTTCGACGGCGCTTTCGCAGCGGACGCGCCGCCTCCGGCGTTTTTCTCAGGCAACAGCTTTTACACGACCGCCGCCAGCCGCATGGCGCGTCGCTTGCTGCCGCAGGCCGTCACTGCGGAAGCCTTGATCGAAGCCTGCGGCGGGACGCCGCCCCCGGCGGACGCCCCCCCCGCCGGCCTTGAAACAACGGACGCCCCTGACACAGCGGACGCCTCGAACACACGCACCGGCTCCAGCCCCGCCCCTGCCGCCGCGCGGACAAAGCCTGGCGACAGAAAACTGCCGAAGCGCACAGTCGCCGCCGCCGTGATGATCCTCCTGCTGATCCCCCTCACGATCTTCGTCGGGGACGTCTACCTCGCGGAGCGGAAATATTACTTTATCTCCGCGCTGATCCTGCTGGAAGCCATGCTGCCTTTCGTCCTGATCTTTGAGGGACGGAAGCCCAAAGCGCGGGAGTTGGTCGTGATATCCGTGCTGTTTGCCATCGCGGCCTTGGGGCGCGCCGCCTTTTTCATGCTGCCGGAGGTCAAGCCGGTGGGCGCCTTAGTGATCATCTCCGCCGTGGCATTTGGCGGGGAGACGGGCTTTCTGGTGGGCGCCATGACCGCGCTCGCCTCCAATTTCTTCTTCGGCCAAGGCCCGTGGACGCCTTGGCAGATGTTCGCTTTCGGCATCATCGGGTTCCTGGCGGGCATCCTGTTCCGCAAGGGACTGCTGCCGCGCGGCAGGCTTGCGCTGGCCGTCTTCGGCGGCATATCCGTCTTTCTGGTCTACGGCGGGATCGTAAACGCTGCCAGCGTGTTCATGTATCAGGCAAACCCGACCTGGCCCATGTTCGCCGCCGCCTACCTGACGGGCTTCCCGTTCGACCTGATCCACGCCGTTTCCACCGTGTTTTTCCTTTTGGTCCTGGCAGAACCGTTTTTAGAGAAATTAGACCGCATTAAACATAAATATGGGCTGATGGAATAGACACCCGCCCTGAAATCTGCTATACTGTCAACAATAGCCATTACGCCGGAATGGAGGAACAACAAATGGATCCAGTAGCGCTCTACACGACAGAGCATTTCATCACAAGCAGCGACGTGGATTTCGCGAGCAAGCTTCGCCTCAGCGCCATGTTCGATTTTTTTCAGGACATCGCAAGCCAGCACGCCGCCAACCTGGGCGCCAGCGTGGAGCGGCTGCGGGAAGATTACGGCGCGGCATGGATTTTGACGCGCGCGCGCCTGGAGGTTGACAGATATCCCGTGCTCCACGACAAAATAACCCTTGAAACATGGCCCCAGGCGCCGCGCGCCCTCTACGAGAGGGACTACGCCATCCGGAATGAGGCGGGGGACGTCATGGCCCGCGCCGCTTCGACCTGGATCATCATGAAGCTAAAGACGCGTGAGATCATGCGCGAAAAACTGCTGGACTATTACAACATCGAGCTTAAAAAAGACCGTGCGCTGGAGAAGCGCGTCGGCAAGCTGCGTCCCGTTGAAAACGCCGCGCCCGTGTACGAAAAACCGATCGGCTACAGCGACATCGATTACAACGAGCATATCAACAACGCCCGCTACGTGGACTACGTGATGGACTGCATGACGGTGCAGGAGCACAAACAGCGCACGGCCAGGGCGATAGAGATCCATTATCTGAACGAAGCCGTGCCTGGTGAAACCATCCTGCTCCGCCGCGCCGAGGCAGGGTCCGAAGGGAAATCCGTCTATGTGGACGGCGTTGAGAAAACAGGCGGTGCGCAGGTCTTTGTGTCCGTAACGGAATTCGAATGAGATTCATGACAGTATAATTTATCGTAAATTTGCCGTCGCGCAGAGAGGGAAGCATTATGAAAATTTCCGAAATCTTCAAGAACAAAATGACATTTTCCTTTGAGGTCTTTCCGCCGAAAGAGGACAAACCCATGGAACCGCTGCTGGATACGCTGGCACGGCTGTACCGCTTTGAGCCTGATTTTATCAGCTGCACCTACGGCGCGGGCGGCACGAACAAGGGACGCAGCATAGAGGTCTGCGAAGCCGTCAAAAAAAGCGGCAATGAGATCATGACGCATTTCACCTGCATCGGGAACACGCGGGAAGACATCAAAAAATTCATCAAAGAGTATATCGCCCTGGGGATCGAAAACGTGCTGGTCATGCGGGGGGATTTCCCGGAGGGCTGGGAAGGCACACGCGGCGATTTCGCCCACGCGGACGAATTGCTTGCTTTTTTGCGCGCCGAATTCCCCGGACTCTGCATGGCGGCGGCCGGTTATCCGGAAAAACATGTCGGCGCGGCCAGCTTTGACGAAGACATTGCGCATCTCCGCTCCAAACAGGACAACGGCGCCCAGTTCATCATGACGCAGCTGTGCCACGACGTCGATGCCTATGAGGACTACGCAGAACGCATATACAGGGCAGGCGTGGATCTCCCCGTCGTAGCGGGCGTGATGCCGGTGCTTGCCAAGGATCCCATCATTCGCATGACGGTTTCCAACGGCTGCTCCATCCCTGCGGAGCTGGCGGCCATCATCGGAAAATATGAAAAAGATCCGGACGGCTTCAAAAAGGCCGGCAAGGAATATACCGTCAAACAGATCCACCGCTTCATGGCGGCCGGAATCGGCGGCCTCCATATCTATGCCCTGAACAAATACGAAGACGTGTCGGATATCGTGAACGCTTCCGGAATCCGGACGGCAAAGCCGTTGTAGGAAGGTACTTGAACGGTTCCGGCGAAAGGAGGGACGGGCATGGCTGTATTTTATACTGCCAAGGAAGTAAACGCGGGCATTCAAAAAAAAATCGAGCAAGATCTGGCCCTGCTGTGCGAAAAAGGGGTGCTGCCCGTCTTGGCGACCCTGCGCGTGGGAGAAAACGGAGCGGACGTTTCCTATGAAATCGGCGCCACAAAACGGATGAAAGCCCTGGGGATAGGCGTCCGCAACGTCCGGGTTCCCGCGGACGCATCCCAGACACAGATCGCGGACAGCCTGCGCGAACTGGCGGAGGACGGGGCCGTACACGGCATCCTGCTGCTCCAGCCGCTGCCGCAGGGCATAGACGAAGCCGCGATCAAGGCGATCATCCCGCCGGAAAAAGACGTGGACGGCGCCACGGCGGACAACCTCGGCGCCGTGCTGGCGAACCGGGAGGAATGTTATCCCAGCTGTGCGCCGGCTGCCGTCATCGCGCTTCTGGACCACTACGGCATAGAAATGAAGGGCAAGGACGCGGTGATCATCGGAAGCGGGCTTCTGGTGGGGCGTCCCTTAGCGATGCTGCTGGCCGGCCGCTTCGCCACCGTGACCCTGTGCAACGTGTACAGCAAAGATGTCCCGTCCATCGCGCGGCGGGCGGACGTCTTGGTCAGCGCGGCCGGCGTCGCGGCCTTGGTAACAGAAAAATACGTCCGCGAAGGACAGATCGTCATCGACGTCGGTACCACGTTCAAAGACGGCCACCTGTTCGGGGACGTGGACGTCGCGTCCGTGGAACCCGTTGTCGCCGCCGTGACGCCTACGCCGGGCGGCGTCAGCGGGATCACCACCACAATTCTGGCAAGGAACGTGGTTCACGCGGCGAAGAGGCGCATGGATGCAGGACAATCTTGACAAAATCATAAAAGAACGAAAAGACAGACAGCGCAAAGCGGGGATTGCGGCGCGAAAAGCCTTGGGCGGCGAAACAGCGGCACGGTACAGCGAAATCATAGTGAACCGCCTCCTTGCCCATCCTGCGTTTGCCGGCACCCGGTTCCTGTTTTCGTACCAGCCCTTTGCGGGCGAGGCGGACATCACGGCGTTCAACGCCCGTGCCGAGGCGGCCGGAAAAACGGTCGCGTACCCCGTCTGCAAATCCCAGGGGATCATGTACGCGGCCGTCCCGGAAGACGCGTCGGCCTGGACGGTTGACCGCTACGGGATCCGTTCGCCGGCAGAGGCGCTCTCCCGCGTCGTCGCCCCCGGAGATTTTGCGCTCGTGCTGGTTCCCTGCACCGCCTTCGACGGGAAAAACAGGACGCGCATCGGCTACGGGGCGGGATATTACGACAGATACCTGCCGCAGTGCGCCAACGCCGTTTTCATCGCCGTAGCCTACGAAATACAGCGCACCGAGCCGATCGCGTTTGACCGCTGGGACGTGCCGATGGACGCAATCGTGACGGAAGAAGGGTGGTATTGAATGGAGAAAAGCATGGAGATAAAATCCGATATCGACATCGCGCAGGCGACGCCCATGAGGGACATACGGGAGGTCGCGGCGGCGGCCGGCGTGGACATGGCCTATGTGGAACAGTACGGAAAATACAAGGCGAAAATCGATTATAGCATTCTGAACAGCCTGAAAGACAAGCCGGACGGAAAATTAGTGCTCGTGACCGCGATCACGCCGACCCCGGCAGGCGAAGGGAAGACCACCACCACCGTCGGCCTCTCCGACGCCCTCAGAAAACTGGGAAAACGCGCGGTGGTCGCGTTGCGCGAGCCCTCGCTGGGCCCGGTGTTCGGCGTAAAAGGCGGCGCCGCCGGGGGCGGTTACGCGCAGGTCGTGCCGATGGAGGACATCAACCTGCATTTCACGGGCGATTTTCACGCCATCGGGGCGGC
>JAITOE010000051.1 GCA_031290135.1 Eubacteriales Family XIII. Incertae Sedis bacterium
GCTTCGTTGGCGGAACCCGTTGATACAGCCAGTATCAGCGGAACCCGCCGCCTTGCCTGGCGAAAAAAATCCTCGCCACTTTGTCCAATGTTTAATTGTCGGAGCAATAAATTCGGGGCGACGTATTCACCAGACCTTTCAATATGGCTTCGCCCGTTTGCGCCGTTGTCGCGCGGCCGCCAAGATCCGGCGTCAGAGCCTGACGTTTGACGAGCGTGTTTTCAATGGATTTCAGCACATGCTTTCCCCAATCCGCATGTCCGAAGAAATCCAGCAGCTGGCTGGCCGCCCAGATAGAAGCCATGGGATTTGACAATCCTTTTCCGGCGATATCAGGGGCGGAACCGTGAACCGGTTCAAACATGGAAGGGTATTTGCGTTCAGGATTCAAGTTTGCTCCGGCGGCAAGACCCATGCCGCCCGCAATGGCCGCTCCTAAATCCGTAAGAATATCGCCGAACAGATTGGATGCCACTACGATCTCAAAGCGCTTCGGATCCTTTACCATGAACATGCTTGCGGCGTCTACGAGACAACTGTGTGTTTCAACTTTCGGATATTCGGCGCTGATTTCCCTGAAAATTTGATCCCAGAAAACCATGGAGTAGTTTAGCGCGTTGCCTTTGCTGACGCTCGTCAGGCTTTTTCCCTCGCGGGCGGCCAGGTCAAAGGCATAACGCATGACGCGTTCACAGCCGTGGCGCGAGAAAACACCGTCCTGTATGACGATTTCGCGCGGCGTATTTTTGTACAGCCAGCTTCCGCTGCCGGCATATTCGCCCTCGCAATTTTCCCGGACAAAGGTCATGTTTATTTCCTCGCGCCGCACACCGTTCAGCGGGCAGGGCGCACCCTCCAGCAGCACGACCGGGCGCAGGTTTATATACTGGTCAAAGCGCTTGCGTATGACCAACAGGAGATCCCAGAGGGAGATGTGGTCGGGGACGCCGGGATAGCCGACCGCGCCCAGATAGATCGCGTCGAATTGCGAGAGCCTTTCAATCCCGTCCGCATCCATCATCCGTCCGTGCTTCACATAGTATTCGCAGCCCCATGGGAAATGTGTGAATTCAAAAGAAAACCCGCCGTCAAGCGCTGCGGTCCTGTCCAAAATCTTTACGCCTTCCGCAATGACCTCAGGGCCGACGCCGTCGCCGGGTATGACCGCAATCTTATATTTTTTCATATTTTCCGCCATTTCGTGACATCAAACCAACAAATCTTATCTATGCTTTCGCGTGATTCAACATCACTGGCAACCAGAGTCATCCATTCCGCGCCTACAGACAAATAGAATCGATGCTTTCCTGTGATTCCGCGTCGCCGGCTATGGCGCGTATGCATCGGATAATGTCAACTATAATGGTAAGCGCAAATACAGCCATAAAAATCGCGCTTATAAAATACATGGGACCTAAGGGCAGGGATATGACGCTGGTTGCCTTGTGCGTCGCAACGGCGTTAAGCCCGATGCGCCAAATCGCGTAAGTTGTAATGACGGACATCATTGCGCTTAACACAAACCCGGCCAAATAAGTGGAATATTTTACCTTTTGCGGGAAGATTCTGGTCAGGAATCCTATGTGGATATGTCCGCGGGTGATTTGCGTATAGCCATAGGAACCGAAACTCATAATGCACAGCATAAATTGCGCGAATTCAAACGTCCCTTTGATCTGCTGGTGAATAACGAGACGTCCGAGCACGTCAATGGTGTACATGGCCATCATTATCAAAATCAGCGCAATGCCCACCCAGGCGCAGACGGTCGCAATCCTGTCTGTCAGCCTAATCATCTTGTTCATATGTGCCCTGCTCCTTGGTTTCCCGTACCCTCATATAGGTTTACTGTCATGAATCTCAGGTATGTAGAACAGTCGCTGCGATGGACTGTTCTTCCGGCGTCCGTTGCCGGGCGCCGGAAGAAAGAAACCCGTGCGTCAGTTTAGTGAATGCTTTTATACCAGTCATATTCAGCGCCGTATTGATCCTTGCCCTCCTGAACATACGTTCCGAATTCCTCGAAAATCTTCTGTCCGTCGAACTTGCCTTCGTCGTTCGTCATTTTTAAATAGGGTTCGACAATGACCGTTTGGAACGCCGTTTCGTTTGCGGCGAGCATTTCGGGCCCAAAATCATAGAGTTCCACACCGGATTCGGGCAGTACGGTTTCTATGAAGTTGATGTAGTAATCGTTCGTGGCAGCAGCCATCGCCCAGGAAAGATCGTCAAACTTGGAATCCATAAGCGCCTGGACGTCCGCCGGCAGATCGTTGAACTTATCCAGATTCATCTCAAGGAAAGCGATGGAAGAATTGTAATTGAAAGTATTGAGATAGTCCATTTCCTCATAGAGCCTTGTTTCACTATAGAGATTGGAGTCGATCAGGGCCGCTTTGCAAACATTCTTTGAGAAGTTTTCATAAAGATCGCCAACGCTGACGCCAATAGGGGCTGCGCCAAAATGCTCGTCAATCGCAATCGTGTTTTTGCTGATGGACTGGATGGAAACCCCTTTCCAATCAGAGGGCGTTTCAATCTTCGCGCCCTTTCCGCCCAAGGAAGAGGGGGTTTGCGTGATGATGCCGAGGCATTTCAGGCCGGCAGCGTCAAATTCCGCCTTGATCGCCGGTTCGTTCTTGTACATTTGCATGATGGCATGGGCCCCGATCATGGTGTTTGTGACATCCTCGCCATAAGCGGCAATGACCCCGCCATACTTGAACAGCGAAGCGGACAGTGAGTTGGTGGAGAACGTAATGTCCGCGCCGCCTGTCTGCACGAGGGCGGATTCATCCGGAGCCGCCGCGAGCGTGCCGCCATAGTGGATTTCAATGTTGACCTGGCCGTTGGTTTCTTCATTCAATTGCGCTGCCCAGTCCACGATGGGCGGAACATAGGCATGCGCCTCCGTGCCGTGAAGCGCCATGACAAGGTTGATTTTTTCACCGCTGTTTGCGGATCCGGATGCATCCGTGCCGTTCTCCGCCGGTGCGTCGCCATTGCTCTGCGTCGGCGCCTCGCCACCGCCGCCGCAGCCTGCCAGTACCGCGCCTGCCGCGAATAAAACCACGAGCATCCAGATCAACTTCCGTGCATACTTTTTCATGCTAACCTCCTATTTTTACCAAACAACAACTACCATCCATATGTTGTGATAACGGGTACAAAGTAAGCGCTTTTATTGCTCCGACAATTAAACATTGGACAAAGCGGCGAGGATTTTTTTCGCCAGGCAAGGCGGCGGGTTCCGCTGATACTGGCGGTATCAACGGGTTCCGCCAACGAAGCCTAGCGGAAAAAAGATCGTCGCGGCTCCAAGGTTT
>JAITOE010000087.1 GCA_031290135.1 Eubacteriales Family XIII. Incertae Sedis bacterium
TATCGCCCAAAATATTAACGCGAACCTGTACATTTTTTTTGAATTTCTTTTAAAGCTTCTTTTTGCCGCCGTTCGCGTTCATAAATGATAAAAACTCTCGTTCTTCCAAACGCCATCAGTAATATGATCATTGAAACGCCTAGCGCCAGGAGGTACTTCATCAAAACCGCCGCAACTTCGCGCCTATAAACGGTAACTCTATGGCGATAGGAGCTTCCTGAACTCCTCCGTCAGCAGGGGCACGATCTCGAAGAGGTCGCCCACGATCCCGTAGTCCGCCAGGGTGAAGATGTTCGCTTCCGGGTCTTTGTTGACCGCGACGATGACCTTGGAAGAACCCATGCCCGCGAGGTGCTGCACCGCCCCGGAAATCCCGCATGCGATATACAGCGTGGGGGAGACGGTTTTTCCGGTCTGCCCGACCTGGAACTTCTGTTCTATCCATCCCGCGTCCACCGCCGCGCGCGAGGCGCCCACCGCCGCGCCGACCACGTCGGCGCATTCTTCCAGGATCCTGTAGTTTTCAGGGCCTTTCATGCCCCGCCCGCCGGAGATGATGATGTCCGCCTCCGTCAGCTCCGGGCGGGCGGACGCCGCGACGACGATCTCCCTGACGACCGCCCTGAGATCCGCCACGTCGATCTCCGCCGCCGCGTGTACGACCTCCGCGGTGCGCACGGCGTCCGGGGGCGGCGCCGGGAAGGTGTTCGGCCGGATCGTAGCCAGCGCCGGCCCGGCGTTCGGCGTGACCTCGGCGAACGCCTTTCCATAAACCGGGCGCCGGAACGACCAGACCTCGTCTTCGCCCGCCTCCACGCCCGTGCAGTCGGACGCCATGCCCACGCCGATGCGCTGCGCCAAGCGTGGCGCCAGGTCCTTCCCGATGGCTGTGTTGCCGATCAGGACCGCCTGCGGCCTTTCCCTCCGTATCAGCTTGGCCAGCGCGGATGTGTAGGCGCCCGTCGTGTAGTCCGCCAGCCTTTCGTCATCCAGGAGGATAACCTTGTCGGCGCCGCAGAAACCCGCCTGCGCGGCGAGCCCCTCCACGCCCTTGCCGGGGATGACCGCCGCGAGGCGTGCCCCCGTCCGGTCCGCCAGGATCCGCCCCTGCCCCAGCAGCTCTAGGGAAACCTTGCGGATCTTCAGTTTGCTTTGCTCGACGATAACCCAGATTTCATTTGCCATGTTCATATTCCTCCTTGCCTATATGGCCTTTGCCTCTTCGCGCAGGAGCCGCGCCAGCTCCCGTGCGGCGACGGCGGCCTCGCCAGGAAGCACCCTGCCGCCCTTGCGCGGGTTTGGCAGGCTGAATTTCGGTGCGCTCAGCTTAGGCGAAATGTCGGATGCGCCGATTCCCAGATCCGCGAGGGTCAGGATTTTCAGCTCTTTTTTCTTGGCTTTCATGATCCCCATCATGGAGGGATATCTTGGCTCGTTCAGCCCTTTTTGCGCGGTCAGGAGAACCGGCAGGCTGACTTCCACCAGCTCCGTCCCCCCGTCGGTCTCGCGGGTCGCGAGAGCCGTCCCGCCCTCCACCTCCAGCTTGCGTATGCTGCTGACGGAGGGGATGCCCAGGGCTTCCGCCAGGCGGACCGCCACCTGGCCGGAGCCGTCGTCCACGGCGATGCGCCCCGACAGGACGATGTCGTAGGGCAGCTGCGCCACGGCCTTGGCGAGGATCCCGGCAACGGCCCATTCATCGGGTTCCGCGATGGCGGGGTCGCAGACCAGGACGGCCCGGTCCGCGCCCATCGCCAGGCCTGTGCGCAGGGCTTCCTGCGTCCGTTCGCCGCCGACGCTGACCAGCGTCACCTCCCCGCCGAATTTCTCCCTGAGCTTCAGCGCCTCCTCAATGGCAAATTCGTCGTAGGGGTTGATGACCAAGCTTGCCCCGTTCCCGTCGATTCTGCCGTTTCCGTCCAGCGTGATTTTGGCTTCCGTGTCAAGTGTCTGCTTGACGCTGACGACGATGTCCATGTTGCCTCCTTCCTTCTTTCCTTCCTTCTTTCCTTCCTTGCTTTTAAGCCGGCACTACCCTTTCAGGATGTTCGCCGCGATGACGACGCGCTGGATCTCGCTGGTGCCCTCGTAGATTTCCGTGATTTTGGCGTCGCGCATCATGCGTTCCAGCGGGTAGTCGCGCGTGTAGCCGTAGCCGCCCAGTATCTGGACTGCCTGGGTGGTGACGCAGTTCGCCGTTTCGGAGGCGAACACCTTTGCCATGGCGGAATATTTCGAAACCGGCTGTTTGTGCTTCGTGGCGACGTCGGCGGCCTGGTAGACCAGCAGCCGCGCGGCCTCGATCTGTATCGCCATGTCGGCGAGCTTGAAGCGGATCACGTCCAGGTCGGAGATGGACCTGCCGAACTGGATCCTTTCCTTAGCGTATTTGAGCGCGCCCTCGTAGGCGCCCTGCGCGATGCCGAGCGCCTGGGCCGCGATGCCGATCCTGCCGTAGTCCAGCGTCGCCATCGCGATTTTAAAGCCCTGCCCTTCCTCGCCCAGCAGGTTTTCCGCCTGAACACGGACGTTTTCAAAGACAAGTTCATAGGTGGCGGACGAGCGGATGCCCTCCTATGCCCGATATCTGCTTGTAACCCACCGATTCGGAAGACACCGTGCCAAAGAGATCCACGGCCAAGCAGCTGCATATGGAATAGAGCCTGTCGTTTTGCCGGATGACACCGGGATCGTTCGTATAGGAAACAGGCAGGCAGCGCAGGCTGGGGTTGCCGTCCATGAATTCATACAGCTCCGCCGAGCCGAGGGTAAAGGTGAACACGCTCTTTCCTATGTCGATCTGCTTCTTCGCGTTGGTCAGCTTGCCGGCGTTGAACAGATCCATGTAGGCGTCCACGAACACCTCCGTGTGGCAACCCAGATCCTTTAGGTCGCTGTCCACGAGCATCTTGCCCACTAAGTTCGGCATGCCGCCTATGCCGATCTGCAGGCAGACCCCGTCCACCATCTCGCCCAGGATGAGCTTCGCGATTTTCTCGTCGGCCTCCGTCGCTTCCACCTTGCCGATGGCCTGCAGGGGGCGCGGGTTTTCTTCTTCGACGATGTAATCGACCTCGCTGACGTGCAGGCTGGTGTCGCCATGCACGACAGGCAGCTTTTCATTGACCTCCACGACCAATTTCAGGCCTTTCTGTGTGCCACCGCGCATCCGCAGCACCTCCGTGTTGAACGAGCAGGTGACGCTGATGTTGAAGAAGCCGTTTTTGTCCATGGGCGTGACGGGCACGTACATGAAATCGTTTTTCAGGTAGCCGTGGGCAAAGACGCCCGCTGTCTCCCCATACAGGCCGGGGTTGATGTACACCTCGCCCTGTTCCTTCATTTTTCGCGTCGTCGCGCTCCAAAAACTGTCATTGAGCAGGAATGTCTCGCCCTGCGGGTCCACCTTGAACACCTCCGGCACATAGGTGAACGTGCAACCCTTCACGAAAACCTTTTTCAGTTCGCCTTTACGCTTGGACAGCGCACGGTCCAGATCCCACGGCGCTGTCACATAGGGGGCGTACTCAACGACATCGCCGTCTTTCACGAGCTTCACGGCCTCGTCCGCCGTCGTCAGCTTTTCGGCATACATTTTTTTCCACTGGTCCATCCTGCCTCATCTCCTTACCGCTTTACTTGTCTGTGCCGCTATAAAACCTCAAATATGCCTGCCGCGCCCTGTCCGCCGCCTATGCACATGCTGACCAGCCCGTAGCGCCCGCCGCGCCGCGAAAGCTCGCCGATGATCTTACAGGCAAGCGCCGCGCCCGTGCATCCCAGCGGATGCCCCAGGGCGATGGCGCCGCCGTTTACGTTCACCTTGCCCGTGTCTAAGCCCAGTTCGTCCATGCAGACCAAGGCCTGGGAAGCGAACGCCTCGTTCAGTTCTATCAAATCGATGTCCTGCAGCGACAGATCCGCGCAGCGAAGCGCCTTGGGGATGGCGGTGACCGGGCCCGATGCCCATAAAGGCCGGATCCACGCCCGAAACGGCATAGGACACGAAGCGCGCAAGGGGCTTCAGGCCGATCTCCCGCGCGTAGCCTTCTTCCATGAGCAGGACCGCAGAGGCGCCGTCCGTCATCTGCGAGGAATTTCCGGCCGTCACGCTGCCGCCGGCCCTGAACAGGGGGCGCAGCCTCGCCAGGTTCTCCGCCGTGCTGTCCGGCCGGATTCCCTCGTCCCTGTCGAAGGCAAAGCTGCGAATCTCCCCGCTCCCGTCTGCGTCCGCGACGGCCTCCACCAGAATGATTTCATGGGGGAACGCGACGTCTTGCGCGGCTAAGGCTTTTCGGTGGCTTTCGGCCGCGAATTCGTCCATGCGTTCGCGGCTGACGCCATACCGCACCGCCACGTTCTCCGCCGTCAGGCCCATCGAGGCGTAATAACCGGGATCCCGCGCCAGCAGATCCGGGTTTGGCAGATAGCGCGCGCCTTTCAGCGGCACCGTGCTCATGCTCTCCACGCCCCCTGCCAGCGCGACCTTTTGCTGACCGCTTAGGATTGTGTTGGCCGCCGTGGCGACGGCCTGCAGGCCTGAGGCGCAAAACCGGTTCACCGTTTGCGCCGCCACGCTGTACGGCAAGCCCGCCACGCCGGTTACGAGGCGCGCCATATTCGCGCCCTGCTCGCTGTCCGGGCTTGAGCATCCGAGGACAAAGTCTTCGATTTCGTCCCTGAGCCCTGCGGGAACCTGCTTCAGAACGCCGTTCACCACCTGTGCGCACAGGTCTTCCGGCCGCGTGTTCCGCAGCGCGCCGTTCCTCTTTCCGAACGCGGATCGCCCGCAGGCCACAATCACCGCCTGTTTCATCATCTACCCTCCCAATTCGTAAGTGTTCAGTAGTGTTCAGTTGCGCACGGCCTTTCCTGTCGCAAGAATTCCCGCTATGCGCGCCTGCGTCTTTTTCTGCCGGCAAAGCCAGACGAAGTTCTCTTTTTCCAGTCGCTGTTCCGCTTCCTTGACCGCCTGAATCATGGAACGGGACGCTTTCGCGTCTATGGAACTGTACCGCGCGTCGCCAGCGCGATGCATCCGATCCCGTCGCCCAGATCCTTCAGTATCACCTCGTCACTGGACCAGACGACGGGCAGCGACGGATCGTGTATCGAGAGTGGGGTCGCGATGATGGACGAAAAATCCGCGCCGCCATAGAAGCTGTTCCCATGCTCCGGCAGATGCGCGCCTACCCACGCCGGAAGGACTATGCCGTCGCGTTCCATTCTGGACTTTATTTCCATAATACCTAATATTTCCCATAACTGAAATGGGCCGTAGGTCCAGTTGTACCCTAACTGCATCGCCAGATCTATGGTGCGGAAGTCTTCCGTGATCTCCGGCACGCGGTTGGCGCAGTAGCTGAACGTCCATTTCAACAGATACCAGAGGAAGTCGCCCGCTGCGGTATGGCTGTCGAGCACCGCGTAGATCCGCTCCTTCATGGGCGCTTTCTTGCCAAGGACGGAAAGCGCGGGCAGATCCGGTTCTTCATAGGGAACGTAACCCCCGCCGGCGCAGTCGAGCATCATCTCTCCCCCGTCCGATTTTTTGAAGAAGCCCTGCCCCGCTTTTTTGCCTGTGTCGCCCCGCTCGATCATCGCGGCGAAATAGCCGGTGCCGCACATCAGATCCTTTTCTGCCGGATCGTTTTCGATCACGGAGTTCGTGACGCAGGTGGACTGCACGATGTCGAGCCCTATCATGTCGCAGGAGCGCAGCGTGCCGGCGGGCGGGCGACCGATCAGGCTGCCTGTCAGCAGGTTCACCATGGCGGGGGTGAGGGCGTATTTTTCCATGCCTGAAAAAATCAGCAGCGCGTTAGCGGAGCCTATGCGGTTCGCCACGAAGTTGGGGATGTCGTTCGCGATGAGCACCGTTTTTCCCAGCCTGTGTTCCGCGAAGCCCGCAAAAGCCTCCACCAGCGCGGGGTCGGTTTCTTTCGCCGGAATCAGTTCAAGCAGGGTCATGTAACGCGGCGGGTTGAAGAAATGCGTACCCAGAAACTGCGGCCGCAATTCGGCTGGGACAGCCTCGGCGATGGCGTTGACGGATATCCCGGAGGTGTTGCTCGACAGGATGCAGTCCTTTCTCACGTATTTCGCCACCTGCGCGAACAGGTCCCGTTTCGCCTCCAGTGACTCGACGACGGCCTCCACCACCCAGTCCGCGTCCGCCGCTTTTTCCAGGTCGTCCGCAAAATTGCCCACGGAGATCAGGTCGCCCTCGCTTCGGGCGTACAGCAGCCTGCTCTTCGGATCCAGGATCCTTTTCTTGCCGTCCATGGAAAATTTATTTTTGGCCGGCCCGTCCTCGCAGGGTCTGTCCAGCAGGGTGACCGCAACGCCCGCGCCCGCCAAATGTCCGGCAATCGCGGCTCCCATGGTGCCGGCGCCCAAAACCACCGCTTTTCTGATTTTTGCCCGCATATCTCCGTCTCCTTCCTCTGTTTTGCGGCTTGCCGTCTTGATTTCAACCGCCGCCGTATCCGTTCAATCAAATTTATACATCTCCATGATATCTGCGTTCAGGTCCACCGGCGGCGACAGACCCTCCGGCAACAGGCACCTGTAGCGTTTTCCGCCCAGCCGTTCCGCCCATTCCTCCTTTGCCTTTTGGAGGATGGAAGCGTCACACAGCAGATCGGCTGCGGTGGCGGCAATCAGGTTCGCGGCCGTGTCCATGCTTTTCCGCCCCATCGAATTGGCGGCGCAGTATGCCACGCCCCAGTGGTGCCAGCCCGCGTTTTCCGGCGACATGGCTACCCAAGCCGTGGCGTAAGGCGCATTCCAGCTGTATTCGGACGTGTCGCAGAGAACGGAGTAGCCGCCGCCGAAAGGCAGGATCTCCGTAGCCAGACCGGACTCCTTCACGCCCAGCTCCTTCTGGAGCATGCGGGCGGTTTTCTGCTCTTCCTCCGTGAATTCGGGTGTGCCGATGGCAGCGAAATTGCCGTGCATGCAGGCGGCCAGCGTCTTGTTTGGGATCTTGTGGTTGGTCATTGTGACGATCTCGACGTCCACCTCCGTTCCCAGCGAGAGCGCCGCGCCCCTCGCGCAGTTCGTGATGGACGCAAGCGCGTCCTCCGCGTCTCCGGAGGTCGTAAAGCGCCCCACATACCATGTGCTCGCCTTGTCAGGCACCACGCTGGGAAATTCCGGGCCGACGGACGTGAACGTGTAGTTGAAGGTGTTGGCGGCCTCCGGCGGTTCGCCCGGATATATGTGTTCTCTCAGGTACTCCGTGGCGTGCGCCTGCAGCATGGCGGTGTCGAGCGCGCTCTTTCCGTGCCACGGCGAATTTCCATGGCAGGTTTTTCCCGAAAAATGGTAACGCACGCTGAAATAGGCGCAGCAGGCGTCATAGTCGGCCCGGTTGTACGTCCAGGGATGCCAGTCCAAAAACGCGTCCATGCCCGAAAGCAGTCCTGCCTTCCCCAAAAATGCCTTTCCGAGGCAAAGCTCCTCCGCAGGTGCCCCGATCACCTTTATGGTTCCTGCCACCCCCCGTTTTTCCATGGCATGCCGCAACGCGGCGGCAGCCTTCACGGCTCCGGTTCCAAGCAAATTGTGGCCGCAGCCCTGCCCGGGGGCGCCGACGGTTTTCGGGCTTTTCTCCGCCAGGTCCGAGCGCTGCGAAAGACCGGGAAGGGCGTCAAATTCACAGTTTATGGCGATCACCGGAGCACCGTTTCCAAAGGTGGCGATAAAAGCCGACGGCATGCCGCCGACGCCGGGTTCCACGCGGAATCCCTGTGCGCTGAGCGCATCCTGCAAAAGCTTGCTCGATTTGAATTCCTGCATGGACAGCTCCGGCGTTCCCCAAATCTTCTGCGCGATTTCATAAAACACGTCACGGTTTGCGGCTGTCCATGTGTAGATGTCCTGCTTGACGGTATGCGCGTCCATTTTGATCCCCCATTCAAACTAAGGCAAACCCTGAATCGCCATCCACGACGGGCTCCGTTGCCACGTGGAACGAATCACCCAGCTGCTGGGCGGGCGTCACCCAGAGGCGGGATTGCGGGCATACAAGCGGAGTGAGCGTAGCGAATGGAGCGCCCGCACAAGCGTCAGCGACCCAGCGGGTTATGCCCGCCCAGCTGCGGCGGCGTTCGTATTTAAGCTTCATAACCGTAATTGAATTTACTACCAAGCAATTTTAATTCC
>JAITOE010000161.1 GCA_031290135.1 Eubacteriales Family XIII. Incertae Sedis bacterium
CCACGCCGGACAGCATGCCGTTTTCGTCCGCCGTCGTCCACGTCGCCGTGCCTTTGCCGTCAAAACTGTCAAGCCTGTTGAACCAGACGTTCGCGTACATTTGGTATTCCACCCGCGAAGCGTCGGGGTTTGGGGTGGCGTCATACGGCAAAACCTTTTTCTCGAAGTCCGTCAGATTGCTTGGCGTTTCGCTGCTGTCCGGCTTCTGCGTGAAAGTCAGGAAAGCCCAGTCGTCCTCGTCTTTCGTCGGGTCCTCTTGTCTGCCGTCTGCCGGGTTCGCGCCTGTGGCGGCCGTACCCTCCGGCGTGCTCCACGCGTGTTCGATGGTCACGTCAACATTATTTGATTTGCGTTCCTTGCCCGCTTCGTCATGCCCTATTGCCTGATTGTCGCCGAAGCGCATGTCGTTTACGGGGTCATAGTCCGGTATGGAATCGAAGTCGAGCATTTCGTCGCCGGGCATCGGCGTGAACCTTACGATTTCCGCGTGCAGGAGATATTTCGGGTCGCTGTACTCCGTGCCGTATGGCGAAGACGAAACAGGCAGGTCAATGCCCGTCTGCTTGAACACAATCCCGCGTGTGCCGCTCGGCGCGTACAGGGTGCCGTCCAGATAAGCGTCGGCGCGCAGGTACTCCCAGACCTCCGAATGGAACGTCACGCCGCCCGCAGTATAAGTCCAGCGTCCGGTGTCGGGGGCATACGTCCCGCCGGCCACGCCCGTTGTCTCTACCCTGTAATTGCTGTTTATGGTCTTATTGCTAATCTGATCGGCTGTAGGCGTTTCGCCGACGATTTGCGTAAACAGCGTATTGTTCTCGCTGTCCCAGCGTTTCAAGTCCGGGTTCGCCAGCGGCACGTCGTGCCAGTTCAGCGTGAAACCCTCCGGCACATAGAAACGCACGGTGACGTCCTTCGCGATTTTTCCGTCCTGCCTGTATATCATCGCGCGCGCACTGACGTATCCGTTCTCCGTAATATACCGGTTGACCGCGCCCGACGAAGGCACGCTGATGCCCGAATTATAAAACCCGCTTCCTGCGGCAAACGTAAGCGCGTAGTCGTAGTTGCCGGTGTTGCCGCCGGCGGCGCCGTTGCTTTTCCCGATTGTGCGCGTATTGCTTACCCCGTTCACCGCTGCCGTATTGTCCAGCGACCAGTTGCCGTTTGCGTCTGTGCTGAACCCGGCCTGCACCACGGCGGCGACGTTCACCGTGTAGCTGTCGCCCGTCTGGCCCTTGGGCTGCAGCTTTTTACTTGCGTCGGCGAGGGTATGTTCCCAAATGTTTGTGCCGGAGCCGGTTTCCGTCCAGACCGGAAGCGGATCGGCCGTTTGCGTCTGCTCGCTGAACTTTGTCAGCAGGAACTGTGAGGTCATCCATCCGCTCGCGTTTGTGGCATAATCTATATTCTTCAGGGTGTTCGGTGAGCCTAAAGTGCCGTATTCGTCGTTGGTCAGCACGTTTTTCCCCGTATCGGCTTCACCGCTGGCCGCGCCGGAATCCCACACCCGGAGGCTGGCGCCCGGCGTGTCCGTAACCGTGCCGACCGTCGCGCCCGCTGTGTCGGCGGCGGAGACCTTGATGCTGTATAGGATGACGTCGCCTTCTTGCGGCGTATAGCTTGCCGTATACGCATCCGTCACATTGCCAAGCCGGTAGTACCTTCCGTCGTTTATGCTCGAAGTCGCCCTGTAAACCGCCGCCACCGTCTTTGCGACGGTCACGTCGCCGTCATAGGTCGGTATCGGGATGTTGGGGAACGGTGTGACGCCGATCTGGGTTACGCCCTCCAAAACCTTGACAAGCGGGTCGCCGGGCAGCGCCGTCAGGTCAAATTTTCCCTCCGCGTAGCTGCTTCCCTGCCCGTATGCGCTGGGATAGCTGAGAACTGCGGGACTCGTATTGAATATAAACGTGAAGTCATAATAATCGCCGTTCAGCGTCCCTGTAAAGGAAGCGTCCGCAACGCCGGTCAGGGGGTCTGCAAACGCTCCCTCGCCTATGCCGGGCATGACGGGGTTCAGCAGCGACGGCGATGGAATGCCCGCAAAGGCGTCCTTGTGGATTTTGACGGTGTACTGTGTCCGCCCGGAGAGCGATATTGCGGCTTCCGTCGCCAGAAATTCTTTGTATGCGCCGCCGTCGTTATTTGGCTGCAAGGTGACGGCAATGCGGATGGCGCCGGTGCTCGGCGGGATGCCCCCCGGAAACACGCCTCCGCTGGATGTCTGCACGGAAACCGAGAGAACGCCCGCCCCGCTGCCGAAAGTATAATTATCCGCCGCCAGCGCGCCGATCCCCGCGCTTAGCACCGATCCCGTGATTAAAACAAGAGACAGCAGCAGCGCAAGCCCGCTCCGCCTGAAGCTTTTCGTCGTTTGTTGTTTGCTTTTTCGCATTTTCTCTACCTCTGTTTTTAAAAATTTGCAAAATTTCACAATTTTATTGTCTTATGTGACATTCTACCATAAATATATTATGATTTGCAATATTTTTGTATAAACAGCGGCGTTGCAAACAGCGGCGGACTGAATGGTCACCAGAATCCAGCAGGCGTTGAAAAAATGGAAAGTGGAATCTCTTCCCGGCGACCTCTGGCAAAACATCTCATTTATCTCCAACCATTTCACGCATGGCAATTGGGATTGTCCACTTCGGCGCTTTTGTAATTGTAATATCCTTGCCGGCTTTGGGGTCGAAGCCTATCACTTCTTGATACTGCCCCCGCGCCATTTTATTCTCAATCTCTTTTGAAATATCCGCAATGCCATACAGGCTGCAATGGGTGTGCAGTCGCCAGTATACCAACAACGCAACTCCCCGGTCACACAAGGGATGCGCCAAAATTTTCGCATACAAAGCGGGATCGCTCCATTTTGAAAGGGCGGCGATATTGTACAAATCCATTGCCGTATCGCAGCTTGATATTTGGCTGTCCAAATATTCACCGAACCACGAACGAACATCTTCCTCAACATAATGGATATAAGGCTCCTCCCCATTCGCAGGCTGAAACATTATGTCGGGAACGCTTTGTTCTTCGGGCATATCTTCTATCGGGTCATAGGAAATCGAAGTCTTGGCATATAAGCCTTTCTCATATCTCGCCAAAACAGTGCGAATCAAATCGAACACATCCATATCATCATATTGCGAAACTGTTTTGGCGTTCAATTTATATTTGGTAAAATCATCGGGCTGCGCCCTCCAGAAAATCACCAGGGCTGTCGCTTCGCTGCAAAGAGGGCTTTCCGCAATCCACCGCAGTACCATCGTCCCGTCATCCCAGTTATGATTTTCCGCAATATAGTGCAACTCCTCCGGTGTGCTTAAAGACTCAAATATGTTTCTGTCAGGCTCATCCATTCCATCATAGAAGTGCGTATTCAAAAACTCTTTTCTTTCTGCCGATAATTCGCTCATTTCGTCATCCTCAGATGCTCCATCCCTTTCGCCAAAATTATCTGACCGGGAGGAGGTTCTCATGTGTTGTCCTGCCGCGACTCCGCCAACTCTCCCATTGATGTTCGGATTTCTCATATCTTCGCATCCAACCATTTGCCAATCTCAATCAAGGTATCCTCTGTCAGCAGATTCACATCGTAGTTCAATTTCTTTTTTGACGCTTTGTCTTTAAGGCTTTCGAGTACATTCAAAAGCAATTCACTCAAAACCTCCTTGCGTTGCGAAACGGACAGGCCGGCAAATTCCTCTCCGATAAAAACATCACAATCAAAAGCGCATTGGGAGGCATAATACGTCCCGCGTTCAAAACGTGTCACGCCTTTCTCGTTCGGATTCGCCGTCACATGGATTGCAATACGCTCAATCCCTTCGCCATACAAATCAGGCTGTAAATTGTAGTCGAGCAACTTTCCCAAATCACGCAGAACCGGAAAGAGCATATCCGGCTTCACCGCCGTGTCTGCCGCAAAAATGCCGCCAAAAGAGAACGGACTCATCTTCTGCCTGTTCCTTTGATTTGCGAGATGCGGAATATCACAAACAATCTCGCTCCCTTTGGGGTAGGATTGCCAATCAACCGATGGCGTATCGGGCCTATCGGGGCTATAATAGTAACTTGGGTTGAACAGCACATATCCGCTTTTACGTTTAAGCCAATTCCCCCACAAGAATCTTCGTTCGCGGTATTTGTTCTCCAGCTGTGTGTGCCATTGGTTCAGAGATTTCATGCAAACAGCATTGACCCGCTCCAAATCGCCCCACCCGATAACGGAAAAAACCTCGCAGAAGACAAAAGGGGGGAAGACAAAAGGGGACGGTTCATTTGTCCCGAAGAACCGTCATGGTTATATCCGTAAGGTTTTCAAGATTGATGTCTATGCGTAAGTCCGAATGTTCATTGACAGCGGACAATATGCCGCCGCTGATCTCCAAGCTCTTGACGGGGTTTGTGTTCCAAAAGAAAATTCCCCATATCAAGCCGCCCGCACCATCGACATGGGCGACAAAGCCCATGTTGCCCATTGAGCCGTCTCCGCCGATGATGCTCCCGCCGCCGTGTTCAATGCTTGCCCATTCATCCACGACGGTCCAGTACGCAGCGTCATATTTTTCAATGCTTTCTATGGTCGTATCGCAGCGGGGGCGGCAAAAAAGTTCGCATACTTTTGTGTCGTAATCCTGCAAACTGTAACCAGGATCGTCACGCCCCCGCCCGGATATACAATGCAGTTGAAGCCGGGAAGTTCGTGCGTTTCCTTATTCCAATGCTCGGCGATTATCCGGTTCATCCCCATAATTCAACTCCGGTTAAATAACATGCTACACCGCCCGCCCAATATCCCAGGCCGCTGTTTTATTGCCCGCAGCGGCATCCTCCCCACCTCAGCCATGCCACGCATAGTACATCCCTTGGCTGTATCCGCGGCTTACATTGTCTTCGTCCATCCACGGATACTGCTTGTGGATCCATCGCTTCACGCTTTCCCGTGCCGCCGGACAATGCTCCGCCACATAGTTTTCAATCTCGCCCCGCGTGTGTTCGATATACGCGCTGATTTCGCCGCGTTCCGCCGCGCCCATTTCGGGGAAAAGCTCCGCCGCCCATTCCGTCAGAGGACGCAGCCAGTTTTCACCGAATTCCAAAGAGGCATGGTACAGGAGATTCAGGTCGTCAGATTTCACACTTTCTCCTTTTCCCGCCGGGACAAATGGACCGGTCCCCTTTTGTCTGTCATTGTTCCTATGTAGGGCTGCCGGCGAACGCGAGGCCACGAAATTCCTTACTGTCCTTTCAAGAACTCCGCCGCCGACTGAATGAACGGCTCCTCAGGGAAATGCTTGAGGTTGCCCGTAACGAGAACCGCGCCGCATTCCTTGGCGACTTCATAAAACTTGCGGTCGCTTTCATCCGTGAATAGGATGCCTGTGCTTTTCGCCATCACTGGGATGCCATTTTTCTTGATGAACTCCAGCAAATCACGGACATCGTCAACAGAAAAACCAAACTTAGGACGGCTTAGAACTTGTCTGTACTCGTTCATAATCCTGTAATCATAGCAGGGCGTCAGTTGCTTTGCCAGCACAAGGCCGATGATATTCGCAGGGGTTCCGTTTTTGCTCCACAAGGCCGAAACCAGGATGTTTGTGTCCGGCACGATTCGTGCCGTCATAATGTTTCGCCGCGTTCACGGGCTTCTTTCCGCGCCGCCTGTATCTCGTCTTCAATTTCCTGGCCGCTCATAAAACCGCGCCTGGCGGATTCTTCACGCATACGGTTAAACGCCTGTGCAGCCTTGGCCTGGCGGACGCCAGCCAGCAAATCCTCAAAATTATTTTCTGTAATGTTCATCAAAAGCGCGGTGGGCTTGCCGTTGTTCGTAACGACAATTTCTTCGTCCTTGCTTAATTTATCCCATATCTCCCGCGATGAATTGCGGAAATCCCGAACTGTAACAAACTGCATAGCCATGCCTCCTTCTCATCTTTATAGAAATTATTATACGCAACCGTAGCACGATTGTCAACACTATCGTCCGAATCGCAGGAATAAACTCACGTTCCTCATCCGTCTTAGCTACATAATCAATCCCCGACGGAAACGCCGCCCGCCGGGTCGCCGTAGAGCCTGTACAGCGACCCGTAAAACCCCCCCTTCGCCAGCAGGCTTTCATGTCCGCCTTCTTCCTCTATGCCGCTCTCCGTCAGCACCAGGATCGGCCTGCATTGCGTATCGCAGATAGGCGATGGGCTATGGTAAGCGTCGTCCTGTCCTTTGCCAGCGCCGCCAGCGATTCCTGGACAAGCCGCTCGCTTTCGCTGTCCGGCGCGGAAGTCGCCTCGTCCAATCAAAAAAACCGGAAACCGGGCTTTTTAACAAATGTTTTTCTCTGTTTTTCTCTGTTTTTTAATGAGCAGGAATTTTTACCGAAAGCGCAAAATATGTGTTGCAATCAATATCCATATAATGTATAATATGGATATAAGTTACATGCAGCACGCGCGGCGGGTTTTTCTTGACCCCCCGCCGCGCAACGCGTATAATGGAAGCGAGGAAACATGGGAAAGAAACGCGCCCCGGGGGCGAAAGGGACGGCGGCGAAACCGGCAATGCGGCGAAAGCAGATGAAAGTCAGCTTTGACAGGGATTTCATTTCCACGCTGTCAGACCCGGCATGGTCCGCGCTGTTCGCCGACGCGGAGGTGGCGGGGCTCGCCGCGGAAAGCCTGACGCGGGCCGTCGTGTCGAAGTTCGGGCTGGATTTCGGGAAGGTCGTCCGGGTGACGCCGCAGAAATACGCGGGGAGCGTCCCCGGCATGAAAGCCAGCCGGGTGGACGTCGAAGCCGTGAGCGCCGACAACGAGGTCGCGATTTACGAGCTCCAGGTGCTCTACGACCGCGCGCTGCCCCGGCGCAACCTGCTGGCGGCGGCGCACAGGATAAGCGGGAGCATCCCGGAAGGCACGGACCCGGGGGAATACCACGCCGTGATGCCGAAAATCACGGTCATCAACATCTGCTGCTACAACATACGCGACGACGGGGAGAACGCCGGCGTGATACAGCCGGTCCAGCTGAGGTTCGGGGCCCCGCCCCACGGCGTCGCGGACGACCAGTACGCAGTGTTCTACGTCCAGCTGCCGCAGTTCCTCGCGAACGGGCCCGACCTGTCCGACGGCTTCGGCTGCTGGATGTACAGCAGTAGCTCTCACAAAATCATCGATTTTGGAGCGCCTTGCATGACACCTACCAACGATTTCTTTCAGAAATCGGGTTAGGTGTACACCATATGGAAATCACACGAGCTACGCAAAAAACCGCAGGAGGTGATAGACATGCACACGGAGCTTAAAGAGTTCGCAGCCCGCGACGGCGGGTTCGCGCAGTTCTGCAGGCGGTTCGACCGCGTGGCGGCCGACGAGGACGCGAGGAAAGCATACATAATGTGGCTCGACGAGAGCATCCGCCAGCGCAGCATCGTTGACAGCGCGGTGGAAGAGGCGGTCGCCCCGTTGCTGGACCGGCTGTCGGAAAAAGACAGCCAGCTTTCTGAACAGGCCGCCCGCATAGCCGCACTGGAGGCCAGACTGTCCCAAAAGCAAGGGTGACCCCGCAGGACGCCCCGGAGGTTCAGGCCATCGAGAAGACAAAATGGAGACGCTTTTATTATGCAAACGGGTTCAATACCCCATGGCGGCTTATACTCGTCTCCCATTAAATCATTGATTTAATGGGAGCGAATACGATACTATTTACCTTGCGGCAACGCCGCCGTTGACGCGAAAGCGTCAACATTTTAATCCACAGCTCCATCGCCCGTTATCGGCAAATCCCCGCCGCCCCGGTCTCTCAGTCCCCGACGGAAACGCCGCCCGCCGGGTCGCTGTAGAGACTGTACAGCTTCGCGTAAAGCCCGCCCTTCGCCAGCAGGCTTTCATGCCCGCCTTCCTCCTCTATGCCGCACTCCGTCAGCACCAGAATCCGGCCTGCATTGCGTATCGTAGATAGGCGATGGGCTATGGTGAGCGTGGTCCGGTTCTTTGCCAGCGCCGCCAGCGATTCCTGGACGAGCCGCTCGCTTTCGCTGTCCAGCGCGGAGGTCGCCTCGTCCAAAATCAGGATGGGCGGGTTTTTCAGGAAAACGCGCGCGATGCTGATCCGCTGCTTCTGCCCGCCGGAAAGCTTCACGCCGCGTTCCCCCACGTAAGTATGGTAGCCCTCCGCGAGCTCCGAGATGAACCCGTGGGCGCCTGCCATCCGCGCCGCCACCACGACCTCCTGCTCCGAGGCACCCGGCCGGCCGTATTCGATGTTGTCGTAGACGCTGCCGGAGAAAAGATAGACGTCCTGCTGCACCATCCCGATCTGCGAGCGCAGCGAACGCCCCGTCACGTCCCGGACGTCCATGCCGTCCACCAGGACGCGCCCCTCCGTCACGTCGTAAAAACGCGGGATCAGGTTGCACAGCGTGGTTTTCCCGGCGCCCGACGGCCCCACCAGCGCCACGTTCTCGCCGGGCCGGATATGCAGGCTGATGTCCCGCAGGACATTTTCCGCGTCGTCGCTGTACCGGAAGCCCGCGTTTTCAAACCGAATGTCCCCCTTTGCCCCGGACAGGTCCGGCGCCCCCTCCTTGTCCGCGATTTCGACCGGTTCATCCATGACCTCGATGAAGCGCTCTATGCCCGTCATGCCGCGCTGGAACTGCTCCATGAACTCCACGATGCGGCGCAGGGCTGTCAGCAGCATGGACACATAAAGGATATAGGCGATGTAATCCGGCGCTTTGATCCTGCCGTAAATCATGAAGAGCGCCCCAGCGATGATGACCGCGATGTACATCATGCCGTCGAAAAAACGCGTCGTGCTCTGAAAACCCGCCATATAGCGGTATACCTCTTGCTTGATCTCCAGGAAACCCGCGTTCCCCTTTTCGAATTTTTCCTCTTCAATCCCTTCGTTCGCGAAGGACTTCAGCACGCGCGCGCCCAGCAGGCTGTCCTCCACGCTGGCGTTCAGCTCCCCGATCTGGTTCCGGGATTTTTTGAACGCCGTGCGCATTTTTCCGCCGAAATACAGGGAACAGAAAAGCATCAGGGGCAGCATCGCGAAGATGATCAGCGTGAGCCAGAGATCCGTATGGACCAGGATTACAAATGACAGGCTGATTTTTATCAGCGCAACGAAAAATTCCTCCGGGCAGTGGTGCGCGAATTCCGTGACGTCAAAGAGATCGCTGGTGATCCGCGCCATCAGCTGCCCTATCTTCGTGTTGCTGTAAAATGAATACGAAAGATCCTGCAGGTGGTTGAACAGGTCCCTGCGCATGTCCGTTTCAATCCGCGCGCCCATCACATGCCCGATATTCGACATATAGTAATTCGCGCATACGTCTACGAGGCGGAGCACGACGTAGAAGCCGCCGGCCCGCAACACCGCCGCCACCGTCAGCGCTCGCAGGTCATACATCGCAGCGTTCGTGAGAAAACGGACGATCAGCGGCAGCGCCAGGTCGCAGAGCGTCGTCAGCGTCGCGCAGAACAGATCCAGTGCCAAAGTCCATTTATACCGCCCGAAATAAGGCACGAAGCGCTTCAGCAAATACGATATCCTCTTTGTGTTGACTGTGTTTTCTTCAGACATGGCGAACCCCCTTGTATTCCCCGTTCCCAAATACGAATAGCAACAAAAAAGCCGTCCCCGCATGGCGGACTTGCGCGGGCAGCCTTGTTTCGCATTCCCGTTGAAGAACGTATGTTCTTATTTGCGGCCCTGTTATTTCAGGCTTCGCAGCGTGTCAATGATCCCCTCAAGCTCCTCGCCGCTGTAATAGTGGATCTCTATTTTTCCCCCGCTCCCGCGGTTGTTGAGGCTCACCTTTGTCCCCAGAAGGCCGCGAAGCTCCTCTTCCAGCGTGAGGACCGCGTTGTTTTTCGGGTGCGGTTTAGGCCTGTGCCTCGCCTCGCCGAAATCCGGGTCGCCCGCCAGGTTTTCCGCTTCCCGGACAGAAGCCTTATGCTCCACCAGATAATCCGCCAGCAGCATCTGCTTCTCCGGATCAGCCATTGAAGCGATGGCTTTGCCGTGGCCGCCGCTCAGCTTCCCCTCCGCCAGATACTTGCGGACCCCGTCCGGGAGCTTCAGCAGCCGGAGCGCGTTCGCGACGTAGGGGCGGCTTTTCCCGACGCTTTTCGATATTTCTTCCTGCGTAAGCCCAAAGGCATCCATCGCCTGCTTGATGCCGTCCGCCTCCTCCATCGGGTTCAGGTCTTCCCTCTGCATGTTTTCGATGAGGGCGAACAGCAGGTTCTGTTCTTCGTCGATTTCCCGCACGATGCAAGGCACGGTTTTAAGCCCCGCCCTTTTCGCCGCCCGCCAGCGCCGCTCGCCCGCCACCAGTTCAAACCCCGGTTTTAACGGACGGACGATCAACGGCTGGATGACGCCGTGCGCTTCGATGGAAGCCGCCAGTTCGTCTATCGTTTCCTCCTTAAACTGCTTCCTCGGCTGTTTCGCGTTGGGTTTTATCTCGTGGATGTCCACATAAAGCGCCCCGGAAAGGGTTTCCGTGCCCGCGTTTTGGATCTCCACGGGAAGCGCGCCCGCGTTTTCCCCGAACAAGGACTCAAATCCCCTGCCCAGTCCTTTTTTTTTCGTCGCGCCCATTATAGCGTTTCCTCCGATTCCAGAAATTCTTCCGCGAATTCCATGTAAGCCTCCGCTCCCTTCGACTTCGGATCGTACTCGGTGATAGGCATGCCGTAACTGGGTGCTTCCGCGAGGCGTACATTTCGCGGAATCACGGTGGCGTAGACCTTTTCGCGAAAATATTTTTTAACCTCTTCGACGACCTGGATCGAAAGGTTGGTCCTGCCGTCAAACATGCTGAGGATTACGCCTTGGATTTCCAGCTGCGGGTTCAGGTTTTTCCGCACGAGCTCTATGGTGCTCATCAGCTGGCTGACGCCTTCCAGGGCGTAAAATTCGCATTGTATCGGGATTAAAACACTGTCAACAGCCGTGAGCGAGTTGATGGTCAGGAGCCCCAGGGACGGCGGGCAGTCTATGAAGATGTAGTCGAAATTCTCCCGTATCTTTTCCAGTGCCTTTTTCAGACGTTTTTCACGCCCTTCCAGTGCCACCAGCTCTATTTCCGCCCCGGCAAGCTCCACGGAAGCGGGCAGAATCATCAGATTTTTAATGTGCGTCTCCAGAATTGCCGACCGCGGGTCCATTTTTTCATCGATCAAAACCTCGTACATGGTTTCTGTCAGGTCGCGTTTGGAAATCCCCATTCCGCTGGTTGTGTTTCCCTGCGGGTCGATGTCCATGATCAGGATTTTTTTTCCGTGCATCGCCAAACATGCCGCAAGGTTGATGTTGGTGGTCGTTTTCCCTACGCCTCCCTTTTGGTTGAAGATCGCAACCGCTTTTCCCAATTTGTGCCTCCCCCGGCCTTTGCCGCCGTGCCGCAGACTGCGGCCTTCCTCCCCATTGTTCGTATGTCCTCCAAATTCTATTATACGCTATTCATTTCATTTTTTCCACTTTTTGCTTAATAAATTTGCGCTTTCCGGCGAAAAAAATGTTCCACGTGGAACATTAGCATTAAATGCCAGTCTTGAAAAGCCAAAAATGGAGAAATGCCCGACAAGGCGCGGGATTTTAAATTTCGGTGATTTTTTCTTTTGCTTGATAAATTTACGTTCCTGGCGAAAAATAATCACCTACCACCCCTTCAAGGGGTGGTTTGCCTTGGCCCTATAAGGGCCTATTGCTGCCAGCGCCTAAAAGGCGCGGTTCCGAAAGCCAAGACCTTTGCCGGCCGCCCCTAAAAG
>JAITOE010000181.1 GCA_031290135.1 Eubacteriales Family XIII. Incertae Sedis bacterium
GACGAAGCCGCGAACATCCGCGGCGCCATGGACGCCCAGAACACCGGCAGCACTCAGGTACTAAAATCCCTGCAAGATATCAACGCCCTCATTTCCAAAGTGAAAGACGAATCCACGGAGCTGGTGTCTTCCGGAAAATCGATTGCCGAGGATATTGGCTCGCTGAAAGCGATGTAGACACGTACCTTCACGCACTCTTTGCGCACCCGCGCGCAGGATTTGCGCAAATTTTAGCGTAATCCCTTTATTTTAACCCAAAAATAGCCTATTATGATGGCACGAAAATTGCTCTATATCTATCAGGATAAGGGGTAGCCATGAACAGCAAACGCAAAAAGATTTTTGTTTTCAGTATCGGACTTCTGGCCATTGCGGGAGGACTCCTCGTTTTTTCGGGAGCCAAGGGAAAAGCCGCGGCGGAGTACGAGACGGCGGTGATCGGGCGGAGCAATATCGAAGAGACGGTGTCCAGCTCGGGCAAGCTGCAGGCGGTCGGGACAGTGAATGTGCTGACGCAGCTCACCGGAACGGTGGAGAAGGTGCTGGTTGATTTTAACGACACGGTCAAGAAGGGGCAGCCGCTTGTGGAGCTCAATACGGAGATGCTGAAAATCAGTCTGCGGGAGATGGAGGCGGCGCTGACGAAGGCGCGGGCGCAGTATGAACACGCGAAACTTTCCTACGATAACGACAGGAAACTTTTCGAGCGCAAGCTGATGTCCGATTTCGAGCTGCATACGAGCAAGACGGATATGGAGGTGCAGAGAGCGGCGCTCATTCAGGCGGAGACCCAGTACGAGAAGGCGCGCCTTAATATCGACGAGTACGCGATTATTCTTTCGCCGATTGACGGCATCGTGCTTGACCGCAAGGTCGAGAAGGGCGAGACGGTTGTGGCGAATTCGGGGAGCGTAACGCAGCTTTTTATTCTCGCGGAAAATCTTGATACGATGGAGATAAAGGGCGAGGTGGACGAGCTTGATATTTCGAGCATTCGCCCGGGGATGGATGTGCGTTTTACCGTCGAGGCGTATCCTGACAAAAAGTTTACCGGCAGCGTGACACAGATCCGCAAGGTTCCGGTGGCGACGGACAATGTTGTCAATTATACGGTTATTGTAACGACGCGGAATCCCGAGGGCTTTCTTCTGCCGGGAATGACGGCGAATATGGAATTTATTGTCATGGAAAAAAACGACGCGCTTGTGGTTCCTTCGTCTGCTTTTCGTTTTACCCCGCCGGAGGATATCGCCCTTGCCGCGCGCAGAAAAATGCTGGAGGAGCGCCTCGCGGACAAGCCGGCTGAGGAGCGGGCCGCGGCTCTGAAACAGTTTGACGAAAACGCGAAAACTGCCGCGGCGCAGGCTCAGGCCGGTTCCCAGGTGGGCGGCGGACTTTTGAGTATGCCGCGCTTGCCGGGCGGCGGCGGACGGCAGACCACAGCCGCGGCGAGCGCCGGGACGAGCGCCGCTTCCAGCGAGACGCGGCGGGCTTTGTGGTTTCAGGAGGCGGGCGGCTCACTGTCCTTTCGCACGGTCAGGACGGGCGTCGTCAGCGGCTCGAACACAGAACTTTTGGACGCCGGCAACATCGAAGGTTTGGCCGTCATCGTCAGGCAAAAATAGGAGATTTTCGTATGGCGGTTATTGAATTAAAAGGAATCAAGCGGCATTACGCCTTCGGCGAAGTTACGGTGAAGGCTCTGGACGGAGTTGACGTTTCTATCGAAAGAACGGAGTTTGTCGCCATTATGGGCGCTTCGGGTTCGGGCAAATCGACTTTGATGAACGTTATCGGCTGCCTCGATGTTCCCAGCTCGGGAACCTATATTCTTGACGGGCTGGACACCTCCGGCGCGACGGACGACGGCCTTGCCGACATCCGCAACAAAAAAATCGGATTCGTTTTTCAGGGTTTCAATCTTTTGCAGAAGACAACGGCGCTGGAAAATGTGGAGCTTCCGCTTTTGTATGACAGGGCGGGCGGCGGCAGGAACGTGGAGAAAGAGGCCAGAGCCGCGCTGGAGCGCGTGGGCCTGGGCGAGAGGCTCCACCACATACCGAATCAGCTTTCCGGCGGACAGCAGCAGCGGGTCGCCATCGCCCGTGCGCTTGTTACCCGGCCCGCCATCATCATCGCCGACGAGCCTACGGGCAACCTCGACACGGAAATGTCAAACGAGATTATGAGCCTTTTTAAGGAATTAAACGAATCGGGCATTACCATTGTGATGGTGACGCACGAGGCGGATATCGCGCTCTGGGCCGGGCGGAAGATTGTCCTGCGGGACGGGCGCGTTATCCGCGAAGAACACAAAACTGATGCGGCGGCTGTTAGGCCGCTTCCGGCGGACGGAGGCACCGCATGAAAGCCTCTACCCTTATACGCCTTTCCCTGCGGAGCATCCTGCGCAACAGAATGAGGAGCCTCCTGACAACGCTGGGCATCATCATCGGCGTGTGTTCGGTTATCGTCATGGTGGCGGTCGGCGAAGGCTCGCAGGCTTCCATCAGGGACAACATCTCCTCAATGGGCACGAACCTCATCATGATAACCCCGCCGCGCGGACAGAACGCGGCGAACCGCCTTGTTATAGAAGACGTGGAAAAAATCCGCAAAGAGGGCGCGTATGTCGGCGCGGCATCGGGCGTTGTCCGCTCAGGCTCAACGGTTGTGGGCGGCATCGGGAACTGGCCGACAACGGTCTACGGCGTGGAACCCGACTACCTGCGCATCAAGGAATGGAATACCGGCGCGGGGGATTTTTTTACCGAGCGCGACGTGAATACCCGCGTAAAGAAAGCCGTCATCGGCACGACCGTCGCAAAACAGCTTTTCCCCGATGAGGACCCCGTGGGCAAGCGCTTTCGCATTGCCAATACTCCCTTTGACATCGTGGGCGTTCTGGAGTCCAAGGGTTCCAACGCCATGGGTTCGGACCAGGACGACATTGTGATGGTTCCCCTTTCCACGGCCATCAGCAGGCTGCGGCGCAGCAAGTATCTGCAAAGCATCGAAATCAGCGCCGTGTCCGAAGATCGCATGGACGACGCACAGGCCGAGGTGGAAACGATTCTGCGCGAAGCGCACAGGCTGGGGCCCGACGCGGATAACGACTTCAGCGTGATGAACCAGGCGCAGATTATCGAGATGGCCTCGTCCATAGCAAAAACTTTGACCATGCTTCTGGGCGCTATCGCGGGAGTGTCTCTCCTTGTCGGGGGAATCGGCATCATGAATATCATGCTGGTATCCGTTACCGAGCGTACGCGGGAAATCGGCATCAGGCTGTCCGTGGGCGCGCGGCGGCGGGATATTCTGCGGCAGTTTTTAACGGAGTCCGTTGTCTTGAGTCTTTCAGGCGGGCTTATCGGTATCCTCCTTGCCGTGGGACTCTCGCACCTTCTGGAATTTGTCGGCCTGCGCGCAATCATCAGTCCGTTTTTTATTCTTTTATCCGCGGGATTCGCGGCCGCCGTGGGCATCTTCTTCGGCTATTATCCCGCGCACAAGGCGTCGGCGATGAATCCGATTGACGCTCTGCGGGCCGATTAACAGGAGGCATTAAATTGAAATTAACGGTTTGCATACTTTTTACATACTTTTGCATACTGAGTTTTTCCGCGGCGGCAGAAGATTACACCCTGGCGCGCGCGCGCGAAAAAGCTCTGGAGAACAGCGCGGCGGTACGCAAGGCGGAGTTGTCTGTACGCACGGCGTCGCTGGACAGGGTCTCGGCGACGGCGGATTTCTTCCCTTCGCTTTCCGCCACGGGCAGCATGGGGGCCTCCTATCCCAAAGCCGCGCCCGCCGACGAGAGCGGTTTTGACACATCCGCGAGCGTCGG
>JAITOE010000186.1 GCA_031290135.1 Eubacteriales Family XIII. Incertae Sedis bacterium
ACACGCCGCCGACGGCTACGCGCGCTCCACGGGCAAAACCGGCGTCTGCTTCGCCACAAGCGGCCCTGGCGCCACCAACACGGTGACGGGAATCGCCTGCGCCTACATGGACAGCTCCCCCATCGTGGTCATCACGGGGCAGGTTCCTCTTCCGTCCATCGGCAGGGACTCCTTTCAGGAAGTGGACATCGTGGGAATCACCCTCCCCATCACGAAACACAGTTTTTTCTGCAAAAGCACGGAGGAACTGGCTCCCGCAATCCGCAGGGCGTTCCAGATCGCGCAGAGCGGCAGGCCCGGCCCGGTACTTGTGGACGTGCCGAAAAACCTGATGGTGGAAAGCACCGAATATGCGCCCGCGCCGCCGCTGCCGTTGGACGTCCCCCCCGCTGCGGACGCGGCCTTGCTTAAAAAACTGGCAAAGGCCGTAAACGACGCGCAACGGCCGGTGATCTACGCCGGCGGCGGAGTCATCCTGTCCGGCGCTTCGGAAGAGCTGACCGCCTTTGCGGAAAAATCCCAGATACCAGTGGCGACGACGCTGATGTGCCTCGGCGCCTTTGACCGGCGGAGCCCGCTTTCGCTGGGGATGGTGGGGATGCACGGGGAAACGGATTCCAATCTGGCGGTACACAACTCGGATCTGCTGATTTCCGTCGGCGCCCGCTTCAGCGACCGCGTGACGGGGGACATCCCGCGTTTCGCAAAAGAAGCGACCATCGTGCACATAGACATCGATCTTTCCGAGATTGACAAAAATGTAACAAGCGACTTCCACATCATCGGCGACGTGCGGCAAATTTTAAAAAGCCTGCTGCCGATGATCAAAGAGAATAAACGCGAAGAATGGAACCGCCTTGTGGGCAGCTACAGGCGCGACCCCGCCGGTCCTGAAAGCGGAAACGGCTTCGGGCCGGATGAGATCTTCTCGGTGCTGGGCAAGGCGCTGGGCGACGACGTGATTGTCGCCACGGACGTGGGGCAGCACCAGATGTGGACCGCGCAGAAATGGCCCTTCAAAAAACCGCGCCAGCTGCTCACCTCCGGCGGCCTGGGCGCCATGGGATTCGGCATGGGCGCGGCCATAGGGGGGAAGATCGCAAACCCGGACAAACGGGTGATCCTTGTCACAGGCGACGGCAGTTTCCGCATGAACTGCGCGGAACTGATCACGGTTTCCGCACAGGAACTGCCGATTCTCGTTTTTGTCCTGAAAAACAACACCCTCGGCATGGTGCGGCAGTGGCAGAAACTCTTTTTTGACAGACGATTTTCAGCCACGGATCTGCCGGACGTGCTGGATTACGTGGGGCTGGCGGCATCCGTCGGGCTGCGCGGCTGGCATGTGGGCAGCGTGGAAGGCCTGGAAAAAGCGGTGTCGGAGGCTTTAGCTTACGGGAAGGGCGCCGTTATCGCCTGTGACGTGTACATTGATGAGAACGTCTGGCCAATCGTGCCGCCGGGCGATGCCATCAGCAACCAAGTTACTGCCGAATAGGCGGGCGGAATGGGGGCTCATAATGGATGAAGGAAAAGCGGATAAAAAAATCGCGGTCCTGATCGACGCGGACAACGTATCGAACAAATACATCGGCTATATTTTGAACGAAGTGTCGAATTACGGCACGCCGACCTACAAACGCATTTACGGAGACTGGACGTCGTCGCGCATGGGTTCCTGGAAAGACGTCCTCCTGGAACGTTCGGTGACGCCCATCCAGCAGTACAGCTATACCATCGGGAAAAACGCCACCGATTCGGCGCTGATCATCGATGCCATGGATATCCTGTATTCGGAAAGCGTGGACGGCTTCTGCATCGTTTCGAGCGACAGTGACTTCACCAGGCTTGCCTCCCGGCTCCGCGAGGCCGGCATGATGGTGATCGGGATGGGCGAAAAAAAGACGCCCTCCGCGTTCAGGGCCGCCTGCGAAAAATTCAAATACCTTGAAGTGCTGGCAAGCGGCGGCGAAAATTCGGAAGCAGAAGCCGTGGCGCCGGTTCAAAAGGAAAAAAACGGCGCTGCGCCCGTGAAAAAAGCCGTACCTATAAACAAAGAAAAAGCACAGCTGATCCGGACCATCCGAACCATTGTATCGGAAATATCGGATGAGGACGGCTGGGCTTTTTTGGGAGAACTGGGCAATGTCCTCAACAGAAGGCTTCCGGATTTTGACACGCGGAACTACGGGGCGATGAAACTTACGCCGCTCATTGAAAGCTTAGACAGCTTTGACGTCGAATCCAGAAAAACGGGCAGCTCACATGTAACGCATAAATTTATTCGAAACAGGGGATAGGCCTGGCTGAGGGGGAATATATCATGCAGTTGGCTATACTGGGGATACTGGTGATAGGAGGCGCGCTTTTATTCATTTATTTCGCGTTGAACAGCCGGCAGACGCAAAACGGGAAAGCCGCTTCGAAGACGGCGGCGCAAAACGGGAAGGTCATCTACCTGTTCGGGCCGGACGGGAAAGCCGGCAGCGATAAAAACGCGCAGGACGGGGACAAGGGGGACGAAACGCGGGAGGCGGGCCATGAGGAAACCGGCGGCGCACCGGACAAAACGCCTGAAGCGTCCGAACCGCCTGAAGCGCCTGAAGATGAGGGCGGAGGGTGAAACGGACGCTGGCGCCGCTTGCCGTCATAGCCCTGCTGTGCCTGAGCCTGCTTCTGTCACCGCCTGTCCGCAGCGTACCGCGGCCGGTTTCGCAGCCGCTTGTGCAGCGCGGGCAGGACGCGGTTTTTTCTTTGCGCGGCGCTTTGCTGGGTTCTGAAATTTTCACGAATTTCGTGGATGGCTACTCCATGAAAATACCTGCGGGGATGACGGCGGACATGGGCGATTCCGCGGTCCGCGCCGTGCTGGAAAGCAAAGACCTCCGAATCGAGATATACAAACAGTCCTTTGGCGAACCGCAGGGATTCACGAAAGAAGAATACCTTTCCTATTCCAATTCCGGCATCACGCGGGAAGCGGGTTACGAGATCCGCAGCGAGGAGAACCTGATATGGTTGGACAAAAGCGCGGAGGTGACGCTTTGGTCCAGGCCGCCGCTTTTGCACATGGAGAACGACAGGCGCCATTATGCCGCGGTGGATTTTACGTTTCCGGAGGATGCCGCGGTTTTTACGGTCTTGCTCAAAAGCGCCAAACCGCTGACGGACGCCAAGGGTTCCATAGACGCGTGGATGCGGTGGGCAGGCGATATCCGTCTGGTGGACGGCGCGGCGCCCCCGGACGCGGCGCCGCGCGGGGATCAGGCTTTGGCGCCGGGGCGGGACGGGGAAACGGAGCTGTTTTACGAAACATGCTTTCTAAGCGGCGGGCCGCCGCTCTGGGGGCTGTTTCAGCCGGAAGCGCCCTTAGACTTCGAAGCCCTGTACGCGCTTGAGGCCGACCTGGGCTACCGGTTCCCGCTTCTGCTGTACTATACGGGGATCATCGAGGGGGCGGACGCCCATCCGCGCCTTGCGCAGGCGCTGCGTGCCGCCGGCGCGGCGGACCGGATCCTGGAACTCACGCTGCAGACTTATTCGCCGGAGGACGGCGCGGGCAACATCGTCTACGACGTCCTGAACGGCAAATACGACGCCTTTCTCCGCCATTACGCGGAAACGGTGGCGGCGGCGAGGCACCCGGTGCTTTTCAGGCCGGGCAACGAGATGAACGGGGACTGGTGCGCCTATTCCGCGCTGTACACTGCGCGGGACGCGGAGGTCTACAAGGCGTTTTACCGCTATATTTACGAAATTTTCAGGGAAGCGGGCGCGGACAACGTGCTCTGGATATGGAATCCGAACTCACGTTCTTTTCCGGATTTCAAATGGAACGACGCGCTGTGCTACTACCCCGGCGATGAATACGTGGACATCGTGGGAATGACGGCCTACAACACGGGGACGTATTATGAAAGCGAACGCTGGGAGAGCTTCGGTTCGCTCTATGGGCAGCTGTATGAAAACTACGCCGCGACTTTCCGGCAGCCCCTCATGATCACGGAATTCGCGTCAAGCAGCGTCGGCGGCGACAAGGCGGCGTGGGCAAGGGATATGTTCAAAACGATAAACGGATTTGAGCGGATCCGGGCGGCGGTCTGGTGGAACAGCCGGGATCTGGACGCGGACGGCAATGTGGCAAGGCCCTATTGCTTAAATGAAACAGAAGAGGTCACGGAGGTTTTTCGCGACAATCTGGGGGCGGGAGCGGCATATTGAGCGCAATAATGCAGGACATAAAATTATTTTTCGCCAGGAAAATTTCGACGTACAGTCTCGCAGTCCGGACAGAATACGGCAGGGGCAAGGCGATCAGCGCGGCGCTGGTGTTTTTGAAGCTGCTTCTTTTTTATACGCTCATGGGCGTACAGTCGTATTTCGCGGCGGTCTGGCTCGTCAGTTGCTTTTTTGCGTTCTTGCTTTTTTCGGCGTTCCGGAACAAATGGATCCCTGCCGCCGCCTATCTGATTTTTTCGGTTCTTATGTTTGCCGACGTGACCTACTCCAGCTTTTTCAACCGCTATCTTTCGGTGAACATGCTGGGGGCGGCGGGCGTCCTGGGGGACATCGGCGCCAGCATCCTGGAGGTGCTGCGGCCTGAATTTTTCCTCATGCCGGCGGATGCCCTCGCGATTCTCGCCATGCTCGCGGTCTATACGGTCAGGCGCCTGCGCCGCGAACAGCAGGGGATTGAAGAAGTCATCATCGTGGAGGTGGGGCAGGAGGATGTTCCGGAAGACCCGGCGGAAGACGGCCTGCCGGCGAATCCGGACGGATCCGGGCCCGGCGCCCCCCGCGCCCGTGAAAAAAAAAAGTGTAGCATCCCACACGCCGCGGCCCTGATCGTGCTGGTCGCGCTCATCCTGTGGAATCCGGCGGGCAGCCGCTTCGTCATGTCGCTTTCCCACCAGGAAGCGCTCTCTTTCCATTTGGGGGACGTGATCAGCGACGCATTCGGCGGCTCTGCCGCCGCCGGAGATTTTATGGGGCTTCTCGCCGGGGACAGTTATGCCGCAGAGAAAAACGGCCCTCTTTTCGGGGTGGCGGAGGGCAGGAACCTCATCGTGATCCAAGTGGAGTCGCTGCAGAATTTTGTCATCGGGCTCACGTACAACGGGCAGGAGATCACGCCGAACCTCAACCGCCTCATTCAGGGTAACAGCATCTATTTTGACAATTTTTTCCATCAAGTCGGCGGGGGAAACACCTCGGACGCGGAATTCGCCGTCAACAATTCCGTCTGCGGCACGCTGAAAAGCTATACCTACCAGCTTTTTCCGGAAAACACATACCGCGGGCTGCCGGTCCTGCTGAAAGAAAAGGGTTATTCGGCCGCCGTTTTCCACGCCCATGAGGACCGCGATTTCTGGAACCGCGAACAGATGTACAAGGCGCAAGGATTCGACCGCTTTTATGGCGGGCTTACAGACAGGGGCGGCGACTACGAGAGGACGGAATGGATGGGATGGGGCCTGTCGGACACGGAATTTTTGGACCAGACGCTGCCGTTCATGCAGGAGCTGGAAGAACCGTTTTACAGCTTCATCGTCACGCTGTCAAACCACCACCCCTACCTGATGCCGGATCACTATAATTTCATCGACCTGCTGCCGGGCGACGAGGGGAGCCTCGTGGGCCAGTATCTGCAGAGCGCCGCCTATACCGACTACGCCCTCGGCCTGTTTTTCGCTGCGCTGAAGGAGGCCGGGCTTTATGAAAATTCGCTCATCGCCGTCTACGGCGACCACCAGGGGCTTCCGATGGAAAGCACGGCCGGCGCCTCCATGCGGCTTCCGCTGGAAAACGCGGTCGGCGCTTCCATGCGGCGGCTGCTCGGAAAGCCCTATGATTTCGACACGATGATGAACGTGCCGCTGATCTTCGCCCTGCCGGACGGCCCCGTGATAGGGCGGCAGGTGCATACGGCGGGCGGGCAAATCGATTTCCTGCCGACGGCCGCGTACCTGATGGGTTTTGAAACCTTGGACACCGTCTATCTGGGGCACAACCTGCTGACCGTGGAGGAAGGCTTCGTGGCGACGCAGACCTATATGCTGAAAGGTTCTTTTATTTTGGAGGAAACCATATACGAAATGTCGCGGGACGGCGTGTTTGAGAACGGGCGGGCATGGAACAGGAAAACGGGGGAGACGGTGCCGCTGGCGGACTGCTGGCCCTATCACCTCCGGGCGCTGGACGTGGTGGACGCGTCGGATTATTTTCTGTATAACGACATCTTGGACGGCTATTCCGCCGAAGGCGGCGCATGGCCTCCTGCGGCGGGGCGGTGAGAATGGCGATGAATAAACTCCCGGCTGAAGTCAAAAAATGGATAAAAACGGATCTGGCCCTAATTTTTGTGCTGTTCCTGCTCTTGAACCCGCTGGGGCTGGGCATTGTGGAGGCTGTGGGCGCGCAGGAATGGTTCCTGTACCATGTGGGCGACGCCGTGGAGGGACTGTCCGCAGGGACGCCCGGCGGGGACGCGTCCTATTTTCTCGCGACCGGATCCTACGAGGAACAGGAGAAAAACGCGTATTTCGGGGCGGCGAAAGGCAAAAACCTGATCATCGTCCAGTTGGAGTCCTTCCAGAACATGATGGTAGGGGCGCGGTACAACGGCGCTGAGATCACGCCGCGCATCAACCGGTGGATACAGGAAAACGGCAGCGTTTATTTTGACAATTTCTACCAGCAAGGCGCCAGCGGGAACACGTCGGACGCGGAATTCGCCGTGAACAATTCCATGATCGGATCCATCGAAAGCTACACCTATCAGATCTACGACGAAAACTATTTCCGGGGCCTGCCGGTGCTGCTCTCAGAAGAAGGCTACCGCAGCTTTGTCATGCACGGCTACGACAAGACGTTCTGGAACAGGGAAGACATGTACCCGGCGCAGGGCTTTGACATGTTTTACAGTGAGGAATATTACGAAAACGACGCGATAGAGGGGCTTGGCGGCGGCAGCATCGTCGGCGTCAGCGACGCGGCTTTTTATGCGCAGTCGGTGAAATATCTGGAAACGGAACGCGAACGGGGGCTTTTTTACGGCATGCTCATATCCCTTTCCAGCCATCACCCCTTCCGCGTCCCGGAAGAACTGCAGGAAATCGAACTTCTGCCGGGGGACGAGGGTTCGACCTTCGGGAATTACGTACACGCAATCCACTACGCGGACAAGTGTTTCGGCTTGTTTATGGACGCGCTCAAGGCGGACGGGCTGTACGAGGAATCCCTCATCATCGCCTACGGGGATCACCAGGGACTGGCCCTGATCGACGACCGGGCGTCCCTGTGGCTTGGGGCGCCTTACGACTACGACACGATGATGAACGTACCCTTCGCGTTCCACATGCCGGGGTCGCAGGACGGCGCGCGCACCCTGCATATTGCAGGGGGACAGACGGACATATTGCCCACGGCGGCCTGGCTTTTGGGGCTTGAAACGCTGGACACGCTCTATTTGGGGCAGAACCTGCTTACGGCGAAAGAGGGATTCGTGGCTGAAAAAACGTACATGCTGAAGGGTTCGTTCATCAAGGACAATGTAGCCTTTGAAATATCGCGGGACGGCATTTTTGAAAACAGCAGGGCGTGGAATACCGAAACCGGCGCGCCGGCCGCCATGGACGGCCTGGAGGAAGACAGCATCCGGGCGAAGCGCATGGTGGAGACAGGGGATTTTTACCTGAAAGAAGACGTGCTGCGCAAAATATACTTAGAGGGGAAGAGCCTGGAGGGAGTGCTTGCGGAAATGGAGGGGCGGGCGGCTTTGCCGCGCAGGATAGGGATGGCCGTCTTGGTGAAATCGCGGGCGGAACAGAGGCAGCGCGCCGCGCGGCAGGCGGGGCGAAGCAGCCCGCCGGCGCTGATCCCGGCGGAACTGACGGCCTGGCTGGCGGCGCACCCTGAGAAGCGGATCTTGGTTGACACGGAAGACACGCTGGAAACCTTGACGCGTTTCGGGGAACTGAACAGCGGGCGGGCGACCAACCGGGGCGTCGTTTTCATCCAGGACGAGGCGAAGGCGAAGCGTTTCGCAGAGATGCAGGCAAGGATGATCCCGGTGATCCGAGACCTGTCGGAGTGGACGAAAGTGGAATATTTGGGATATTCTTGCTGCATACTCCGGGTCGAGCCGGGGGATTATCCAGAGGAACAGCTGAGAACGTTCATGCAAACCGTCAGGCCCCAGGCCGTCCTGCTGCCGGAAGGGAATCCGGATCCGGAATTCCTGCAGATTCTCAGGCAGGGGGAATTCTTGTACGCCATGGACGCGGGCGGTTTTTTCGGCCGCGCCGGGCAGAAGCTGGCGGAGATTGACGGCATTGTCGTCAACGAACCGTTTACCGGGGTGGAAAGCGGTGCCGCAGTGATTCCGGACGCGGGGACGACGAAACCGGACGCGGGAACGGCGACGGGGCCGGGCATACAGGCGGGACCGGGAACGGCGACGGGGCCGGGCATACAGGTCGGGCCGGGAACAGGGGGGAGCGGAACATGAGCATTTTTGCCATAGGCGATATCCATCTGTCGCTCTCCGGCGAGAAGCCTATGGATATCTACGGCGGGGAATGGGTGGACTACCTGAAGAAACTGGAAGAAAACTGGCGGCGGCTGATCGGCGAAACGGACACGGTTTTGCTGGCGGGGGATCATTCCTGGGCGCTGAAGCAGGACGCGGCGGAAGAAGACCTGCGTTGGATCGCGGCGTTGCCGGGCAAGAAGGTGCTGATCAAGGGAAACCACGATCTGTGGTGGCATTCGGTTTCGCGGCTGAACCAATTGGATCCGTCCATGCTTTTCCTGCAAAACGCCTATTATGATGCCGAAGGCATTGCGATTTGCGGCGCCAGGGGCTGGATTTGTCCCGGCGACAACGTTTTTGGCGAGCACGATGAGAAAATTTACGCCCGTGAGCTTATGCGGCTCGCGTTTTCCTTGGAAGCGGCGGCCGGCGCGGGTTTGGAGGAACGCATCGTCATGCTGCATTTTCCGCCCACCAATGAGAAAAAGGACGATTCTGGGTTTCTGGAGCTCATCCGGAAATATAAGGTAAGCAAGGTGGTATACGGGCATCTGCACGGGCGCGAGAATTTCGGGCGCGGCTTGCAGGGGATCCACGACGGAACGGAGTATTGCTTGGTGTCGCTGGATTTCTTGGCATGCAGGCCGTTGCGGATCGCGGGAGGGTGATTGTTGCTGTTATGAAGCTTAGGTACATAGGATCGCCGCCGGGGGGC